>JAFXTJ010000095.1 GCA_017535945.1 Lachnospiraceae bacterium
ATCTCCTGTTCTTCCCTCGGAAACAGCGGTCAATTCCACGCTTCGTTTTTCCTCAGTTCCCGGATCCAGATTAAGTGTCTTTCCCGTGAGGTTCTCCTCTCCGTTCATGATCCGGACTCTGTATGGCTCATCATCGGTATACACCCGGATCGTGGAATCATATCCGTTAACTCTGCTGTTGTCGATCTTGAATCCGCCGCTCGTGCTGACATTGGTCCAGACAATACCTTCATAATACTTGTCTTTAATCTGTCCGGTCTGTTCGCAGAGCACTGTGATAGGTGTACTACCGGTCAATTTAACACTGACCGTCAACTCCGTGTCGCTTTCCAACATCAGTTCCTGATCCAGTGGTACCCTATAGAATCCTGTGTGTGAGGTCTGCCTTGATCCTGTAACGGTTCTTACGCCATCTGTCACAGAGACTTCCACCGTCAGATCAGCGTTGGCAGTTTCGATACCTACGGCTTTGACAGTTTCATCACCACTTACCGGGAAACGCTGAATTATTGTGGCGGAGTTAGAGTTATAGGGAACAGATCCGGAAGGATAAGGATTACGCGCATAAGAGTAGCAGTTGTCATAAATAGAGAAATCTGCATCATACGCCACGGCAATACCGCTGAGAAGACCGGCGTCATAGTAGGAGAGCCAAAAATAGCCGTCCATGCCATACCCATTCAATCCCCAACTGTTCCGAATAAGCCACGCGCCGTCCCCCTCCGGCTGATACGCCTCTTTAAAATTCTCCCTTGGGAAGTTATCATTCCAGCCTACGGCGAGAACTGCATGATTCGTTGCTGAAACGTTCCCGTAGTATGAATTGTATGTTGAACTATAAAACACTTTGTTCTTTTGATAATTAAATGAAACGGCCACCCCGCCGTGCTCTCTGATCGCCTTTTTCATCCCGGAGCGATCTTTCGTCGAGATCACATATGCCGCACTCACTCCTGCGTAATCCGAGTCAATGGAAAGACGCTCATCCAGAGGTGTATTGGGGCCATTGGTGTAAGGTGCATCGGATTCCTTTACGGGTCCCACCATGTTAGCCATGGCCCGGTATGCGATTATCGAATTCCCACCATTATCAAGGTAAAATTCTGCTTTATCTGTAGGTGTGAATGATACCTGATCGTCATCATGCAGATCCTTTGGATCGTCATACATATGAGAGGTATAGTAGGCCAGCTGCAACTCCGAGAGATCGATCTCATCCTTATCAACCGTACCGTCCATGATCAGATCCGTCTCCACAGCACCAAGAGAAGCAAACGCCCAGCAGGTATTATAGGGATTCTGATTACGAACCGCCGGCAACATGCCAGTCTCAAAAAGGTTGTAAGATGTCGGTTCCTCACCGTTCCCGTCCCGATTGGGTGAGAAGGAATGGATCTGATATACCGAAGCCGTTCTTTGATCTCCTATGATCGGAACCTCATATGGCAGATCATCCGGGATATATCCGCCGGTGGGGCCATCCTCTTCATGTTCTACAGAGACTGAGAACTCAGGTTTTTCCACGCCTTCGGCAATCTCAACACTCTCAGCAAAAACGGGGGTAAACCGGTAACTGCCCAGATACTCGTCATAATCATCCAGGCATTCCCAAGTCTCAACCGCAAGCTCTCCACTCTTGCTGCCGGCAACTTCTTCCGCAATGATCTCACCGTTTTCGTCCGTGCGGAAGAATACTGTGCCGCCATATTCCACGAACAATGTAGCCGGCATCTCTTCCAGCAGTCTCTGCAATGCGGGTTTGTATTCTGTCGTCAACGAAGCCGGTTCCGGCGGCAGGATCTTCGTGATCACGGAATCGTCGTATTCCCGGCTGTTCTCTGCGGAAGGATCCCTGTCCGGAATCCCGGATGCCTCCCCGACCGTCTCATCTGCCACAGTAACAGATTCTCCGACCACGGGATCATCCTCTTCCGTGACGGAGTGTTCCGTAACCGCAGTTTCATCCTCCTCGCCGGAGACTTCTTCCGCTGCGTCAGAGTCCTCCGATCCTTCCGCGCCGGATACAGTTTCCGCATTCTCCGGGATAACTGATTCCTCTGCTCCGGTCACAGACACAGCAAGAACCGGATCTGTCATCCCGCTGATCAGACTAAGGATCAATATGAGTGCAAGCGCACGCTTTTTCATACCTTTGTTCATTTATTTCTCCAACCGCTCAATCCTGCACGTATGCGTCTTGTCATCCTCATCGTAATTGATCCCGACAAACAGCAATTCTCCACTGTAATGCGCAAGAGAATCAAAATACCGTTTCTCTTTTATCTGATCGATGGCGCTCTCCGCTGTTTTGTTCCGTTTCAGTTCGATGATCATGGCAGGCAGATCAGGAACATAGGGAATAAAGACCACGTCCGCAAAACCTTTCCCTGCCGTCATCTCCCTCACGATCGTGTATTTGTTCAACGCATAGATATATGCAAGATAAATGGCGCTCTGCAGTGCATCCTCATTGTTGTAGCTGCGGTTGGTCGTCACATGGACGTGACTCTCATCCAATGCCCTGGCTACCGCTTCTTCATGACCCGCAAGGGTATCTGCCAGTAATTGTCTGGATTCCTTGATGATCCTGTCCGTGACGGCATAATCCCGGTTGTCTTCGATCGCATTGAACCATTCGTTCCGGATCTCGTAGTTCGGGATCCTGCAGGTTTCCTCCTCCAGGTCATAAGCAAGATAACCCGCATGGATCAGATAGGTGAACAGGTCATTCTTATTTGCAAAGGAATCCATGGTGTTCATATACCGCGTAACATTGACCGGTACGCTTTCTCCGGCCAGCATACGGATCACATCTTCCCTGATCCCGTCAAAATCCTGTTCGATCCGGTCCGCGATCGCCCGGTAGGTACTTGTCTTCCCCCAGTAATTGGCGAACCTGTTATTCAGGACTGCCTGGATAACGGACTCCGGATTATAGATCTCACAGCCATGCTGGCGATATCCGTCATACCAGCGTCTGCATTTCCCGTAATCCACCCCCCGTTCCGCGCACAGACGATGCACCTCATTCTCCGTGAAGCCGATAAACTCTGCCAGCCTGCCGGCATCCAGGATCGTATACTCGCGGAAGTTGTTCAGCTTGGACTGCACCTTATCCCGCACCACCGGCAGGATCCCGGTGAGGTACGCCAGCGCGATGGCGGGCCGCAATGTATCACTCTTGAATAGACCGTTCAGAAAACTCAGATACTCATCGAAGAGTTCCGGATCTGCCTGTTCCCGCACCAGCACATCATACTCATCAATGATGATCATGAACTCCGCGCCGGTCGCGGCATGCGCCTTCAGGATGCTTCTGGCAAGCGTATCATCCTCTTCCAGGTTTACCTGAGGATATTCTTCGCTGATCTCCTCTTTGATATATCCTGTCAGTTTTTTCAGCATCTGCTTCTTGTCCGCAGCATCCTGATACTCACTGTTCATGTCGATCTTGATGACATCGTACCGGTTCAGCTTTTCCTCAAAACAGGGCTCCTGCGCGATCTTGTAAGGAGTGAACAACGCTCTCGAATCACAGCCCCCGGAGTAATAAGCACATAGCATATTCCCGGCGATCGTTTTACCAAAGCGCCGGGGACGGGATACGCAGACATAATTCTCTCCATGATCGATCAGACGGCTGATCTCAGCGATCATCATCGTCTTGTCGACATAGATCTCGCCTGCCAGTGTCCGTCTGAAATTCTCATATCCGGGATTGAGATAAATTCCCATCCGCCTCTCCTCAGATCTTCTGCTTCTGGAAGAACAGCTCCAGTTTCTTTAACAGCCCTTCCTGGTCGATCGTCTTTAACAGGTAATCCGCGGGCTTTAAGGCCAGCACCTTCATGATGCTTTCCTTATCGCCCTTGCCGGTCAGGAACATGACCGGGATGCGGCTGGTCTCGACCTCGCTCTTTAACATCTCGAGGACCTGCGGTCCCGGCGTCACCGGCATCTCGTAGTCCAGCAGGATCAGATCCGCCTTGTTGCGGGCCAGGTACTGGATCGCCTGGAGGCCCGAGGCCGCCATGGAGACACGGTACTTGGGCTGCAGCCAGTCGCGGATCGTGAGCATGTAGGTCGAATCGTCATCCACGACCAGGATGTTCTTCTTGCGTGCCTCATACTGCTCATCGTCCACATAGCGCCTGGCGACCTCGAGGATCTGCGGCAGATCCATCGGACGGTCGAACCACTTGAGCACGTAGGTGTCCGGGAAGTACTGATACACGTAGTCCTTTTCAATCTTGGTGGCGATGAGGAGCAGACGCTTCTCCGTATCGATGCACTGGTCCTTTAAGAACACCAGCATCTGCCGGATTTCCTCCACGGACTCGTCCGTCAGCAGGATGAAGAGTTCCGTGCCCTCCGCCTTGACCTCCAGCTCCTCGATGGCAGGCGAGGAAAACCAGACAGGGATCCCTTGTTCCTGCAGCTTGGAGATGAGACCTTTCACGGTGAAGGTCTCCGCTCTGGCGATCACCGTTACATTTTTCATTTCTTTTCCTCCGTTACGATTTTGTCAGATATACAAATGTCAGTGCATCCTTGCCCCACACGAGCGAGGTCGCAGCCGATGACTGCAGGATGCGGACCTCTTCAAAATCAACTCTCTTGCGGATGAGGAGTTCGATCTTTTTCGCCTCATCGGGCAGGAGATTGGGTGCCAGCACATACAGGCGGGATCTGTCGATACTGCCGCCGGCGAGCGCCTTACGCACAAACACCGGCAGGTACTGGTGCCTCGGCCCCGTGACGAAGCCGCGCACACGCATGCCGCCGATCACCGGGGTGAACAGAGGCCGCAGCATGAAGCTCCGGCAGAAATTGTGGAAGCGCTGGCTGATCCTGCCGGACGAATAGAGCCTGTCCGTGGTATCCGCCAGGATCGTCATGCGCACATGATCCCTGGCGCCGTTCAGCGCGTGTACCAGTTTCTCCGGTGTGATATTCTCCGCGCCGGCCATTCTGGCAGCGATGAGCACCATCATGCCGATGCCGCCGGACACAAGGCCCGTGTCGTACACCGTCACATTGTCAAAGGAGTGCGCCGCCTCCGTCGCATTGCGGTAGGAATCCTCTCCCGCCGCCGAAGTGGTCAGATGGAAGACATGGTCCGCGCGCACCAGATTGTCGGCGAAGAAGCTCTCGTAATCCTGCACGGTCGGCGCTGCGGAGCGGATCGCCTCCTGCGGTCCCTTGGTGAAGAACGACATGATCTCGCCGGTGCTCACCTCCGCGCGGTCGATGAAATCCCCTTCTTTGGTGTGGATCCGGTAAGGCAGGATCTCGATATGATGCATGGACAGCAGCTGGTCCGGGATATCGCAGTCGGAATCCGCCGTGATGATCAGATTCTCCTTGCGCTTGTAGGCATCAAACACCTGCTCGCCGCCCTGCATGTTCTCGATGCCGGTGAGCGTGACCAGATGCTGCGGGAGTCTGGCGAGCACCGCGCTCTCGAGCTGCGCGCCCGTGACAGGCTTCAGCAGATAGCCGTCGAAGCCGCTCCTGCGGTAGAGTGCCTGGTTCTCTGAACCCGCGTTGGCCGTGAGGACGATGATCGGCGTCTCCCGGTTCATGCCGCCCATCTGCGCGCGGACCGCCTGCAGCGTCTCGATGCCGTCCATCTCCGCCATCAGATGATCCATCAGGATCACGTCATAGTGGCGGTTCTGGGTCAGTTCCAGACAGGCCCTGCCGCTGGAAGCCTTATCGATATGCACCTTGGTGGCCTGCAGGAGTTTCGCCGCCACGGAGCGGTTGAGTTCGTTGTCATCCACGATGAGCACGTTGGCGCCGGGCGCCTCAAAGCTCTGCCGGTAGATTTCCTTGGTGCTCTTCTCTTTTCCGACATCGAGCTTCAGATGGCCCAGCGGTTCATCCTGGGCGATGTCCTGCGGGATCCGCACGCGGAAGGTGCTCCCCTTGGTGTAGACGCTGTCCACGGTGATCTCTCCGCCCATCAGTTCCACCAGCTGTTTCACGATGGAGAGTCCCAGACCCGTGCCCTCAATATAATGGTTTCTGTCCTCATCCACACGGCGGAACACGTCAAACAGCATGGGCAGCGATTCCTTCTTGATGCCGATGCCGGTATCCGCGACGCTGCAGATGAGATCGACCTTTTTGATATCCGTCGTGGATCTCCTGCACTCCACGGTCAGCGTGACGGAACCCTCCTTGGTATATTTCACCGCGTTGTTCAGCAGATTGATCAGGATCTGCTTGATACGGATATCGTCGCCGATGAGGCTCCGGGGCATCATCTCATCTACATCCACATGAAATTTCAGTCCCTTTTCCTTGGCGGGATTCCAGATCATGTTGACCACGTCCTTGAGGACCTCGCTCACGAAATAGGGATTGGGCACGAGCTCCATCCGGCCGGATTCCATCTTGGACATGTCCAGGATGTCATTAATGAGGGCTAAGAGCATCTGGCCGGCGCCCTGGATGCTCCGGGCATCCTCCGCCACCTCCACGGTCACCGCCTCGCGCATGATCATCTCGTTGAGGCCGATGATCGTGTTGACGGGGGTACGGATCTCATGGCTCATATTGGAGAAGAACCGGTTCTGCGCCCGGTTGATCTCTTCGATCTCACGGCGCTGTTCCTTGGCGATCTTCTGCTCCCTGATGTAGATATTGGTCTCAAAGATGACCATCAGGCTGATAAAGAAGCCTACGATGATGGTGGAGGCCAGAGAATCGGTGTAGGCCATCCTGGCGGTATGCGGTATCACGAGAGCCGGGAAATACCACTGTATCGCGTAACAGGCGATCAGGATCAGACCGCCTGCCGCAAGGAAGAAGATCCTGCGTCTGCCCCTGAGGACGAGACTGACATAAATCGCCGCAAAGAGGAACCACATCGGCGTCCCGCCGTACATGCCGCCGGAAGACAGAAAAATCGCCGGCAGCATGATAAAGATCAGCATGAAAGCGATCAGGGTCGCGCCCGTCTGGATCCGGTGAAAATGGATCGTCAGATAGAACAGGACGAAAAAGATTCCCAGTCCGATGAAGATCAGCAGGATATCGGTCATGCTCTCTCCCATAAAGGTCGAGAGGATGGACATGAGGAACAGCGCCCCCAGACCGAAGAGACCTGTAACGCCAAAGGAACGCTCCTGCAGGTCGAGCTGATGATCAAATAAAGAGGCTATCCACTTCTTCATATCGCATCCCCCTCTTCTTCCGCTCTTGCCTGCAGTCTCTGGATACAGTCGGTATAGACCGCACAGAGTTCCAGATGCTCCTTCTGGATCCGCTTGCCGTTGCCGTCCGCGATCGCCTGCTCCAGACGCCTGGCCTGGCGGGAGAGTTCCTCCTCGCCCATAATGCCGGCGCCGTCCCTGAGTGCCCTGAGTCTCGTGAGATACGGGCCCATGGTCTGTGTCGCATAGGCGGATTTGAACACGCGGAGATTATGCGGCATCTCTCCGATAAAGATCGCCCTGAGACGTCTGTAGAATGCCTCGTCTCCCAGACAGTGCGCGATCCCGAGCGCCTCGCCGGACTGCGCCAGGGCGAGTTGTTCCGAACCGGCGCCGTTCTCCGCCTTTTCCAGGCGGACAGAGGCGGGCGGCAGGATGCTTGTGAGCACGCGTTCCAGCTCCCTCGTATCCACCGGCTTGGCGAGGAATCCGTCGAAGCCCTCCTCGAGGAACATCTCTCTGGCGCCGCTGACGGCATTGGCGGTCAATGCCACGATCTTGGTATCCTTGCCTCTGACCTTGGCGGACTGCCGAATAAGCTTCATCGCCTCGATCCCGTCCATCTCCGGCATCATGTGATCCATGAAGACCAGATCGTAATCGCCCTTTTCGTACAGATCAAGAGATTGTCTGCCGGAGAGTGCGGTCTTGACGCGCATCCCGTAGCCGGAGAAGATCCCGTTGGCGACGAACAGGTTCATCTCCTCGTCGTCCACGACGAGGACTTTGAGTCCCGGGAAGGAGACACGGTACTCCGTGCGGACCGGATCGATCTCCATCTCGATCCTGAGCGCGTTGAGGATCCTGGCGACCGGGAATCCGTAGAGAGGCTTGCGCAGGATCGTGATGCCCTTGCTCTCCTTCGGCATGTATTTCTGATCCGCGACGACGATCACCTCGGACGATCTCGCCAGCTGTGCGAAGTAGGCGGGATCCTCCTCGTATTCCTCCTTCGCCGTGAAGATGTGCGTCGGAGAGTTCTCCTCCACGATCTGTCTCAGATCGCCGAGATTGCCGGCACGTTTCACCGGCATATGCAGTCCCCGTACCATGTGTGTGATCATGGATTCATAGAAATCGCGCACCAGCGGCACGCCGAATTTCTCACTGCGCAGATAGCAGGCGACCTCGAGACGGTCGGCGTTGGCGATGCTCATGCACGGCGTATCGTCGATGACAGCCTGCGGGATGGAGATCCGGACCGTCGTGCCCTGTCCGAGCGTTGAGGTCATCGTGACAAAGCCGCCCATGGCGTGGGCGAAGCCGTATACGATGGAGAGACCCAGACCGATACCGCCCGCGTTGCGTGTCCTGCCGGAATCCGACTGATAGAAGCCGTGCGAGATCTTGCTCAGCTCCTCCGGCGGGATCCCGCAGCCCGTATCCGACACCTCGATGCGCAGATTGATGCCGTAGGTGCGCTCATCCGCGGTGATGCGGACATAGATGCCGCCCTCCTTGGTGAACTTGTAGGCATTGTCGATGAGATGCCACAGCATCTTCTTGATCCTGCGCGGGTCGCCCTTCAGCTTGGTGGGGACCGCCGCATCCACATCCACGATGAGATCCACGCGGTCCGCGAAAGAGGAATCCGACATCTGGAACATCGTGATGACATCATTGAAGACCGAATGGATACTGTAGGTCTCCGAGGAGAGGATCAGCCGTCCCGTATCGATCTCGGTGTAGTCAAGGATATCGCCCACCTGTTCGGAGAGGCGGTTGCCGGCCCGGAAGATGGAGGTCATCTCCTCGCTGGGTGTGCCCTCCTTCTCAATGAGGATCGAGGAGAGACCCGTGACGGCATTGATCGGTGTACGCAGCTCATGGGAGACATTCGCCATGAAATCCTCGGTCCTGCGGTTGACCTCCGTCAGCTGCGAGACGAGACGCTCCTGGATCTCCCCGGTCCTCTGTCTGCCGCTGATGGTGGAGCGTGCGAACCGCGCGGACAGGATCACGATCATGACATGCAGCAGGATCTTGGAGAGGGTCAATGTGTCCGTCAGCACGCTGAATCCGTAGTGGACGATGATCTGATAGGCCAGCGTCAGAAAATAGACAATCTGTCCCGCGTCGAAGACAACATAGTCATCCGACAGCGAGAACAAAAGGAACACAAAGCAGATGATCAGAGAGATATCGAAAAGACTCGATTCATGCACGCCCTGATAAAAGGTGACGGCATAATACAGCAGCGCCATCGCATAGATCCTGCCGTGTTCGTCGAACGGCTGCCGCAGATGGACCCACCAGGCAAAGATCGCGCTCATGATGAGGAACGGGATCGCCCAGGTCTCCCACCCCACGATGATGTTCTCGATGATGAGACCGATCGTGAAGGCGCTGTAGGAAAGCGCCAGCAGAAAGATCACATACCGGTTTCTGTCACGTCTTCCTTCTTCAGGCGTCATACGTTCTTTACCTCGTTTCTGATCGTATCCCAGTCGATCGCGGACAGTGCGCTCCGGATCCTCTTGAACCGTTCCCTGTCCTCTTCTCCCAGACGGTACTCATCCATGGATTTCAACACCATCTCCACCAGATCGTAGTCCATCTGATCCGCGAACTCCCCGATGGAATGATAGGCGTCGGCGATCGTGGCCGCGTCCGCTTCGGGCCGCTCATCCGCCGCGCCGTCCGCGGGAGCGGCGAATATCGGTGCCAGCGCGTCCTCGAATCCCCGGTAGACCTGCAGCAGGGATCCGGTGTTCTCGCGTATGCTGACGAAATTGCCGCGGTTTCCGGCCTCCTCCAGATCCGCTGCCTGTCCGGACAGGAGCAGCGCACCGATGATCCGCGCGCTGGATTTCAGCGCGTGGACCTTGATGGTATAGTTCTTCCAGTCCTCCTCCTCGAAGTAATGCTCGATCTCATCCGCCTTGGGACGGATGGACTCGTAAAAGATCTTCAGGGCCGAGAGATAGTTTTCCTCGGAACCGCAGTTGGCGATACCGGTCTCCGGATTGAGCCCGGGGATCCTGCCGATGCCGGAGAGGGTCCTGTCCTCCGTCTCCTCGGTATTGCGCGTCAATGCCGCATCTTCGACAAATTTCTCTGCTTTCTCCGGATCCGCCAGGGTATCAAGTGTCTCATAGAGTCCGGCGGCATCCACCGGTTTCTCGAGGAAGCAGACAAACCCGTCCTCCCGGTAGGTCTTCGCACCGGGATCGCGGATATCCCCCAGCAGAAAATACAGAGGGTCCGGATTCCCGCCGGGCGGGATGGATTTCCTGAGTTCCGCGAGGACTTCCCTGCCGAAATGTCTGGTCATCCGGTCATCGATGAAGATGCAGTCAAACCGCATCCCTCTGACGACAGCCGCCGCATTGGGGACAGACGCCGCATCCTTCACGACGAAGCCCTTGCGCAGCAGCAGCTCCGACAGGTATTCCCTTTCCAGATGGTCGTCATCCACGACCAGAGCGGTCTGAAATCTCTGCATGCTCTCTCCCTTATACATCCAGTACCGCGTCCACCGCGTGGGCACGGATATAATCCCTGCGGGGCGGCACATCCGTCCCCATGAGCAGTTCCGTCATCTCCGATGCCATCCTGGCGTCCTCGATCGTGACGGACTTCATGAGCCTCCTCGCCGGATCGAGCGTCGTCTCCCAGAGCTGGTCCGGATCCATCTCGCCCAGGCCCTTGTACCGCTGCAGGATGAAATTGCCCTTGTGCGTCTTGCGGTATCTCGCCAGTGCCTCGTCATCATAGAGGTACTGCCCTTCCCCCTTGGAGGGGATCGCCTTGTAGAGCGGGGGCATGGCGATGTAGATATGCCCCTCGTAGATCAGATCCGGCATGAAGCGGTAGAACAGCGTCAGCAACAGCGTCGCGATATGCGCGCCGTCCACGTCCGCGTCCGCCATGATGATGATCTTGTCATAGCGCAGCTTTTTGATATCGAAATCGTTGCCGTAACCTTCAGAAAAGCCGCAGCCGAAGGCGTTGATCATGGTCTTGATCTCGGCATTCGCGAGCACCTTATCGATGGAGGCCTTCTCCACATTGAGGATCTTGCCGCGGATCGGGAGGATCGCCTGGAATTCGCGGTCCCTGGCCATCTTGGCGCTGCCGCCGGCGGAATCACCCTCAACGATGAAGATCTCGCATTTGGAGGCGTCACGGCTGATGCAGTTGGCGAGCTTTCCGTTGGAGTCAAACGAATACTTCTGCTTCGTGAGCATATTCGTCTTGGCTTTTTCCTCGCTCTTGCGGATCTTGGCCGCTTTCTCCGCGCAGCCGATGACGGCCTTAAGGGTCTCGAGATTCCTGTCGAAGAAGCGGACAATCTCGTCGCCCGTCACCTTGGAGACGATCTTGGAGGCATCCTGATTGTCGAGCTTCGTCTTGGTCTGTCCCTCAAAGCGCGGATCCGGATGCTTGATGGAGATGACCGCCGTGAGGCCGTTGCGGACATCGGCGCCGGTGAAATTGGCGTCCTTTTCCTTAAGCGATCCCAGCTGTCTCGCGTAGTTGTTGATCACAGTGGTGAGCACGGTCTTGAAACCGGTCAGATGGGTGCCGCCCTCCGCGTTGTAGATGTTGTTGCAGAAGCCCAGCACCTCCTCGCGGAATTCATTGATATACTGGAAGGCGCATACCACCTCGATCCCTTCGCTGACGCCCTGGAACGAGATGATGTCCGTCACGGTCTCATGTCCCTTGTTGAGCGCGCGCACAAAGCCGACGATCCCCTCCGGCTCATGGAAGACCTGTGTTTCCTCGGTCCCGGGGCGCTTGTCCTCATAATAGATGGTCAGCTCCGGATTGAGATAGGCCGTCTCATGGAGACGGGATTTGATGTCGTCCTCCTTGAACCTCGTCTTCTCAAAGATCGTATCGTCCGGCAGGAAATTGACCCAGGTTCCGGTTCCTTTGGCATCCCCGATCGGAGTGAGGAGGCCCATGACCAGATCCGTGGTGGGATTGCCCCGCTCATAGGTATCCTGGTACAGGTGCCCGTTTCGCTTGATACGCACGGTCATCCTGGAGGAGAGCGCGTTCACCACGGAAGAGCCCACGCCGTGTAGACCGCCGCTGGTCTTGTAGGAGCTGTTGTCGAATTTGCCGCCCGCGTGCAGCGTCGTGTAGACGATACGCTCGGCGGACACGCCCTTTGCATGGCGTTCCACCGGCACACCGCGGCCGTTGTCCTCCACGGTGGCGGAACCGTCCGCTTCCAGTGTCACGCGGATCTCATTGCAGCATCCCGCCAGATGCTCGTCCACCGCGTTGTCCACGATCTCGTAGACGAGGTGGTTCAAGCCTCTCGTCGTGACCGAGCCGATATACATCCCCGGACGCACGCGGACCGCTTCGAGTCCCTCCAGTACCGTGATGCTCGAAGCGTCGTAGCGCCCTTCCGTGCTGTTTACCAGATTACCCATTCCTCTTCATTCCCTTTGTGCATGAACAACAGTTGCCTCAGTTCTCCCCGTAGTGCTGCTTCTTCGTCGCGGTGACCGCAATGGCCCCCGGACCGATATGGCAGCCGACCGACAATGAGAGCGGATCATAATGGATCTCCCCCGCCCACGGAAATGCCTCCCGCACTTCGTCACGAAACGGCAGAAAAGCCTCCTCGTCGCGCGAATATGCCATATCGATATCCACATCATGCAGGCCGATGCCGCCGAAGCGGTTTTCGATATCGTCCCGGATCGCCCGGATCATCAGCTTTCTGCCCTGCGCGGCGGTCCTCGCCTTGGCAAAGGCATCCAGCTTATCCCCCTGGATCTGCAGGACGGGACGGATCTTTAACAGTGTACCGACGGCAGCCGCCGCAGGGGTGATCCTGCCGCCGCGCTTCAGATAGGAGAGCGTATCGAGCATGATGTAGATGGTGCTCTCTCCGCCTGTCGCTTCGAGGCGCTGCCTGATCTCCGCCGCTTCCGCGCCGTCCGCCGCAAGTGCCAGCGCATCCAGGCAGGAGCGTCTGAGGGTCACGGAGATCCTTCTGTTATCGATGACCTCCACCCTGCCGCCGTAGTCCTCCGCGAGCAGTTTTGCGCTCTGACAGCTCCCGGAAAGCCCGCTGCTCATCGGGATGTGCACCAGGCTGTCATATTCTCCGAGCACGCGGTCCCACAGTGCCGTTACATCCGCGGGCGACGGCTGCGATGTGCTCACGGGGAGTCCTCCCTCGATCATCGGATAGAACTCCTCCTGTGTGATATTGATCCCCTCAAAATAGTCCCCGTCTCCGATGCGGAAAGGCATCGGCAGTACAAAGACCCCGAGTTCGGCGGCTTCCTGCTGCGTGATCCCGCTGTTGGAATCCGTGACTACGGCTGTTCTCATTGTTCTCCCCTCATAACGCCAAAATGGGCGGATTCCCCCACCTTGCATACTTACTCAATCTTATATACTACCACTAAATCGTTGTAAAATCAATGTGGCTTTGGCGCTGCACGAGTTCCGCGAGCGCTGCGTGATCCTCCGATGACAGGCCGGGATCCTCCGCAAGGACCCTGTCCGCGTCCTCGGCGGCGAGACGGACGAGATCCGCATCCCCGTAGATATCCGCCACACGGAATGCAAAAGCCCCGCTCTGCCGCACACCGAAGAGATCGCCGGGGCCCCTGAGCTTCAGATCCTCATCGGCGATCGCAAAGCCGTCATTGGAATCCTTAAGGATCTCCAGCCGCTTTGCCGCCTCTTCGGCCTGCGAAGTGTTCACAAAGATGCAATAGGACTGCTCCTCTCCTCTTCCGACACGGCCCCTGAGCTGGTGCAGCGCAGCAAGGCCGAAGCGCTCCGCGTTCTCGATCATCATGACGGTCGCATTGGGCACATTGATCCCGACCTCAATGACCGTGGTGGAGACCAGGACATCGGTCTCATGAGCCGCAAAGCGCTCCATCACCGCATCCTTCTCCTCCGGTTTCATCCGGCCGTGCAGGATCTCCACGCGCACCCGGTCAGGCAGCTCCTCCCGGAGTATCTCCGCGTAATCAAGGACATTCTCCGCGCCCTCGAGCTCGCCCTCCTCGATCATCGGACAGATCACATAACATTGTCTGCCCTTCTCCACCTCTCCCGCGATGAAGCGGTAGGCGCGTTCCCGGTATTCCGGCCCCACCAGTGCATTCCTGATCCGCTTCCTGCCGGCCGGCAGTTCATCGAGCAGCGAGATCTGCAGATCTCCGTAGAGGATCATGGCGAGCGTCCGGGGGATCGGCGTGGCGCTCATGACGAGGATATGCGGGCTGAGACCTTTTGCCGCCAGGGTTTCCCGCTGCCGCACCCCGAACCGGTGCTGCTCGTCTGTGATTACGAGGCCCAGCCGGTGATAGGTCACTCCTTCCTGCATCAGGGCGTTGGTGCCGATGATGCAGTTGGCCCGGCCGTCCGCGATCCGCTCCAGTGCCTCCCGCCTCTCCGCCGCCTTCATGTTCCCGGAGAGGAGCACCGGCTTCAGCGGCAGATCCAGCTGCCCGGACAGCGCGGCAAAGGTCTCCGCGTGCTGCGCGGCGAGGACCTGCGTCGGCGCCATGAGCGCCGCCTGGTATCCGTTTTCGACCGCAGCCAGCATGGTGAGGAGCGCCAGGATCGTCTTGCCGCTGCCGACATCTCCCTGGATCAGGCGGTGCATCCGCATCCCGCTCTTCATGTCGGTGAGGATCTCGGAGAGGACCCGTTCCTGGGCATGGGTGAGTGCGTAGGGGAGTTTCCGGATCGTCGCGGCTACCGCATCATCCGCTGACAGCGGGATGCCGGTCTCCTCCTCGGAGGATTCCTTCATGAGACGGATTCCCAGCACGAACAGGAAGAGTTCGTCGTAGGCAAGCCTCCTGCGCGCTTTGGAGCGGGCCTCTTCATTCTCCGGGAAATGGATCGACCGGATCGCTTCCCTGTAAGGGATGAGCCCTCTGCGCTCCGCTTCGGCAGCCAGCGGATCCGCAAGTCCCTCCGCATAGGAGAGCGCCTCCGTCACCGCACGGATCACCGTGTTGTTCTTCAGACCTTTCACGAGGGGATACCGGGGACGCAGGGATTCCTGCAGGGCGGCGTATTCCGCCGGATCGTAGATCCCGGGCTGTTCCATGACAAAGCCCGTCCCCTTGGTGCGGACGAGGCCGCAGAAAACGACCTCCCTGCCGGCAAAAAGCGTGTTTTTCAGCCAGGGCTGGTTGAACCAGGTGACCGTGAAGCCGCCGGTCTCATCCGCCGCCTGCCCGGTGAGGATGGCATAGCGGCGCACCCGTTTGAGCGCCGGCTCCCTGATCAGCCGGCAGCATACGGCATAACGGCCGCCGTCCTTAAGCTCCGCGGCGTGCACCGGCCGCGGGAAGCTGTCGTAAGTCCTGGGATAATAATGAAGAAGCTCCTCCACGGTGCGGATCCCGCACCCGCGGAAGAGCCCGGCTGTCTTGTCGCCGATGCCTCTGATATCCGTGACGGGAGCCCCGAGGGACTCCGTCACGCTTCGTTTCGTATCAGCCACCCGTTATTCCGCCGAGACGATATAGGAATAGACCGGCTGGCCTCCGTACTGCAGTTCCACATCGACTCCCGGGAACCGCTCATTGACGCGGCCAAGGAGCCGCTCCGCTTCCTCCTCCTCCACGTCCGCGCCGTAGTAGAGGCTCACCAGCTCCTGACCGTCCTGCATCATCTTCTCAAGCATCCCGACGGTCACCTCGATCCGGTCCTTGCCGACATTCAGGATCCCACTGTCGCCGATCCCCATGTAATCGCCCTGACGGATCTCGATCCCTTCGATGACCGTGTCGCGCACGGCATAGGTCACCTCGCCGGAGGACACGCCGCCGATGGCATCCTTCATCATCGCGGCATTCTCCTCGGCGCCGTCGTCCGGGATAAAGTTCACGAGTGCCGCGATCCCCTGCGGTACGGTTTTGGAGGGGACCACGACGAGTTTCTTGTCCTCGCACATCTTCGCCGCCTGTTCCGCCGCGAGGATGATGTTCTTGTTGTTCGGCAGAACGATGACCGCGTCCGCGTTGACGCGCTCCGTCGCCTGCAGGATGTCGTCCGTGCTCGGGTTCATGGTCTGGCCGCCCTCGATGACCGCGTCGCAGCCGAGGCTCTTAAAGATCTCCGCCATGCCCTCGCCGGCGCAGACCGCCACGAAGCCGATGGGCTTTTTCTCGGCGGGAACAGCAGGCTCCTCCGGTGCCGCTTCCGCCTCCGGCGAATCAAGCTTGAGATTTTCCGCGGTCAGGGGTTTTCCCTCATACGGCTCGGTATGGCCCTCCGTACGGATATCCCGCACGCTCACATCGCGCAGGTCGCCGTAAAGGAGTGCTCTCTGCAGCACAAGACCGGGATCGTCCGTATGGATATGCAGCGAGATCCCGTCGCCCGCATCCGCGACCTGGACATCGCCGCCCACGGAGGTCAGGAAACTGCGGATATCGCTCATCTGCTTGCGGTTCAGAGGCTGTCTGAGGATCGCCCGTAGCACCACGCAGTAGGCATGCTTGATCCGGACCTCTTCCTCCTGTTCCTCCTGCTTGCCGGGCGCCTTGGCGTCAAACGGGATCCCCTTGCCCAGCAGCCCGTCGTAGGCGCCTTTCAGTACTTCGACCAGGCCCTTGCCGCCGGAGTCCACGACACCGGCTTCCTTGAGGACCGGGAGCATCTCGGGCGTGCGCTCGAGGGTTTCCTCGGCCGCTTCGATGAGCGACCGGCAGATCTCGTCCGCATCCGTCTCGCCGGAATTCGCAAGCTGTCTCGCGCGGTCCGCCACGCCCTTGGCGACGGTCAGGATCGTGCCCTCCTTGGGCACCATGACGGCCTTGTAGGCGGTCTCCACCGCTTTATCAAAGGCATCCGCCATCGTGACGGCGTCGATGCGCTCATGCTTCTTCGCGACCTTGGTGAAGCCGCGCAGCAGCTGCGACAGGATGACGCCGGAATTGCCGCGCGCGCCGCGTAACGATCCCGATGAGATGGCCTTGCAGATCACCTCCATATCGGCATCCGGCTCCGCTGCCACTTCTCTGGCCGCCGACATGATGGTGGCCGTCATGTTCGTGCCCGTGTCGCCGTCCGGCACCGGGAACACGTTCAGTTCGTTGATGATCTCCTGGTTTGCCTCGAGATTCTTGGCTCCCGCCAGGAACATCCGCGCGAGCGTCGCCGCATCAATGTTTAATCTGCTCAATTTCCTCTCCCTCCGTCTTCCTGTTCAGTCGATCACTCGGACTCCTTCGACATAGATATTGATCTTCTCGATCTCCATGCCGGTAAACTCCTCCACCTTGTAACGCACATTCTCGATCAGATTGTCCGATACGGCCATGATGCTCACGCCGTAGGAGACGATCACATGAAAATCCAGACGCAGTTTGTGCGACGGGGTCACCATCACCCGGATCCCCCGGGTCATGTTGTCGCGCTTCAACAGCTTCGCCAGGCCCTCCTTGACATTGACGCTGGCCATTCCGACGACGCCGAAGCACTCCGTCGCCACGGCACCCGCGTACTGGGCGATGACCTCTCTGCTGATGGAGATGCCGCCGATCCTGGTATTCATTGACGATGCTCTCATGCATATCCTCCTTTGTCCGGCCGGTCCGGAAACAATATATCATTATAGGTGCATCCCGGCAAAAAAGAAAGTGTGTGTTTCGCTTGCATTTTGTCCGGATATCTGTTAAGATACAGTTTGCTGCGCCGAAAGGCGGCGCGATCCATCAGTTACAAGGAGGTTCTATCATGGCGAAATGTGAAGTTTGCGGCAAGGGCGTTCATTTCGGTAACAACGTCAGCCATTCCCACAGACGCTCCAACAAAGCCTGGCATGCCAATGTCCAGCGCGTGGCCGTCCTCATCGGCGGCGCCAGGAAGCGGATGAATGTGTGCACGAGCTGTCTGCGTTCCGGTAAGGTGGAGAGAGGTTAACACTTCTCTTTCCCTTACCACCCCCTGCATGCCAAAGAAAAAGGCGGTCATTCGACCGCTTTTCTTTATGCTCCGTACTCGCTGGTCAGTTCCGCGTACTCCTGGTTGATCATCTGAATGATCTCGTGATCCCCTCCCGCGTTGTCCGGGTGGAAGATCTTGATCAGATCCCTGTAACGCTTCCGCAGGGACCAGGAGTCACATACCCCGCGGAAGAGGAATTCTCCGCATCCGAGTCTCGCGCGTTCCACAACCTCCCGCTCCGCTTCGAGCATCATCCGGTCCTGCTCCAGCCGCCTCTTGTCCGCGGCCAGCTGGTCAAAGCCGTTCTTTAATACACTCAGGCGCTTGTCGAAGAGTTCGTTCTCCTGCCTGAGCAGTCTCCTGTCACGCTCCATCTGGTCGTTGAGACTGCGCATCTCCTCGCGGAACTGCCTGCGCTCGGTCTCAAAACGTTCTGTCATCTCATTGATGTCGCGTTCCTTACCGTCCAGACGCACGCTCTCACGGAACAGCCAGCAGCGCAGCTCGTGGAGTTCATCCTCGCTGCCCGAGCCGATGATCTCCTCTTCGCGCTGTTTCAGTTCCTCTTCGGTGAGCGCTTCAAAATCGATGGTCGAAGTCATCACGCATCATCCTCCGGAAAAGCAATATCCAATGCCTCTTCATCCTCCGGCAGTTCCTCCCTGCCCGCAAGGAAACGGTTGACCAGATCGGGGACCAGGTCGATCGCCTTGGTGACGGCATCCTGATTCTTGACATTGACGACCTTGGTGACACCGTCCTTGATCACCAGCACCGCCGCGGGAGAGAGCTTGGCGGAGAAACCGCCGCCACCGCCGCCCTTCTTATCGGACAGGGAGCTGCCTGCGCCCGCGCCCACCGTGACATCCACGAGCGGCACGATGATCACATCTCCCAGTGTCGTCGCCTGCCCCACCACGGTCTTGGAACTCAGGATCCCGTCCACGCCGTTCATGAGGGACTCCATCACCTCGCTGAATCCGTTTTCCCGTTTATCAGCCATCACTGACCTCCCTGCTATCGTCTGCCGGCTTCCTCCTGCCGATCTCCTTGAATCTGTCCATCCGCTTCCTGATCGCCCGGATATCCCGGCTGAAATACAACCGCCCGAGTGCCCACAGGATCACGGAGAGCCGGATCCGTCCCCTGATCCGCGCCGTGCCGTAAAGGGTCTCCTCATCAAATACCGGCACGATCTTCACGCGCTCCTCCAGGATGGGATAGAGCATCGCGACACGCGCGACCATGTCCGCCGTCTTCGCCGGGTCATCCGCCCCGTATACCACATTTACGCGGCATTTGCGCGGTAAAATATGCCGGATGACGCGCCGCGCCTGATTTAATAACAGTTGTTTCGCGCGGAAGTACGTATTACTCGCGGTTGTCGCGCGTACGAATTGTATTTTAGCATAAGTCCCACATATTGTATAGTCTATTTTTTTTACAACAATCTGTGGCTTTTCGGCGATCTTTTTCAGATTCTCTTCGCTGAGGAATTCCCTGATCCGGTCCCGGATCCCGGCAATCTTCTCCCGCAGGCTCCTCTTCTGCTTCCGCTCTTCCTGCGCGTCGCCGCTCTCCTCCGCCGCAGGTTCCCCGTCGGCTTCCTCCCGCTCCGGCTCCGGCGCCTCCTCTTTGCGTTCTCCGGGGCGGAGTTCCTCCCAGCCCTCGGCGTCGGTCTCCGGCGCGGGCTCCCCGGTCTCTCCGGACTCCGCGGGCACGGGTGCCTCCGTTTCCTCGGTCACCTCTTCCTTCTTTTTTCTCCGGTCCGGACGTTTCGCCCTGCGTTTCTTTTCCCGCCGCGGGATCAGCCGGAAAAACAGCACATACAGTGTAAAGGCCGCATCTCCTTCCGTCGGCCACACGAAACGCGCGCGCACCAGATGCAGCAGCCAGGTGGCCCTGCCGACCGCATGCGCTCTCTTCCCGAGGTCCTCTGACGGATCCTCCGGCCTGTCAATATCCGCATCCAGGGAAAACCGTACCGGCACGAAAAGTACGAGCAGCACGATGAGGAGCAGCAGTCCCAGCAGAACGAGAAGCGTGATGCCGATGACCTTGAGAACCGTGAGCAGGATCAGCATGATGTCTCCCCCTGACCGTGTTCCCGATCCAGGTATTCCCTGACATACCTGCCGGGTTCGCCGGGCATGCCGGCGCGGATCGCCAGATCGGAGAAATGCGCGATGATATCATACGCGCCGCGTCTGGTCTTCGACACACCGTAGATGACGATCGGTGTATGATCCGCCGTGAGCCCCAGGAGTACGGAGGGCACGATCACGAGCTGTTCGTCCGGCCTGCTCCCCGCGAGGATGCAATAACTCATGGGACCCGTCTTGCCGCCGCGGATCCTCGCCATCTCGAGCGCCCTGTGACGCACTTCGGGGCTGAAGACGCATTTCTTATGAAATTTGCAAAAAAATCTTTTCAACCGCATCATTATTCTTTATACTGTATATTGATTTTTTCGTCAATCCGAACACAAGGATTTGGGGACTTTATGAAGACTGTTGCCACGATCGAATTAGAGCCCGGCATGGTCACGGGCGAAGATGCCGTCGACTACAACGGCTATGTGGTCGTCCACGCAGACAAAACTCTCACTTCCATAGATATCAAACGTCTCAACCGCCACCAGATCATGGCGGTGGTCATCAAGGAACGGGTCGATTTCGCCACGACCCATTATGAGCGGGTCCGTGTGTCCGACGAATTTCAGCGGTTCGAAAAGCAGTATGACAAGTATTTCGCGGTCTATAAGACCCTGCTCATGAATTATGTCCTGTATCAGAAGCCCTTCCGGATGGAGGATCTGATGAAGGTGTACGAGAATATCGTGCCCTATGCCGCCACGCCGGAACTGCTCCTGGACTATCTCTACAATATGACGCCGTCCGAGGATGACATGACCCACAGGCACTGCCTCAACTCGGCGCTGATCGCCGGCGTCTTCGGCAAATGGCTGGAGCTCTCCGACACCGATCTCGACATCCTGATCCAGACCGGCTTCGTCTATGACATCGGGAAGCTCAGGATCCCGGACAAGATTCTGTGGAAGACGGGAAAACTCGACGATCACGAGCGCAATCTCCTGCGCAAGCATCCCAAGATGGGCTATGACATGGTCTCCAGGCTCGCGGTCAATGTCCATATCCCGCTCGCCACGCTCCAGCACCACGAGCGCAACGACGGCAGCGGTTACCCGGACAATCTTAAGGCCGACGCGATCGATCCCTTTGCCAAATACATCGCCATCGTGGATACCTATGAAGCGATGTCGAGCCCGCGCGTCTACCGGGAGTCGATGCATCCGTTCCAGATCATCGCTAATTATGAGCAGAACCGCGGCTACGAGCGCTACGATGCGCAGGCGCTGCGGACCATCCTCACCAATCTCGCCAATACCCAGATGGGGCTTAAGGTCCGCTTAAGCGGCGAGCGGATCGGCGAGATCGTCTACATCAACGAGCAGGATCTCACGCATCCCACCGTCAAGCTCCTCGATTATGCCAAGGGGAATCTCATGAACACGGCTCAGGCGGGGTTAGAGGTAGAGGCGATACTCTAAGCTCGACCGATCCATATGCACGCGGGAACCGCGGATCTCACTCAACCCCGAAATAGCAGTCGAACACGCGCTTGGCCATCGGCACGGCGTACTCGCCGCCGCCCCCGGCGCGCTCCACGATGACCGTGACGGCGATCGCGGGATCCTCTGCGGGCGCGAAGCCCGTGAACCACGCGTGGCTCTCCTCCTTCTGGCCGGAATCGAATTCCGCGGAACCGGTCTTGCCGGCCGCCTGATAGGACAGGCCGGACAGGCGTCTGCCGGTACCGCCGTTGACGACGAGTACCATCATCTCCTGCAGGATCGCCGCTTCCTCTTCACTCATCACGCGGTCGATCTCCTCTCCCGCGTGCTCCTTTACGAGGGTCTTTCCGTCCGCACTGTCCACACTTTTCACCAGATAAGGCCGGACCATCACGCCGTCATTGGCGATCGCTTGGGTGATCATGTTCAGATGCAGCGGCGACATCGCCGTGGCGCCCTGACCGATCGAGAGCTGGATCACATCCCCGTCCGCGGCATCCGGCCCCATGACGGCATTGCTCACGCTCGCCGGGAAATCAACCGGGAGTTTGGATCCGAAGAGCAGCTGTGTGAGCGTCCTCCCGAAATCTCCGCGGTCCATCTGCATGCCGATATTCGCAAAAGACGAGTTGCAGGATTTCTGGAACGACCCGTAGAAATCGAGACTCCCGTGGCTCTCCCCGTGGAAGCAGTGGATCGTCTCCTCTCCCGCTTTGAACATGCCGTTACACTGATAATGATACGCGCCGTAGTCCTCCGGGTACTCCCTGATATACTCGAGCGCCGTCACCAGTTTAAAGGTGGAGCCCGGCGGATAGAGACCCTGTGAGGCCCTGTTGAGCAGTTCCGCATCCTCGTCGTCCGCGATGAGGGAATTCCACTCCGCGTCCACATGGTTGGGATCGAAGCCCGGCTTGGAGACCATGGCGAGGATCTCCCCCGTCCTCACATCCGTCACGATGATGGCGCCGCGATAAGCGGCCAGCGCTTTGGAGGCCACCTCCTGCAGCGGCACGGACAGCGTCGTGGTCACGCTGTTGCCGGGATTTTTCTTCCGTCCCTCATCCGCGTACCGCGCCTTTTCTGAGAGGGAAATGTCCGAACGGATGAGGTAATAGTTCTCCATCGCCTCGATCCCGGACTTGCCCTTGGTCGCATACCCGACCGCGTGCGCGAAAAGTTCCCCGTAGGGATAATAGCGCTCCTCGTCCCCGCCTTCCGACACCTCGCTGACAGCCAGCGCATCTCCGTCTCTTGAATAAATGGTCCCGCGCTCGTTCTGCTCGAGCAGGATCCGTTGCCGATTATTGTAGCTGTTGCTCATCATGGTCTGCCGGTTCACGTAGGCATAGCGGCACAGATAGATGCTCATGGCCGTAAAGAGCACCGTGAAGATGATCCCCACCACGGCGATCGGCGTGGGGGGACGAAGCGGCTTTCTGCCCCGGATGGGTCTGTCAGTCTTCTTCGTCATCTTCTCTCCTCTTCGCTCTCCGCTTCCCGGCACTCTCATGGACCGCCCTGAGGCGTTCCACCGCCTTTTTATGCTCTCCCGCCCGGATGAGCACGATCCCTTCCACAAGTCCGAACATGAGGATCGTCGCCAGTACGGAGGAACCGCCGTAGCTCACGAGCGGCAGCGTCACGCCCGTCAGCGGGATGAATTTCGTCCCGCCGCCGACCGTCAGGAACACCTGGAACACATAGATGATCCCGAAGCCTGCGCACAGGAGCCTGTAGAAAGGATCCCGGATCCACTCCGCGATCCTAAACACCATCCACGCCGTGGAGAGGCAGACCGCGAGCAGCGCCACCGCAAAGACGATCCCCAGTTCCTCGGCGATCGCCGAGAAGATGAAGTCCTGTTCCACAAACGGGATCGCCGAAGGATTCCCGCCGTAAAGCCCCAGGCCGAAGGGGCCTCCCACGCTGATCCCGAAGAGGGACTGCGTCACCTGATAGCCCGCGCTGTCAATGGAGGTCCAGGGATCCAGAAAGACCGCCACGCGCGCGCGCACATGGGCAAAGAGCCGGTAGGCCACGATACAGGAGACGATGCCGATCCCCAGTCCCGCCAGGAGATATTCGTAACGGTCCCTGGCGATGGTGAGCATCATGAAATAGACCGTGAAGAAGATCAGCGCCGCGCCCAGATCCCTCGAGAAGACCAGGATCAGCACATGCAGCGCAGCGCCCGCGGAGACCAGCAGGATATGCCAGAGTTCCTCGACGCGTGTCAGCGCCGCCGCCACAAAAAACACATAGACGATCTTGATGAATTCCGACGGCTGGAAGGTCACCCCGCCGACGGAGTAGTTGATATTGGAGCCGTTGATGGCACGTCCCAGGATGAGGACAAAGGAGAGTGCCGTGATACCGACGAGTCCGTAGGCCCACCACAGTTCCGACAGGATCCGGAAGCGCAATACGAGCTCCGGCAGGATCAGAGCGATCACGAGGGATGCCAGCGCGATGATGAACTGGCGGATCGCCTTGTTGCCCGAGAGCCTCGTCAGGATCGCCATACTGATCATGAGCAGCAGACACATGTTATTCACGATCAGCAGATTCGCATCGGGATAGATCACCCGGTAGAGAATGATGGTCGCGAGGATCACGATGGCCTGGAAGGCAAAGAAGAACAGATATCTCAGGTCGTTGGTCTTTAGGAGCATCTGCAGGAACAGGAGCCCCTGGATCCCGATCATGAGCAGGATCTGGACCACGTAGAACGGCTTGCGCTTCTTCTCCGTGCGGTAGCGGAAGACCAGATACGAGAACACGACATAGAGCACCAGAAGCAGTGCCCCGCCGACTCTCGCAAATTCTGACAGATAGACTCTCATCTCCTATTCCACACCGTTCCTGAAACGCCCCGTTGTCGTCTCCCACGGGAGCTCCCCGCTCCCGTCCCGTTCCTCCTGTTCCGTAAACAGCCGCAGGATCCGCGCCGTCTCCGCCGCGTCCTCCGTCGTCAGATCGATCCGCATCCGTCCGGTCCCCCACGATGCGATGAGGCCGGCATACCGGTAAAGCGAAGCCGGCACCGCGTTGCGGATCACATTATAACAATACCGGCAGTCTCCCTGCACGGGGAGGATCCGTCCCTTGCGGTCACGGATCCGGTCCGTGAAGCCCGGTTCCCTGCCTCTCCCCGGACAGCGCCCGTCCGTACGGCGGATACAGTTCGCGCTGATCATCATCGGGACCCTGCCGTAGCAGACGATCCCCGTGCGCTCTGCCGCTTCCGCACCTGCCGTCTGCAGCAGCTCCGGGATCTCATACTGTGACAGCTCCGGAGAGAGCGTCCATTCATCAAAAAGAGACGATGTCTCCCGGTATGCCGCTCCGTTCCATAGCGGGATCGTATGATCCGCCTCCACGGTCCCTTCATATCCTTCCGCCCGCAGACAGGCAAGTTCCTCGATATTCCGCGCCAGTGCCCCCGCAAACGGGACCGCGGCGCCGCGAAGCGCCTGCAGCATCTCCTCCGGTCCCGCGATACCCTTTTCTCTTCGCAGAACAAACGGAAGCGCCGCAAAGACCGGGACCCCTGCCCGGGCAGCGTCCAGCGCCATGCTTCCGCAGTCCGGGGATGATAACGGCATATAGACTCTCGCCGGCTTCACTTCCTGCGACAGCACCGCCCGGAGCTGTTCCCCCGTGCAGACGCTGGCCGTGATCACCGTGCTCATGAAGCGCGCTCCCATGCGGAGAGGATCCGCTCCGTGAGCCGCCCGCAGGCATCCCGCCGCAGATCGTTCAATACCGACGCCGGGACAAATCCGTTCTCCCCGCAGATCACCTCGATCTCCTCCGGGACAAAGCTGCTCCCGCCGAAACGGTCCAGCTGCCTCTTCAGGCTCTCCGCATCCGCCGGATGCTTCTCGGCCCGCTGCGTCTCCGGTCCGGTCACCTCCGTCTCCAGCCCTCCGGCAGAAAGCGACAAGCGCACCGGTTCTCCGGTCACCGCACGGAGCCGCACCTGTACGGGAACACGGGACGGTTCCCCGAGGAATCTCTCCCGCATGCTTTCCGTCACCGACTCATCGCTCCCCGTATATCCGGGTGAATCCCCGGTGATCATATCTGCACCGTTGTGTGAGAAATAGTATCCCTCACAGAGCTCGCTCCTGAGATACAGTCCACGCAGGGTCTCCATCTCCCGCTTCCCGGGACGGTACGGTTCTTCCGGTGCCGCGTAGATCCTGTCGATCGCCGCACGGTATACCGCTGTTACTCCCGCCGTGTAGACGGGATCTTTCATCCTGCCCTCGATCTTTAAGGAATCGATAACGGGGCCTTTGAGGCCGTAAGCCGCTCCGGTACCCGGTGCGATGAGCCGGTCCAGAACCGGCAGGGTGCACATATCCCTGAGACTCAGCGGATAGCCGTCGTCATAAGACAGCCTGCAGGCTCCGGCACAGCGTCCGCGGTTGCCGCTCCTGCCGCCCAGCATGGCGGACATCAGGCACATCCCCGAATAGGAATAGCACATGGCGCCGTGGATAAAAGCCTCCAGCTCCACGCGCTCCCCGGTCCGCTTCTTGATCTCCGCCATCTCCGTGAGGGAAAGCTCCCTGGCAGGCACCACACGCCGCACGCCGCGCCCGGCCAGCCATGAAACCCCGTAAGCGCCGGTGACGGCCATCTGGGTACTGGCGTGGACCGGCAGGGCGGGAAACCGCTCCCGGATCAGGGACAGGACGCCCGGGTCCTGTACGATCACGCCGTCCAGCAGCGCGGCATCGAGCGGACGCAGATAGTCGGTCAGCTCATCAAATTCCCGTTCCTTGATGAGCGTATTGAGCGTCAGATAGATCCTGCAGCCGCGCAGATGCGCGAAGCGGATGGCTTCAATGAGCTCCTCATCCGAGAAATTGCCGGCGTAGGCACGGGCATTGAACCGTCTGCCGCCCAGATAGACCGCATCCGCTCCCGCCGCCACCGCGCCGGTCAGTCCTGCGTATTCTCCTGCGGGAGCCAACAGCTCCGGTTTCCTCGCGTCCGTATCGCCGCCTCCGTATGGATCATGTCTTTCATATGCAAAAGAGCCGCCGGTCGGCGGCTCTCTGGTTCATTTCTTGTCGCGGCTTTTCGGCTGCAGGGCCTCCTGAAGCAGCAGCTTCTTGTTGGCCTCATCCAGGTCCGCTTTCAGCGAATCCGCCTTCTTTTCCGTATTCTCCTGCTTGATCTGCGTCGCGATCAGTTCGTGTTTGAGATCGTAGAGTTCCTTATCCTTCTCCTCCAACTGCGCCTGCAGCTCTTCGATCTGTCTCTTGGCCTTGAAATAATCATCCGAAATATTGAGCTGCACCATGATCGACTGCATATCGATGGGCTGATGCCTGAATCCCTCGGTCTGGCTGCACTCGTTCAGCTTGCTGTTCAGATAGGAGGCTACCTTTTGCAGGTACTCCTCACTCTCGAATCCGCTCAGGGTGATGACCCTGCCGCCGATGATCACTTCGGTATCGGTTTTTGCCGCCATAACTGCTCCTTTGCACGTATGCTCGACCAAACACTACCCGTCTATTTTAACTCACCCATAAAGCCTATTTCAAGTCCAAGATGGTGATAGGCTTCTTCCGTCGCCACCCGTCCCCTCGGTGTCCTGGTAATGAGCCCGTTCTTGATCAGATACGGTTCGTAGACATCCTCGATGGTGCCGGCATCCTCGCCGATGGCGGCGGCGATGTTGTCCAGCCCGACCGGACCGCCGTTAAAGCGGTGGATCATCGTGAGCAGCAGATTCCGGTCCGTATGATCGAGTCCCAGTTTGTCCACATCCATGAGATCGAGTGCTGTGACCGCGACCTCTTTCGTGATCACGCCGTCGAAACGCACCTGCGCGAAATCCCGGACACGCTTCAGGATCCGGTTGGCAATCCGGGGCGTGCCTCGGCTTCTCCGCGCCATCTCATGCGCCCCCTCCTCTTCCACCTGCACATCGAGCACGCGGGCGGACTGCAGGATGATCGCCTGCAGCTCATCGACCTCGTAATACTCCATGCGGTGCAGCATCCCGAAGCGGTCCCGGAGCGGAGCCGAGAGCATGCCGGCCCGGGTCGTCGCGCCGATCAGTGTGAAATGCGGCAGTTCCAGGCGGATGGACCGCGCCGTGGGGCCCTTGCCGATCATGATATCGATGCAGTAATCCTCCATCGCCGGGTAGAGCACCTCCTCCACCTGCCTGTTCAGACGGTGGATCTCGTCGATGAAGAGGACATCGCCCTCTTTGAGATTGTTGAGGATCGCCGCCATCTCCCCCGGCTTCTCGATCGCCGGGCCGCTGGTGATCCGGATATTGACGCCCATCTCCGCGGCGATGATGCCTGCGAGCGTCGTCTTGCCCAGACCCGGAGGGCCGTAGAACAGGAGATGATCCAGTGCCTCGCCGCGCTTCTTTGCCGCCGCGATGTAGATGTTCAGGCTCTCCTTGATCTTCTTCTGCCCGATGTAATCCGCGAGGCATTTGGGCCTCAGCGAATTCTCGATGCGGTGATCCTCGGGCGTCTGCCCGGGTTCCGTTGTCGAAGTGGTGCGGATCGTCCGTTTCTCTGCCATCTTACATCAACTCCTTTAATGCCGCCTTGAGTATCGTCTCCGTATCGGCGCCGCTTTCCGTCCCCAGTACCGCGTAAACGGCGCGCATGGCCTCCTGCCCTCCGTAGCCCAGTGCCACCAGGGCTTCGATCGCCTCCTTGCCCGGATCGTCCGGAGCGAGTCCTCTTGCCGGAGCCGCCGTCTGCAGGGTGCCGGCCGTGAGTTCGTCGTCCGAGAAGCGGTCCTTGAGTTCCAGGATGATGCGCTCCGCGATCTTCTTGCCGACGCCCGGCGCCGCTGTGATCGCTTTACTGTCACCGGTCAGGATCGCAAAACGCAGCTCATCGGGGCTCATCACCGAGAGGATCGCCTGGCCGCCCTTGGGTCCCAGACCGCTCACGGTCAGCAGTTTCTTAAAGACCGACAGGTCATCCCGTGACAGGAAGCCGTAGAGCCTGCAGGCGTCCTGCGTGACACTGAAATATGTATAGAGCTTCACCTGCTCGTCCACGCCGGGCATCCGGGAGATCGTGTCCGCGGATACCGCGATCTCATACCCAACGCCGTTCACGTCGACGACGGCGCTGTCCTCTCCCGTATATTCCAGTATTCCGGAAATAAACGCGATCATGTCTCATTCCTCCCGTTCCCAAACAGTCTGTTCATATACGGCAGCACCGCTCCCGCCGCCACACCGATGAAAGCGCCCGTCACGGTCCCCGCGATGATGAGGACCGGCGCGTAATACCCCATGCCGGGGAGTCCGGCGATCAGGCAGGCGACCAGCAGCTGCGCGAGATTGTGGCTCAGGCCTCCCGAGATGCTGACCCCCATGATCCCGAAATGTCCGGTGCGCTTTACCGCGTTCATCACGAGGAGGCTTGCCAGCGCGCCCGCCGCGCTGAAGAGGATCCCGAAAAGCGAACCGAACAGGAATCCCGCAATGAGGATCCGGAGCACATTGACCGTCAGTGCCGCCCGCGCCCCGCCTGCCGTCCGGTCCGGCGGCAGATATAACAACAATACCACGGCCAGATTCGGCAGTCCCAGCTTCATCCCCGGCACGCCGAAGAAAAACGGGAGGCTCGCTTCCACATAGGACAGGATGAGTGCCGCGGCGAGCAGGAGTCCGGCGAGCGCGACGCCCATGCTCTTACTGCGCAACGGTATCCACCTCCGGCTCCTCCCCGCCCGCGATCTCCGCCACGAGTTTATGCGGCAGGCACACGATGCTCTCGCCTCTTCTTGAAATCCTGCCTCTGCGGATACAGATCCCGTCGGGACAGTCCGCGTCGATCACCGCACAGGTGCCGTCCCGGATCACGATGATATTATACTCCGTCTCGCCCGGACGGGCATCCTCATAGACCTCCCCGTCCGCTCTCACGCTGAAGGTAGCGTCGTCAGAAAGTGCTCTCTCGGCAACGAGCCGTCCGTCCGAGTAGACCCGCACCATTCCGCCGTCTGCCGCCTCCCCGTACATGCGGCAGCCGACGGCGAGGACGATCCCCGCGATCACCGGGAGAAAAAACAGGATCAGATCCGCCCTCTTCACTGTCCGCGGCATCCTGCTATATCCTCTCGAGTTTCGCGCGCCAGGTGATCCGTCTCGTCGTATCGAGCCGGTCGAACTGAATGATGTAACAGGCATCGTCCGTATCCACCTGTGTCACGGTGCCGTCTCCGAACACGGCGTGCCGCACACGGTCACCCGCCGTAAACGCGGCGTCCCGCGCGCTCCCGGGAGGAAGAAGTTTCCTGTCCCTCTCGATATAGGCGCGCGCCGCCGCAAGCAATTGCTCGTCCGGCTCATGCGTGTATTCCAGCAGGGCCGGATCGATCTCCAGCAGAAACCGGGACGGATAGCGCGGCAGTCCCTCCGCCCCCCGGCCGCCCGCCTCGGAAAGATACAATCTCTCCTTCGCCCTGGTCATGGCGACAAAAGCAAGCCGGCGCTCCTCCTCCATCCCCTCGAGGGTGTGCACCTTCCTCGAGGGAAAGATCCCTTCATTCATTCCCGCGAGGAATACATAGGAGAATTCCAGCCCCTTGGCGGCATGCACGGTCATGAGCCGCACGCGGTCCGCCTGATCCGACAGGGCATCCGCATTGGTGAAGAGCGCCAGATGCTTCAGATAATCCTCCGCACCCGCTTCCTCCCCGCAGGTCGTCTCATATTCAAACACCGACTGCTTAAGCTCCGCCAGATTATCGAGTCTGTCCTGCGCCCCCTCGGTGCGCAGCATCTCCTCGTAGCCGCTCTCGTTGATGAGGCTCGCGAGGATCTCGGAGACAGGCTCCGCGTTGTCCCTGCAGCGCTTGCCGTAACGCTCGATCAGTTCGATAAAGGCCTCCGCTTTGGTGTTTTTGAACAGCGGATCGGAGAGCATCTCTCCGAGCGCCTCATAAAGAGAGACCTCATGCTCCGCCGCGTATTCCTCCAATGCTTTCATCCGGCGGATCCCGAGGTTGCGCTTGGGCACATTGGCGATCCTGCGGAAAGAGAGATCATCCTGATACACGGCCATCCGGAGATAGCTCAGCGCGTCCTTGATCTCCATCCTCGCAAAGAACGGCACGCCGGAGGAGACCGTATACGGGATCTGCTCACGGATCAGTGCTTCCTCCAGCGAACGGGAAACATAATGCGCCCGGTAGAGGATCGTCATATCTTTGTAGGATGCGCCCTCCCCCTTCTTCACAAGGATCTCGCCGGTGATCCAGTCGGCCTCCTCCGCCGCATCCGCCGCAAAATGACACAACACGCTCTCCCCGTCCGGTCTTGTGGCGGCAAGCTGCTTCTCGATCCGGTTTCTGTTCACCGAGATCAGGGAATTGGCGGCCGCCAGGATCTGCGGCGTGGAACGGTAATTCTCATTCATCATCACGGTCTTCGTCCCCGGAAAGACACGCGCGAAATCCAGCAGATGTTTCACATCCGCACCGCGCCAGGTGTAGATCGTCTGATCCGGATCGCCCACGATGAAGAGATTGTGATGATAGCCGCACAGCGTCTCCATCAGCCGGTATTGCAGGGAATCGATATCCTGGAACTCATCGATCATGATGTATTCCAGTCGGTTCTGCCACTTGAGCCGGATATCCTCATGTTGAGAGAAGATGTAGAGTGTGAAGACGATGAGGTCGTTATAGTCGAGGCCGAAGCATTTCTTCTCCTGGTAGAGATAGCCGTAGAACAGGATATCCTCCGGCTCCGTCGCCCGGTCGTATTTCTCCTTGAGGATCTCGAGGGGCATCGCGACCATGTCGAGATAGTAATCAGGCTCCTTGAAGAGCTTGCGGATCTCGAACATGTCCCGCGCATGCGCATAGGTCATCTCGCGCAGGCTTAGGTGCCGCTCCTCATAGATGATCTTGAGCATGTCGTCGATATCGCTGTTGTCCAGCACCATGAAGCTCTTCGGATACTGCACCGCATGGGAATCCTCCTGAAGCACGCTCACGCAGAACCCGTGAAAGGTGTTGACGTAGCCGGTGTCGTTATCCCCGGTCAGCCGGTGGATCCGCTGCCGCATCTCATTGGCGGATTTATTGGTAAAGGTGACGCAGAGGATATGGCCGGGCAGGATCCCGAGTTCCTCCGTCAGATAGGCGAACCGGTGCGACAGCGCTCTTGTCTTGCCGCTGCCCGCGCCCGCGATGACGCGGACATAGCCCTCCGTGGCCGTGACCGCCTCCAGCTGCGCCTCATTGAGTTGTGAAAGCAGATTTCCCATGCGCCCCATTGTACCAAACATTTGTTCGGTTTGCAAGTCATGAAAAACCGCGCAGGGATCTTCCCCTGCGCGGTCTGTTTTGTGACCGTCCGCAGACTGCGGCAGAGTCTGCCGGATCTCTTACAGGTATTTGACCAGCTCGTCCCGCACGCCGTCCATGCGCGCATCGACGATGCCGAAGTCCATCTGTTTATAGCTCCAGGCCGCACGGCCGATGCCGTACTTCTCAAACGCCGCGTTGATCCCCTTGTAGAATGCGAGCGTATCCTCGGGGCTCGCGACGTCGATCGCGCCGTACTCGCCGCAGTTGAGGGAGATACCCTCCTTCTTTGCCTTCTCGATGGCGGAGGCGAACATCTTATCATAGTAATCCGCCGCCAGATCCATATCCGCGTAGGAGTAGCGGGCTTCCATGTCGAGCATGTCCGCCGCCCAGTACGCACCCTGGTGCGTAAACTTGAAAGGCTCGTAGCAGTGGAAATTGTAGATCATGTTCTTATCCGCCGGCGGATCGAGATACTGCACGGTGGATACCGCATTGTAATCATAGCTGCCGATCAGGATCTTGGATTCGGGCGCATAGGCGCGGATCCGCTGCACACAGGTCTTCCAGATCCGGTTCCAGGGCTTGAGATACTCCTCATCCGTGACCTCATTCAGGAGTTCCAGCCACACGTGCTCCGGATCGCCGCCAAAGCGTTTGGCCATCTCCTCCCAGAGACTGTAGAAATTCTCCTGGTATTTCTCGTTATCAAAGAAGCCGCTCTCCGCCACCTGCTTGTCAAAGGAGTAGCCGAGCGTCTTATGGATGTCCAGAACGATCCCGAGACCGTTGTCCAGAGCCAGCTTCACCGCACGCTCCACGCGCTCGAAGCCTTCCGGCTTCATGGACATGTCCTCATTCTGCAGGACATTGTAATCAATGGGCAGACGGACATGATCCAGTCCCCACGAAGCGATCTTTTTATAATCCTCCTCCGTGATAAAGGTGTCCAGCCGTTCCTTGCTGTAGTCGCACTGGGACATCCATCCCCCCAGATTGATCCCTCTCCTCAGTCCCTTCATGCTTCTCTCCTTTCGCGTTTTGTTGCAGGTCTTTGTATCCCTTCCGCGGTGTCCGGCATTCCGCCCCATACCGCCGGCATTCTCATCACAGATGTCTCTTCTTTTTCTTCTTCATTTTGTACATCTGCTCGTCCGCCTTGCGCACCGCATCCTCGAAATTCATCCCGGGAGTCAGGGTGGTGGAATAGGTGCCGCAGCTGGCGCTCACCTCATAGCCCAGACTCTTTCCCGCGATGATCAGTTTCTTCCCGATCTCGGCCAGGATCCGGTTCACGGCGCAGGGCCCCGGTATAAAAGCCAACATCTCGTCCCCGCCGAAGCGGACGCACAGGGAATTCTCCGGGCAGGTCGTCTTCATGGCCACCGCAACGGACGCGATCGCATGATCGCCCGCTTCATGCCCGTACTCGTCGTTGATCATCTTGAGGTGATCCAGATCCGCCATCACGACCGTCAGCGGGATCCCGTCATTCTCCGGCTTTTTCTTCATCTCCTCGAAAGCCTCATGGAAGGCCATCCGGTTATACAGTCCCGTCAGCCCGTCCATCTTGTACATTTCCTCCACCTTGGAGAGAAGGTACTGCTGGTAGCGCATGTTGAGATAGCCGCCCAGACCGGAGTTCACCATGTCGGTGATGTTGGGGGTCTTGGAATACTCCGTGATGTCATAGGTCTCGAAGAAATAGCAGGCATAGCCCATGACGCGTCCCATGAAATCGAGTGCCTGCACGATGAGCGGATACCCGGTATCCAGACGCTCTTCAAGGTGCGGGATCACATCGGACGGAGAAAAAGGCACCGGTTCCTTCACCTCTTCGGTGCCGTTTACGATCAGATAATACTTATTGTCCTTGTGCTTTGTCAGGAAGTAATTTGAGCCGGATACGAAGCAGTCACTGTTAACGACGCAGGCGACATGCTCCGTGAATTTGCACCGGAGCAGGGAGATCGCCTCCCCGACCGACTGCGCCGTGAGCATCGCCGAGGTGATGTCATGGATCTCACGGATGTCATCCTGAAAGCGGTAAAATCCCGTATTAAAGCGGTTGATCGTAAGCCGGTTGGGGAATTCCAGGGCTCTTTCGCAGCCGCAGGATTCATTGGTGATCACGCGGGGCTCCACATGGTATTCCGCCGACGCGCTGCCGTTAATGGATGCCACAACCGCCTGTGCCGTGGACCCGGCAAGCTCCGCGATCTCGCAGTTTGCTGTGGTGATGCCGGGAACCGACAGGAACGCCTCGTCATAGCCGTCATATCCGGTGACGATCATATCGCCGGGGACATCGACTCCCGCTTCCCGGAGCACATCGCAGGCATTGATCGCCATGATATCATTGCAGCAGATCAGTGCCTCCGGCAGTTCCTCCCGCTGCAGCAGACGCCGTACCGCCTCTCTGGCGGGTGACGCCCAGAATTCCCCGTAACTGATGCTCTGCTCATCGTAGGGCAGTCCGTATTCCGCAAGCACCCGCCGGAAGGCATCTTCGCGTTCCGCGGAGAAACGGTTGCCCTGTATCCCGGCCAGCAGATGGAGTTTCTTCACCCCGTGCTCTTCGATCACATGCCGCACGATCTTCTCAAAAGCAGGCACATAATCAAAATTGATGCTCACCGTTCTCTGATAGGATCCGTCGACGACGATCACGGGGATGTCCCGCTGGAGCGCTTTCTCGATAAGCGCCCCGGCGATCCGGCGGCTTTTGATCTTCTCATCCATGATCACGAGCGCGTCGATCCGCTCATAGGGGACATAATCAAAGACGGCGGACTCCGCGGAGGGTTCCTCCTCCGACCAGTAGATGTCCGCGTTCAGGGCATAGACGATCATCCGGAGACCCTGTTTCTTCAGGCATTCGTTAAAAGACTCAATATAGGCATGTACCTGGGGATCGTATACTCTTGAAGTACAAAGCGCCACGATCCTGTTCGTTCCCGGCATCCGTCCGCTCCTGCTGCTTACCGACACGCAGTCCATATCATTTTAGTGTATGCCTCCCCCAAAGTCAACGCAGGGGAAAGTACAGCGGGGACGTACCGCCTGCAGGATCATATAAACTTCCAGGAGAGCACCTCATACCCGCTGCCGGCGTAGGTGAAATACACGTCATGCACCCCGCCGGGCACTGTCAGGAGGTCAGCCGTCACGGTCACGATCTGATCGCCCGGCGCCTCCACCGGCACATAGGCGAGCACCTCGCCGTCCGCGGCATCGAGACTGACACGGATCCAGCCGTTCCCCTGCCCGCGCACCTGCATCCCGAGCGCTTTTGCTCCTCTGTCCGCGAAATCCGCGCCGTACACGCTGCTCCAGCTGCCGTCGCCGATCCCGGTGAGGATCATCTCACCGTAGCCGCAGGCCTCGGAAGCACCGTACGCTCTCGTATCGATCCCGGCGGAATTGCCCATCGTCACCGCGCGGACCTCCGCGTACGGATCGAGCGGGCAGATCTGCGGCACACCGCTCCGCGTGCCTTTCGCCGGCGCCGGAGCGCCGTTTTCATCGATCGGCAGACGGTCGATATTGGTGCTGCGGTAACCGCCGGTAATCTCCATCGCCTCCTCGAGGATCCTGGTATGATAGGCGATATACCACCCGCCCTTGAAATGAAACATGCAATGATGATTGTTGCCGCCTCTGCCGAAGAAATCCCCGGGATTTTTCAGCACGCCGCGGTCAAGCGTAAAAGGTCCCATCGGCGCATCAGAGACCATCGTGACGATCTCGCCGTTGTCGAATCCGTACTTCGCGGTCGCTTCCGGCGTCACATTGAAATTGGAACAATAGGAGTAGAAATACTTATCCCCGATCCGGTTGATACCGGAATCCTCAAAGAGATAAGGGACATGCGGGATCGGCACCGGATCCCCGTCCAGACTGATCATATCATCCGAAAGCCTCGCCATTCGCGCCGTCCCGGGATCCGGCTGATGCGCCTCATCCGGGATACCGCCGCCGAAGTAGATATAGGCTTTTCCGTCCTCATCCTGCAGCACCGCGGGATCAAAGAGCCAGGTGACCTCCGCGCAGGTCGGTGTATCACGCGAGATCAGCGCCCGCCCGATGGGATCGGTGAAAGGTCCCGCCGGATCATCCGCGGTCAGGACCGCGATGCCGTTGCCGCTGTTTGCAAAATAGAGAAAGAATTTATCCTTGCCGTCGATCGTCTTCCAGGCCGCGGCAGGTGCCCAGGAATTGCCGCCCCATTTGGCGGCGCCGCTCTTCGAGGCGGCAGCGATGCAGCCGTGATCCGTCCAGTTCACGAGATCCGCCGAGGAGACCACATGGATCTTGTTGATATCGCCGTAGGTATTCTCGCCGATCACGCCCTTGTCATCCGGCACCGGCGCGTCGCCCGTCATGTAGAGATACACCCTGTCACGGTAAACGAGCGCCCACGGATCCGCGCCGAAGCGCTGTGTCATCACGGGGTTGTGATTGCCGGGCTTCTTGAGCGGTCTGCAGAGATCAAGTCCCCGAAACAGTTCCGCAGCGTCTTTCCTGTTTTGCTCTCCCATGGGGGGTCTTCCTTTCTGTGGATGGATCAGCGGGTGACAGTTGTTCCGCTCACCGGCATCAGCCGATGCTGGAACGCTTGACGAGGTGGCAGGGGAATCTGCGGACATCGGGTTCTCCCGTGTTTTCCTCCTGCTCTCCCTCGATCCGGTCGATCAGTAACTCCGCGGCACACTGTCCGATCTCGGAAAGCGGCAGCGCCGTGGTGGTCAGCGGCGGGTTGAAATACGCAGCGATGCTCTCATCGTCAAATCCCGCAACGGAGATTTCCCTCCCGATGCGGATCTTCCGGCTGTTCAGGTAATCATAGACTCCTCCGGCCATCTTGTCGGAGATCGCGAAGAACGCGCTGGGTTTTCTTGCGCTCAGCGTCTCCGCGCCGAGCCATCCGCTCTCCCTGGTCCACTCGCCGTAGTAGACGAGGTCCGGATCGAACGGGACACCGTGCTCGAACAGAGCGCGCTGATAACCGATCAGACGCTGCTGCGTGTGGATATTCTCCTGCTTGCCGCCGATGAAGCCGATCCGCTCGTGCCCCTTGTTTAACAGGAGCGAAACGATCTCGCAGGCACTCTTCTCATCGTCGATGACAACGGAAGGCACCTTTGCCGAATCGGAAAACGCGTAGCACATCACCGCGGGGAACGGCAGCATCTCGTCAAAGCAGCGTATGATCCGCGCGTGTCCGGCGAGATAGATCACTCCGTCTACACGTGCGGAGAGCACATCCTGCAGCACCGGATCCACGATGGAATGATAGGCCTCCTCGCTGTCATACCAGGTGTCTCCCCATCTGGCATAGAGGCGGAGATTGCGCACCGTCACGCGGTAATCGTGCTCCTCGCTGTACTCCATGATGCTCTCGATGACCGGCGGCGATGTAAACTGTGCGATATCCTCGGCGATGATGGCGATGATCCTGGTCCGCTGCATCCTGAGACCCTTGGCTACATAATTGGGCTTGTAGCCGGTCTCCTCGATCGCGGCCAGGATCTTCTCCTGTGTCTCGCGGCTGGTCTTCGCCTTGCCGTTGATGACATTCGATACCGTCGTGGGAGATACGCCGCAGCGGTCAGCGATCTCTTTGATCGTGACCATCTCTGTGTTATTCCTTTCCTTCCACGCGCAGCATAACGACCGAAGCCCTGGGCAGCTTCACCGCAAGCTTCCGGCCCTCACCGCTGTACCCGTTAAACGCCTCTTCCTTCACCGTATCCGGCGTGTCAAAGGTGTTGTGATCATGCACATCGGAGGACGTCACGATGCTCGCCTCCTTTACCGTAACCGCACTGTCGTCTGCAAAAAGGATCTCGAGATCCTGCGCATCCGTCAGGGAGAGATTGTTCAGCGTGATCGTCACGACGCCGTCCTTTTCGGAGACGGACTCCGTGAGAACGGGCACCTGCCACTCGCCGATGCCGATGGTCTCCGCTCCCGTGAGCGAGCTCTCCAGCAGCTTGGCGCCCTGATGATACCGGTACTGATGCATGACATGCCAGGTAGGCGTCTTCACCATCTTTTCGCCCTCGGTGAGGATCACCGCCTGCAGGACATTGACCGTCTGCGCGAGGCAGGCCATCTTCACGCGGTCGCTGTGCTTGTTAAAGATATTGAGTGTGATGCCGGCCACCAGGGCATCGCGTACCGTGGACTGCTGATAGAGGAAACCGGGATTCGTGCCCTTCTCCACATCAAACCAGTTGCCCCATTCATCCACCGCGAAGCCGATCTTCTTCTCCGGATCGAACTGATCGGCGACCGCCTCATGACCGCGGATCATCTGCTCCATGCCGAGCGCCTTGAAGAGCGTCTGATACCATCCCTCCTCCGTGAACTGTGTCGCGGCGCCCTTATCGTCCCACCCGCCGGGGAACACATAATAATGCAGGCTCATCAGATCCATCATCCCGTGGGAATTAGCGGGCGCATGATCATAGCAGGTCTCCAGGAGCACTCTGGTCCAGTAGGTATCCTCCGTGCCGGGGCCGCAGGCGACCTTGGCGATCGGTCTGTCCTTATCATACTGGCGGACATAGGTCTGATAACGACGGTATTCATTGGCATAATGAGCGGGCGTCATATTGCCGCCGCAGCCCCAGTTCTCGTTGCCCACACCGAAATAATCCACACGCCAGGGCTCCTCATGGCCGTTCTTCTTGCGCAGCTCCGCCATCGGGGAGACGCCGTTAAAGGTCATGTACTCGACCCACTCGCTCATCTCCTGCACGGTGCCGCTGCCGAGGTTGCCGTTCACATAGGTCTTGCAGCCGATCTGGCGGCACAGTTCCATATACTCGTGGGTACCGAAGCTGTTATCCTCGATCACGCCGCCCCAGTGCGTGTTGACCAGCTTCTTGCGGCCGGATTTCTCGCCGATCCCGTCCTTCCAGTGATACTCATCGGCAAAACAGCCGCCGGGCCAGCGCAGCACAGGCACTCTGATCTCTTTGAGCGCTTCCACCACATCCGTGCGCATACCGTTGACATTGGGGATATCGGACTTTTCGCCCACATACATGCCGTCATAGATGCAGCGCCCCAGATGCTCCGAGAAATGTCCGTAGACCTCGGGTTCGATCCTGCTCTTCTTATTCGCGGTGTCGATCACAAGTCTCGCCATGATAGCTCCTCTTCCCTTTCTCTGCGTTTCGCAGTCACGCCGCGGCCATCCCGCAGCCCCCGTTCTTTACTGTTCGAATTTCCACAATACCTTGGTCGCCGCCGGCGCCTGCGCGAAAGGTCCGGGCAGAGCCGCGACACCGCGATGGTCACCCAGATAATCGCTGTCAAAGGTGATCGCCGTGCCGTCCGTATTCTCGAAGCGCTGCTCCGGCTCAAAGGCACAGCCCAGGATGTCGCTCGTGATGATGCGGTCTTTGAAGTCCTTTAGATGCTTGTAGAGATCCGTCTTGATCGTGTAACGGCCGTTCTTCTCCACCAGCTCCACGCTCACGCGCGCTTTTCGCACGGAGACAGTGAATCCGTCCTTCTCGTGCTTGCTGACGCTCGCGCCGTTGAAATAGGCGTTGCCGCCGACCCATACGGGCAGATGCCCGAAATGTGCCTCGCCCAGATGCATCATGTCCGGATGCTTCTCGAAATCGAACTGATCGTTCCAGTCCTCATAGGACGGGAAGATGTCAAACGGCTTCGTCCCGACCGCCTCGTGTTCCGGATGCTGGGCAGGCCGCTTCTTATCATGGATGGGATAGACCTGCACGAAGATGTTGTTGTAGATGCGGTCGTCGCCGTGCAGGATCGTCATGAAGCCGGCGACCTCGGTACGGTGCCTGATATGGTAAGGTGTGTACCTGGGCTCTCTCTGGCCGTTGACGATGCTGTCCACACCCGAATTGATGAGGGAGAAGCCGCCGAGGATCAGATTGTGGACGACGCCGATGCCTTCGCTGGGGATCGTGATCGACACCGGCGAGAGCAGCAGATTGTTGTCGATGAGGGTCGGGCCGTGGCCCACCTCGACGAAGACATCCGTCGAGAACATCGCGCCCTGCGCCTGCTTCCTGCCCTCCGGACGGACATTGTCATGCATGAGGTTCCGGCTGACCCGTGCACCCTGGGCCTCCCAGTCAAGCCAGACACCCATGATGCAGTGGTGGATATGATTGCGCCGGATCGTCACATCGATCGCCGCGTGCAGCTTGATGCCCGCGGTCTCCGCGCCGCCCAGCTGCTGGGAATTGCAGATATGATGGATCTCGCAGTCCTCGATCGTGGAGAAGACACCGCCCATGCGGCCCACGATACCGGTCTGCTCGCAGTGATGGACATTGCAGCGGCGGACGATATGATGCCCGACACGCTCCTTGAGCCAGCCGTGATACTGGCCGCGGCAGACGGCGTCGCGCTCCATCTGCGTCGGGCTCTTCACATGCTTATGGAAGAAATACTGATCATTCTCGGGATCGCAGTATTTGCCCAGGGAGATGCCGCAGCAGCGGCTGCCGTAGACTTCGCAGTCCTCGATGATCCAGGCGCGGGACCAGTGCGGGCCGATCATGCCGTCCTGATAGGAGGCCGGCGGCGCCCAGGTGGTCGCTGCCTTGCAGATCGTGAAGCCGCTCACCGTGATACAGTCGATCCCGTTCTCCTCCGGCATGAAGCAGTTCCTGCGGACCGCGATCTCGACCTTCTCCTTATTGGGATCCAGACCGCGGAAATTGGCATACAGGACCGTCTCGTCGCCGTCCTGCTCGGTGAACCACTTGTAGCGGGATTCCTCCTGGTTCCATGCGCATGGATCCGCGGCGCCCTTGATGCAGTCCTTGAGGGAATCCGCCTCGTACATGGCCAGATCGTTTAAGTAGACGCTGCCGGTGTGGCGGATCGCCGGTGCGAAATACCAGTCCCCGCAAACTCTTTCCACATAGGGGTTATAGGAGCCGAACACGCCGTTGTTGACACGCGCGGTCCAGACATCACCCTTATACTTCTTCCAGCCCTTCATCTCCTCGGCGCCCGTGATCACGGCAGCCAGAGGCTTCTCGGAACGGTAGACGATGCGCCTGTCATCGGTTCCCGCATGACGGGGCACGACATGTTCGCGGTAGATCCCGGGAGCAACGATGACCTCATCTCCGGGCTTTGCGATGCGCGCGGCATCGTCAATGTGCTTAAACGGCATGTTTTTGGAGCCGTCCCCGTCTTTGGAAGCGCTGGCTGATACGTAGTAGATCATACGTCCTCCTTATCTGATCCGATTGATCTGAAAAAAGAAATGTTTACCGGTTGGTGTATCGTTAAACAATCACAAACACCCACGCTTTCATACTATATTACGGCGATCGCGCTTGTCAATGTTTATTTTTTGTTGTAACCTGTATATGATTTTGTCATTGTATCTGTATTCGGGCATTGTTTAACGTTTTTTCGTCAGCGGGAGGAATGCCGATGCAAGCGATCACCTATCCTGACACCGTCGAACGCTGGGGCGTCCTGGAGATCCGCATCCATGCGGTGCCGTCCGGCAACCCGTTCACGGACTGCCGGCTCTCCGGTCTCTTCACGGAAGGCGGTGTGACCCGCACAGCGGAGGGCTTCTATGACGGCGGCGACACCTTTGTCATCCGCTATATGCCCGAAGAGGAAGGTCGTCTGCATTTCGGTCTCGAGGGCGGCCCCGTCTTCGCCGATCTCCTGCCTCTGGAAGGCACCTGTCTCGTGACACCCCCCTCCGGGAACAACCACGGCCCCGTGCGTGTGCGCGGAACAAGACATTTTTCCTATGCCGACGGCACGCCGTATCTGCCCTTCGGGACGACCTGCTACGCCTGGGTCCATCAGCCGGAGGAGCTGCAGAGGGAGACGCTCCGTACCCTGCGGGACGCGCCGTTCAACAAGATCCGTTTCTGCATTTTCCCGAAGCACTACGACTACAACTATGCGGAGCCCCTGACCTATCCCTATGAGGGAACGCCCTGCTCCACCGAAGGGCTCGACCGCAGCACGATGCAGCGTTTCACGGAGGAGAAGGCCGGCAGTCACTGGGACTTCACACGGTTCAATCCCGCACATTTCGCCCGAATCGAAAAACGGATCGCGGATCTCGCCGCTCTGGGGATCGAGGCGGATCTCATCCTCTTCCACCCCTATGACCGCTGGGGCTTTGACGGCATGGGCACGGAATATGACGACCTCTACGTCCGCTACTGCATCAGCCGTTTCGCCGCGTACCGCAATGTCTGGTGGTCGCTTGCCAATGAATATGACTACATCCGCACCAAAACGGTCGACGACTGGGAACGCATCGCCGGGATCATCTGCCGGGACGACCCGTACGGACATCTGCGCTCGATCCACAACGGCCCCGCTTTCTACGACTTTCATAAACAGTGGCCCACGCATCTCTCGCTCCAGGGCACCGACCGCTACCGGAGCGTCGAACGCACGGAGGAACTGCTCGCCGAATACGGCAGACCGCTCATGTGGGACGAGGTGCTCTACGAAGGCAATATCGATCTGGGCTGGGGCAATATTACCGGCGAGGAGATGACGCGCCGCTTCTGGGAAGGTGTCCTGCGCGGCGGCTATGCCGGCCACGGCGAGACGCTGCTGGATGCCTGCGATGAACATGTAGACGAGGCCGTCCTGTGGTGGTCGCACGGCGGACACCTGAAAGGGGAAAGTCCCGCCCGGATCGCGTTCTTAAAGAAGATCCTGGAGGAAGTGCCGGGGCAGGCACTGCGGGCGCTCCCCGGCTACTGGGATGTGATCGCCGCCGTTCCCGAAGCGGAACCGGACAGCGGCTATACCCTCTTCTACTTCACCTATCTGCGCCCGCTCTTCAGGGATTTTCATCTCGATGCGGACAGGCGCTTCGAAGTCGATGTCATCGACACCTGGGAAATGCGCATTGAGCATCGCGGCATATTCGGCGGGGATTTCCGCATCCCGCTTGGCGGCAGACCCTATATGGCGATCCGGCTGAGGCCGGTGGACAGATAACCAACCATTTGACACAAGGCAGGAAACTGCCGGAAAAGGAGGAGACATGTTACGAACAACGCATGTGGAAAACGGTGATCTGCGGGGCATGCCCGGGACAGATCCGAGAGTGACGGCCTACCGGGGCATCCCGTTCGCTGCGCCGCCGACCGGAGAGAACCGCTGGCGCGCGCCGCAGCCCTGTCCGGACTGGGAGGGGGTCCTTGATGCCTACACCTACGGTCCCATCTCCTATCAGGAAACACCCGGACTCGGCACCGATGTCTACTGCAGGGAATGGCATGTGGATCCGGAGATCCCGATGAGCGAGGACAGCCTCTATCTCAATGTGTGGACACCCGCCAAAACAGCGGACGAAAAACTTCCCGTCCTCTTCTGGATCTACGGCGGCGGCTTCCAGTGGGGATATACGGCGGAGATGGAATTCGACGGCGAACGTCTGGCGAGACGCGGGATCGTCGTCGTGACCGTCGCCTACCGCCTGGGCGTCTTCGGCTTCCTCTGCCATCCGGAGATCACAAAGGGATCGCCCGACGCCCCCGCGAACTTCGGTCTCCTCGACCAGCAGGCCGCGCTCAGATGGGTACACCGCAACATCGCAGCCTTTGGCGGAGATCCGGAGCGGATCACGATCGCCGGACAGTCCGCCGGCGGCGGCAGCGTCCTGCAGCAGCTGACCTGCGAGGAGAACGCGGATCTGATAAGCGGTGCCGCGATCATCAGCGGCATGATCCGCAACCCGAACGAGAAACAGGATATCTTCAAGCCGCTGACCCTCGAGCAGGCCGAGAAAAAGGGCGAGGAATTCTTCGCCTTCCTCGGGGTGAAGAGTCTCGCGGAAGCGCGTGCGATCGACTCCGCTGCACTCCTCGACGCCTATGACCGCTACGTGGCGGATCACTCGCGGGTCTTCCCGGTCACCGACGGGATCTTCAGCAAGGGCGACGCGCTGGACCGCCTTATCGCAGGCGAATGTGCAAAAGTCCCCGTCATGGCCGGCTACACCAAAGACGAGTTTGTCTACGGCGGCGTGAACATCGTGCAGCAGACGGTGCATAATACCTTAAAGAGCGCACTGGAGAAGGATCCTTCCCGCCGCTTCTACTGCTACTGTTTCGGACCCGATATCCCGGGCTGGGACGATCCGGGCTGCTTCCATTCCGTGGATCTGTGGTTCTTCTTTGAGACACTGGGCAAGTGCTGGCGTCCCTTCGCCGGCCGTCATTTCGAGCTCGCCCGCACGATGGCTGACGAATTCGCGGATTTCGTGAAAACGGGATCTCCCAACGGCAAGGGCTGGGCGGATACGGATCTGCCCGAGTGGCGCCCGTTCACCGCGGACGATGCGGTCGAGATGGCATTCACATCGGAGGGCGCGGTCCTGAGAAAGGTGTGACCGGGAGTAAAACGATTTATTTCTGAAGAATAAGGAAACGGCTGCGGGACAAGTTCCGCAACCGTTTCCTTAAAGGAAGTATGATGAAGATTAATTCACAATGTTAGTTTATCGTTACACAATTCAACGACAAACGTAATGCTATCACAGCGAAAAACCTCTGTCAAGCCGTCCGGTAAAAAAAGTCAACAAAAAACGTAAAACAATCAAACACCCCGTGAGGCGGCATCGATCGCGAGCCGCACGGCTCCCATGATCCCCTGGTCATCATGCAGCGACGCCGGCACGATGTAGGTGTCGAGATCCTCCATTTCGCGCGTATGCAGATATCCCGAGATATTCTTGCGCACCCGCTTGCGGATCATCGGGAAGAGCTGCTCCTGATGCATGACGCCGCCGCCCAGGATGATGCGCTGCGGGCTCAGGATCATGATCGTATTGGTCAGGGCGCGGGCGATGTAATATGCCTCCATCTTCCACACCTCCGGTTTATCCTTTAACGCTTCGGCGGGCTTCCCCCAGCGGTCGGCGATGGCGGGTCCCGAAGCGAGGCCCTCGAAACAATGTCCGTGATAGGGACATTTCCCCGGATAGGTATCTCCCGGCGCAGGCGTCAGCAGCATATGTCCGGCCTCCGGATGGAGCATGCCGTGCAGGAGCTGTCCGCCCGCGAGGATCCCGGCGCCGATCCCGGTGCCGATCGTATAATACACCACATCCGTCAGTCCTTTGGAATCCCCGTAGGTCACCTCCCCGAGCAGGGATGCGTTGACATCGGTATCAAACCCCACAGGCACGCCAAGCGCCTGCGCGGCGGTCTCCGCCACGTCATAGTCCCTCCAGGCAAGCTTCGGCGTATCGAGGATCCTGCCCCAGGTGGCGGAATCGCGGTTCACGTCGACAGGGCCGAAGCATCCGATCCCGAGAGCACGGATCCCGCGTCCCCTGAAGAAATCCAGGACGGCGGACATCGTCTCCTCCGGAGTCGTCGTGGGGATCCTCGTCTGTTCCAGGATCCTGCCGTTCTCATCTCCCAGCGCGCAGACCATTTTGGTCCCGCCGGCTTCCAGTGCTCCGTAGATCTCCCCCATTTGTCTACCTCCTCTGTCTGCCCGTATCCCCGTCCACGAACAGGTAACTTATGTCAGATTCAGATTTCTCACCTTATCCCTGAGCGGCAGGATGCGCACGGGACTCACGGACAACTCGTCCACGCCCATCCGGAGAAATGTCTCCGTCAGGGACAGATCCGCCGCGAGTTCGCCGCAGATCCCCGCCCAGATCCCGTGACGGTGCGCCGCCTGTACCGTCATGTCGATCAGTTTTAACAGCGCCGGATGATGCGGATCAAGGAAAGGTGCGAGCGCCGCGTTCTGTCTGTCCAGCGCACAGGTGTACTGTGTCAGATCGTTCGTGCCGATAGAGAAGAAATCGACAGTCTCCGCCAGTTCATCCGCAAGCAGTGCCGCAGCCGGCGTCTCGATCATGATCCCCGTCTCATAAGTCCCGGTCTGTATCCCCTCCGCTTTCAGCTCCTGTCCGCATTCTTCGAGGAGCGCCCTGCACTCCCTGACTTCGCGGACAGAGATGATCATCGGGAACATGATCCCGAGGTTCCCGTAAGCGGAAGCCCGCAGCAGCGCCCTGAGCTGCCGTTTGAAGAAATCCCGCCTCGTCAGGCAGAGCCGGATCGCGCGCAGGCCCATGGCCGGATTGTCCTCCGGTGTGAGGTCCATGTAATCAACTGTCTTGTCCGCCCCGATATCACAGGTACGGATGATGACCTGCTTCGGGGCCATCGCTTCGAGCACTTTACGGTAGGCCGCGGACTGCTCCTCCTCGGAGGGCTCCGCACTGCCGTTCAGATAGAGGAATTCCGAGCGGAAGAGGCCGATGCCTCCCGCGTCATTTGCAAGAACGCTCTCCAGATCCTCAGGGGATCCGATGTTGGCGTAGATACGGACCGTATGTCCGTCCGTCGTGATATTGTCCAGTCCTTTCAGCTCCTGAAGCCGCGCAAGATCCCGGTCCGCCGCTTCCTTTTTGTCACGCAGCTTCTTTGCGGTCTCCGCATCCGGTTCGAGATGAAGGCATCCTCCGTCCCCGTCCAGGATCGCTTCTTTGCCGTCGCATTCCGAAGAAAGGTCTTTACACTGGATGATCGTGGGAATCCCGAGGCTGCGCGCCAGGATCGCCGTATGGGAACTGCTGCTGCCTCCTTTTGTCACGATCCCCAGAAGCAGGGATTTATCGAGCCGCACGGTCTCAGAAGGTGCCAGATCCTCCGCGGCGAGGATCGCGGGCTCTGTCCATTCCTCCTGCTCCCGTCCGGAGAGGTGCTCCAGCATGCGGTTCTTCAGATCGATGACATCCGCGCTGCGGGCGGCGAAATACGGGTCCTCCATCGCGGCGAACATCGCCGCAGCTTCGTCAAAGGCCTGTACCACGGCATATTCCGCGAGATGTCCGTCCTCTTTGATACATGAGATACAGGAAGCGATGAGATCCTCGTCATCCAGCATCATCTCATGCGCCTGAAAGATCTCCGCTTCCTCTTCGCCCGCCTCATTCAGGGCCTTTTCATAGAGATCATGGAGCCCGTCCTGCACAGCGTAGCGCGACTTTTCAAAACGGAGGACTTCCTCCTCCGGATCCGCCGCCGGCGCGTCGCTTGCCTCATATGCAAAGGGCGCGAAGTAGCGGATCCTGCCGATCGCGATGCCGCCTACCACAGTTGTGCCGGTCAGTGTCTCCATCTCATCCGCCGTCAGGTCTTACATGTTCTCCCTGAAGAAACCTTCCACGACCTTGGCGCAGACGTCCTCGTCCGGACCTTCGACGCGGATCGTGATCTCATCGCCCTGTTTGGCGCCCAGCGCCATGACCTTCATCAGGGCACCGGCGGACGCGCTCTGTTCCCCCTTGATGATCGTCACCGTGCTCTCGAAATCCTTGACCTTTCTGGCCAGGATCCCGGCCGGACGGGCATGGATCCCGACGGGGTCCTTAAGCGTATAAGTGAATTCCTGCATACCGTACCTCCTTTGCGATGTCCCTTCTACCCAAAGGTAGTGAGCAGCCAGACAAAATCATGTGCGGGCACCGCCACGGCCTTGGCCTCCGTGAAACGGTCCCGGATGAGATCCACATAGGGCTCCGCCTCGTCGATCCAGGCGATCTCCTCCCCGTCCGAGAAATTGAAGAAAGCGAGGAGCTTCTCTCCCTGATAGTATCTGCCGATCCCCAGTACGTGGTCATTCCACGTCTCCACGATCCAGACATCCGCCTCGATGTTGAACACGCGGTGCTGGGCACGCAGCTGCACCAGTTCGCGGATCCGGTCAAAGAGCTTCTGTTCGACGCTGCCGGGCTCGGTCCGCCGCTCGGCTCTCTCCCAGTTCATAACGCCGCGGTGCAGGAAACGGGCATCAGTCTTCCTCGCCGGATCCTCCATATAGGAGTCGTCGTTGCACTGGCCGATCTCGTCTCCGCTGTAGAGGACGGGAACCCCGCTCTGCGTCAGGAGCAGCGCATGCAGCATGAGATCCAGGCGGATCGCGCCGGGGAGTTTGTCCTGCTCGCCCTGCGCCAGTGCACGTTCGATCCCGCACAGAGACGCCGTCGTCCCGCACAGCCGGCCTTCCCTCATCTGAGGGTCGGCGTCATAGACACCGGCCGCCGAACCGGAATCCGGCCACTTGCCGATGAAATATTCATTCAGGAAATGTCTGTGCGCCGACTCATCAATGCCGAACTGTTTGAGGAATTCATAGTCCAGCGACCAGTCGATGTCGTCGTGGCTGCGCAGGAAATTGAGATACGTGCTGCTCTTGGGCAGGCTGCTGTCCATCTCCACGCGATGTCTGAGCAGCCGTACATCCCGCGTGGCAACCGTGTGCCAGATACTGGCCATCGTGGAGACATTGTAGATCATGTCGCATTCCGGCTTGTCCGGCGTGCCGAAATAAGACGCCGCACCGGCCGGCTCCATCGCGACATCACCGGCTAAGAGCGTCCCGGGGCATACGACGTCAGCGGCGATTCTGAGGATCCGGAGGATCGTGTGCACCTCCGGCAGATCCCGGCAGCTGGTGCCGAGCTTCTTCCACAGGTAACTCACCGCATCGAGTCGGATCACATCCGCCCCGTAATTACACAGGTTGAGCATGGCTGCCGTCATGTCGTTCAGGACGGTGGGATTGCGGTAATTGAGATCCCATTGATAGGGATAGAAGGTGGTCATCACGACCTTACCCTGCTCCGGGCACCAGGTGAAATTCCCAGGCGCCGCATGCGGGAATACCTGCGGCACGGTCTGATCGTAAAGTCTGGGGATGCTCCAGTCATCGTAGAAGAGGTAGCGGTCCTGATACTCCTTCTCTCCCGCCTTGGCACGTCTGGCCCACTCATGCTCGTTGCTGGTGTGGTTCATCACGAGGTCCAGACCGATCCGGATCCCGCGCTCATGACAGTCCTTGGCCAATGTACGGAAATCCTCCATGGTGCCTAACGGCGCGCGCACCTTACCGAAGTCGGAAACGGCATACCCGCCGTCGCTGTGCGCCACGGGGCTCTCCAGGATCGGCATCAGATGGATGAACTTCACACCGACGGAACGGACATAATCCAGATGCGCGCGGACGCCGGCCAGATCGCCGCCGAAGCATTCCACATACATCTGCATCCCGACATCCGACGGATCCCGGTAGGTCTGTCTGTCCGAAACAACCAGCCTGTCCCAGGCCTTCATCGAAGGATCGCGTTCCGTAAAGGCGCGCTCGAGTACCGTCAGAAAATAAGAAAACGCCTGCCGGTCATCACGATAGAGCTCACTGTACAGCCATTTGAGCTCATCATAATAAACCGACAACCGTTCTTTATAAACAGCAAGGGCATCCTCGCTCATATTACCTGATCTCCATGTTCAAACCTGGTGTTTCTACATCAAAATATCTCTTTTATTATCGCAGAATACGCCCTGTTTCGCAAGGGGATTTGCTGTAATCCGCTGATAAAAAAGGGCTGCTCCGTACAGAGCAGCCCCCCAGCCTTGCATATGTCCGACTCCTTACCCCTCCATGTCCTTAAGGAACGCCGGGACCCGGTCGAAGAGGAAGCGGTAGTAGACAACCCTGTTTTCGTCTTCGCCGTACTCCGAGTACGGGGTGATGCGGGCCTTCTTCGGATGAGCCTCGACCGACCAGTAGCCGGGAGCGTCCACACGGGCATCTTCGTAGATCGAGTAGCTGTCCCAGGCGGAATAATAGCCGGTCGGATTGGCATTGTCCAGGATCGCACGCATCTCCTGCTCGGAATCAATGATCCGCGTCGTGACGCTGCCGGTCTCTCCGTCTTCCTCATCCCAGTTCCTGGTGTCGTAGGAAACCTCGATCACGCTGATGTCTCCCGGCTGCAGGAAACCGCCGTACCACAGATCATTGTCATTAAGCCAGTCGATCGTGCGTGTGAAATTGTCATACAGCGGATACGAGATCGACAGGACACTCATCCGGTTTCTCTTCTCCGCATTGATATCCACCTCGCCCACCGGCGGCACCTGCGATACATAGGAATAGCTGTAGTGGTCGAGCATATCCTGCCGGTACCGTGCGAGGAATTCCGATACCGCGTCCGCGGACCTGAGCTCCGCGTTGCCGAAGACGGTATCACAGCTTAAGGTCAGTGCTGCGTCGTTGTCCTCCGCCGTCTGCAGGATCTCTTCCGCGGTCACACCCGCATAGAGCCCGTCGATATACTCCGGGGTCGCGATGATACGGTCCATGAGCGCGGGTTCGATATAACCGGGGATCGAGAGCACACGCGTGACTTCCCGGCCGTTCTTCATGCGCCAGCCGATGACCACCCGCTGGCTGTAGTCGTACCGGTCTCCGTAGGTTTCCGTCTCCTCCGCCCATCTCTCCTTGCGGCAGTGATCCTGTCCGATCTCAGCCAGACGGATCAGATCCTGCGTATTCTTCAGCCGCATCCTGTCGACGACATAGTCCCTGGAATCGCCGCCCTGCAGGCCGGAGAAATAGACACTGTCATTGAGGAGCCAGGCGCTTTCCACCTGCTCCGGCTGCGGGACCCACCGGTCATAGCCCAGGAAATCCGTCCGGTAGACGAACAGGATCAGGAGGGCCGCAGCCGCGAGGATGGGCATATGATACCATCTGTTGAGCGCCTTGCGGAGATTAAAGGCAAATACGGTCTCCAACACCAGACAGGACACGAACACGATGAGCAGGACCGTCAGGATGACGACGGAGAGCTCCCCCTTCCCGCGTCTGCCGAAGATCCAGTAGACGAAGAGAGCGCCGCACAGCGCGAAGAACGGGACGGAAGCACATTTCACCACATCCTCCACCGGCTTCCAGATGAGCGCCCTGCCGGCACTTTCCGCTTTGCGGGCGCGGTAGATGAACCAGGATAAGGTGAACGCCGCCGCACAGATGAAGAGATTCACGAGGCAGCCCGGCAGGCCGGCAGCCTCTCCCTGCGCGGCCAGCGCGGCACCGTACTCTCTGTCGACCGCACTCCATACGCCGGCTTTGAGGATCCCGGCGAAATAGTGATACCAGGGCGCCGTGAAGTTCTGCGAGACCCAGCGGTCCAGCCCCAGGCTGTCATAGGTGGCGTAGTAGGCGCTCCGGTGGAAATAGACCGTGAGCCGGATGAGCTCCTCGATCCCGAAGACGAAAATGTTCATCAAAACCGCCGTCACCACGGTGCCCGCCAGGAGCGAGGCGAATGAGCTCATCGCGTACACGGCGAGAAACAGCGCCGTTTGGTATACCCAGGAGACGAGCATCTCCGCAAAGAGCCAGCCTGCGGCGCAGCCGTTCAGGGCCGCGAGCAGGACCGCCACGAGGACACCCGTGAGGGAGGGGATCGCGTAGATCAAGAAGCCGTTCACGAGGATGTTGATAAACCGCGTGCTCCGCTTCTCCGGACGGCTCTCATAGAAATCGACGGTCTGCTGCTTATAGAGCCAGGCGAAGCCCTGGATCGCGAGCAGGATCGCACCGACGGAGCAGATGACAAACGAGAGGCTCCTCAGTCCCATCCAGTTGGAGACGATCTGTGCGCCCCTGACGGGGAACGGGATCATCGTATAATCATAGGTCACCGAGCGTTCCCGCTGGATCGCCATCACGGTGCCGAAGACATCGTAGAGGAAATACATCAGGATCGACAGCGACAGTAACGGCAGGCGCCGCATCGTGATGGCGCGCTGCTCTTTAGCGAATTTAACCAAGGATGAATTTGCGGATGTCATACCCGACCACCTCCGTTTCACTGATAAAGATCTCTTCCAGAGAAAGCTTGAGCACCTCAAAGAATACCGGTGTAACCTTCCTGAAATGTGCCTCGACTTCCTCGCGCTCCCCGCGGATCGTATAGGTCATGAGTTTTCCGCGCTGCTCCGTGAGGATCACATTGAGCCCTTCGAGCGCATGTTCCCTGTCCTCATCCGATGCGAAGACCACCTGCACCTTCTGCAGTCCCAGCTTCATGTCCTCCAGATCCTCGGACAGGAGGACGCCGCCCTGATGCAGCAGACCCACATGGTCGCAGATGTCCTCGAGCTCCCGCAGGTTGTGGGAGGCGATGACCGGGACCAGGCCACGGTCCGTCATGTCCTGCGCAAAGAGGGATTTCACGCTCTGGCGCATCACGGGATCGAGCCCGTCAAAGGTCTCGTCGCAGAGCAGGTACTTCGCGCCCGAGCACAGTCCCAGGATCACCAGAAGCTGCTTCTTCATGCCCTTGGAGAATTCAGCGACCTTGCGCCGTCCCTCGAGATGGAAGATCTCCGTGAGTTTTGCGAAGCGCTCCGTGTCAAACCGCGGATAGACCGCTTCGTAATAACGGCTCATGATGACGGGCGTCGCATTGGGAAAGAAGTACGCATCGTCCGAGAGGAAGAAGATCTGTTCCTTCACCGCCGGATTGTCGTAGACGGGCCGTTCATCCACGAGGATCGTGCCCGCATCGGGGCGCAGGATCCCGGTGACCATGCGTAAGAGTGTCGATTTCCCGGCGCCGTTGGTGCCGACCAGGCCGAACACCTCGCCTTCCTTGATGTCGAGTGTGACATCCGCCACGGCTTTGGTATCGCCGAAGCATTTTTCCAGATGACTGATCTCTATCATATGTCTCCTCCTATGCGCTTCAGCGCTTCCTCACATAACTGTGCCGCGTCAAAGCCGGCCTCTTTTGCTTCGCGCAGTAATGACGCGATCTCCTCCGCGAGCTCTCCGCGCCGTTTGTCCTTGAGCACCGCGCTGTCCGCCACGAAGACGCCCCGTCCGCGCACCGTGTAGGCATAGCCCTGACGCTCCAGTTCCGCGTAGGCCTTCTGCACGGTGTTGGGATTGGTGGAATTCTCCATGGCAAGCGTCCGCACCGATGGCAGCTGTTCTCCGGGCGCCAGGACGTCCATGAGGATCAGACGCTTGATGCGCTCCGTGATCTGCTCGTAGATCGGTCGGGCATCCCGCCAGTCGATCAGATTCATAAGCATTCCCGCCTTTCTGTTTGCAACTGTACTAATACAACTAATACAGATAATATTCCTTGTACGGTGAATTGTCAAGCAGGAATCCCGGATGAAGAAAATGGCACAAAAAACAATTGCCATACGGCGGATAAAGCGCTACAATATTTTGATGGTGTGACGTTACACCATCATCGGAATACAGGATTCAGAGCGATCTATGGAGCAGAGAAAATACGACAGACTCTCATATGACATCACCGGCGTGGCCATCCTGCCGGGCGAGATGCAGAAGATCATCGTCAAGGACATCTCCTTGAACGGGATCGCTTTTTCGTTCTGCCACCCCACCAGGACCTGCAGAGAAGGCGACATGCTCAAGCTCTTCTTCTACGATAATGCCACGGCGCAGCTGTGTTCCCTGGACTGCCGGATCGCCCGCACCTTTTCCGAGGGACAGTATCTGGCGATCGGCGGCACCTTTGAAGCCGAGCAGAAGACCGTAAAGAAAGTCATCGAGATGCTCAAGGCCGAGGGCGGCTGAG
>JAFXTJ010000096.1 GCA_017535945.1 Lachnospiraceae bacterium
TCACGGAATACAGGGCGGAGCCGTTGTTATAATGCTTCACAAACTCGCTCTCGACCTCGTCCTCCGTGGTAAAGGTCACGCTTTCCACACCGTCCATCGTCTCGATCCTGCGTTCGAGCCGGACGGCCTCATCCCAGGTGATATTGGCGACCATGATCTTGGCGGAGCCAAAGGTGACGAACTGTTCGCTCATCAGATCGAGCCCCTGCCTCGTCTCCGTGTCATCCGAGAGATACGCCGCCAGGTCATTCTCCACGCTGACCCAGCTTTTCGCGAAGAAGGAAAAAATAAGTACGATGATATAGATCAAAAAGAACAGCATCCTTTTATCAACGATAAAGGATGCCACTTTGATCATAACCGATGAACCTGTGATCTTAGCCTGCTCTTCCATGATGTCCGTTGTACGCCTGCCGAAAAATGATTATAATGTCAACAACTCCTGTACTATACACCCGAAAAATGAAAATGTTAAATAAAAAATGTATAAATTCCGCATTCCGTTTTGCCGTGAAACCGTGCTGCACGCTGCTGTCGCTTCTTCTGCTCCTCACCGGCTGTGCCGCTGGGCGGGATACCGCGCCCGTATCACGGACCGGTCTGTATTTCGACACCGCCGTGGAGATCACGATCTACGGCATGGAGGAAGCGCGGGCAAATGAGCTCCTGTCCGAATGCATGGACCTCGCCGCGCATTACGACCGCGACCTCTTCTCCGCCTATGTCCCGACTTCGCTCCTCTCGAGTCTGAACCGCGACTGCGTCCTGAGCGTGACTCACGCCTCCGATCCGGATTTCCTGCGCCTGCTGGAAATGAGTCTCGACCTCGAACGGGAAACGGACGGCGCTTTCTCGCCCTGTCTGGGCGGCCTGTCCATGATATGGAATTTCACCGGCGATCCGCCGGGCCCCGTCCCGCCCGCCGATGAGATCCGGCAGGCTCTGACACACACGGACTCCTCGACGATCCGGATCGCGGAGGGCGCGGGACAGCTCCTCTCATTTGATGCACTCCCGGAAGCCGGTGACTTTACCTTCATGACCGCGGACGATCCCGGTGCAGCTGCAGGCAGTGATCCTGTCTTCACGGCAGCGGACGATCCCGGCGCCGCCGCAGGCAGTGATCCTGCTGCCGGAGGGGATGACGGCTTCCTCATCACGCTCACGGACGTCGGTCTCATGCTCGACCTGGGCGGGATCGCCAAGGGCTTTGCCGCCGACCGCATCAAGGACCGGCTCCTTGAAGCGGGTGTCACGAGCGCGATCATCAATCTGGGCGGAAATGTGCTCCTCGTGGGGAGCAAGCCCGACGGCAGCGACTTCCGCGTCGGGATCCGCGATCTGGAAAGCGCCGCGGATGCCGGCGGCACGGAACATATCACGCGCACCGTCACGCTCTCCGACCGGAGCGTCGTCACCTCCGGCACCTACGAGCGGTATTTCGAAGAAGACGGCGTGCGCTACCACCACATCCTCGATCCCGCGACCGGCTATCCCGCCGACTCCGGGCTTGTCTCCGTGACGATCATCTCCGCGGATTCGGCCACCGGCGACGCCCTCGCCACGGCCTGCCTCGTCCTCGGGCAGCAAAAAGGACAGGCGCTCATCGAACGCCTGCCCGGCACGGAAGCTTTATTCATCGCCGCGGACGGCACAGAGACCCGCACCGCCGGCTTCCCGGCGGAATAATAACAAGTCGCGATCCCACACCATACCGGCCGTATAGTTTTCAGATTAAATCGATTCGGTAATATGGATAAGCAATGCCCCGGTGGCTGCTCGAAGAGACCTGCTGCCATCCTCCGTCTTCCAGTGCACGGCTCGTTCGGTGTCATCCGGCGCATCAGGGATCTGCAGGCGCACCGTGGCTCCCTCGCTGCCGCGAAGAGCAGCATCCTCTGCGATCCCCCGATACTCGCCCGCCGGTGGCAGGATCTTGCCGGCCGGGACAAGCAAAACACCCTCCTCCGCGGAACAGCCGGACACTCCCAAAGCATCCCCTCCCCGCGGCAAATCCACACGCCCCTCCACCGGGTACGGTGCCCCGAGGAGCTCATTCACCCGGGAGACCGGCGTGTCTGCGAGCCGCTCTCTGATATAGGTCGAACTGATCTCGTGATCGCCGTCGCGCACCTTATCCACGACGCGGACCTCGATCCCGCAAGAGGGACCGATGCGTGTCATCAGCGCCGCATCCCCCGCGCCGCGGTGCCCGTAGGACACATCCGTGCCGCAGGCAACAAAACGCGTATGCAAAAGGTCTCCCAGGATCTCGCGGATGAAACGCTCCGGCGGCGTCGCCGCCGTCTCCGCGGTCAGCGGATACAGCACAGCCAGCTCCACACCTAGTTCCTCAAAGATCCGCAGTTTCTCGGCCTCCGAGGTCAGACAGGGCTGCTGCGCCCCCGCGAAATAACTCGCCGGATCCGGATCCAACAGGAACACACAGGGCACGAGGCCCTGTGCGCGCTTTTCTCCTATCACCTCCAGCAGCTTCCTATGCCCGACGTGGACGCCGTCAAACTTGCCGATCGCCACGGCCGTCCGCATATCCTCAGGAAGCGCCGGAGTCAATGTCCCACGTATGATCTCCATCCTGCCTGACTACGCACCCTCCAAAGCAGTGAACACCTCACCGCTTCCGCTCACTCATACTCCAAAACAGCCTGTCCAACGAGCAAAACACCTCACCACTTCCGCTCACTCATACACCGAAAACGGCTTCGCGTATTCAACCAGGGCATCCTTGATCTCCGGATGCGCCCAGGTGCAGTCTCTGCGGTCGAGAATGGCGAACACCTCGCCGTCGCCGCCGAGCGCCCCGTTGTCCCACCAGGTGCAGGGGATCCCGCAGGACCAGCACTTGGCCGTGTAGTAGCCGGCGAAATCCGCACGGGCCGCCGTATTGCCGCCGCGGTCCCTGGCGCCGAACTCGCCGATGATGACCGGGATGCCCTTCTGGACATAGCGCACATAGAGCTTGTCCGCGAACGCGTTGATATCCTGCACATCGCCGTACTTGATCGAATTGAACGCATCCGTTCCGCCCTCTTCGAGCGCAAAGGAATAGGGCTTGTACTCATGCACCGCGAGGATCACGCGGTTTTCGATATCCGGCGCATCCGTCGGGAGCTTGAAACCGCTCACCGTCGCACCGTCCGTGGAAGCGTCATAGCCGGGGCACATGACATAGCAGGTGCGGTGCGGCCCGTCGACACTGCGCACGGTATCGAGGAAGACCTGGTTCAGCTCATTGATGCAGGCGATGGAATCCTTCACATCCGCGGAAGGCGAGCCCAGCGTGAACCACCACTCATTCTCATGACCCACGAGGCGGGGCTCGTTGAGCGACTCAAAGATCAGATGATCGTCATAATCCTTGAAGCGCTCCGCGACCTGCTGCCAGATGCGGGAAACATACTTCTTGGACTGCGCGGCATGCGCACTGTCGGGATAATAGCCGTTCGCCTCCGGATGATTGTCGTGATGGATGTTGATGATCACATAAAGCCCCTCATCGAGCGCCCAGTCCACGACCTCGTTCACGCGGTCCAAAAAGACCGGCGAGATCGTCACATTATCATCGAGAATATGATTGTGCCAGCTCACCGGGATCCGGATATAGCCGAAGCCGCCCGCCGCGATCTCGTGGATGATCTCTTTCGTCGTCTCCACGCCGTGCCAGGCCGTCTCCGTCTTCATCTCGTCGGAATGGTCCGCCGCCAGCCCGGAATCCACATACGCATCAAAGGTGTTCCCCAGATTGTAACCGGCCCCGAGCCCCATCGTGAACGCGATGGCCTCATTGTCGGGCAGATCCTTGGGGATGATGAGGAAAGGCGTCGTCTTCACATCTTCTTCCTCCTCTTCTTCCTTGGCGACATCCTGTGTGGAAGTCTCCGCCGCATCCGCGGTCTCCTCTTTCTGTTCCTCTTCCACAGGAGGTTCCTGCACCACGAGCTCCTCCTGCACTTCCTCCGCAGGCGCCGGCGCGACAGTCGTGACCGCTTCCTGCGTGCCCGCGGCTCCGCAGCCCGCCACCGCGAGCGCCAGTACGAGCGCCGTCACGCACTGCATAGACCTGATCCCTTTATTCTTCCTCATGACCTTTCCTTTCTCAGACACATCATGTTCTTCACGGATTCTCTGTCCGAATGTCCTCCTCAATATGTATCATGTTGAACACAATGTCAAATCACTTCCTCACCACCTCAGCCGAATCGAGCAGGATCGTGAAAGGTCCGTCGTTGATCAGCTGCACCTGCATATCCGCGCCGAATTCCCCATGCCGGACCGTGGCGATCTCCCGGGCGCAGCCTGCGATCACATACTCGTACAGGCGCTCGGCGACATCCGGCGCGCCGGCCAGAGTGAATCCCGGGCGGTTTCCGTGCGAGCAGTCCGCATAGAGCGTAAACTGCGAAACGATCAGCAGCTCCCCGCCGACATCCCGGATCGATAGGTTTGTCTTGCCGTTCTCATCCTCGAAGATCCGGAGCGATAAGAGCTTGCGGATCATCGCATCGGCCACAGCCTCATCATCGCCCTGACCCACGCCGACAAAGACCAGAAGCCCCTGCCCGATCCGCCCGATCTCGGCATGTTCCACCTCCACCGAGGCACCTTTCACTCTCTGTATCAGAAACCGCATGATCTCTCCTCCAATCCCCGCCGGATCTCTTCGATCAGTTCCCGGTCGGCCGGCAGCCAGTCGACCTCCTCCAGCTGCGCCGCGGACAGCCACCGCGCGGCCTGTGCTTCCTTAAGCTGCAATTCACCGGCGCTCACCCGCGCCCAGTAACAGTCCATGGACAGATGAAACTCCGGATAATCATATTCCACCGTCCGGATCAGGTCTCCCACGGCGATCCCGGCCGCAAGCTCCTCCCGGATCTCCCTGACGAGCGCTTCTTCAGGCGTCTCTCCGGCCTCGATCTTGCCCCCGGGGAATTCCCACCAGCCCTTGTAATCGCCGTATCCTCTGGCCGTGGCAAACACCCGGTCACCGTCGCGGATCACCGCCGCGACCACCCGTATCGTCTTCATTTAACCTCCCGCATAATGCCGTGCGGTACGCATCACGGCAGAATAGTAGCCCGCGCCGAACAGATTCAGATGATTCAGCAGATGATAGAGATTATACAGGTCCCGGCGGTCGGCATAACCTTCATCGAGATCGCCCTCCTGCCGGCAGGCCGCGTAAAAGCGCGGAGAAAAGCCGCCGAACAGCTCCGTCATCGCGATATCGGCCTCCGCGTGCCCCACATAGACCGCGGGATCGATCAGCCA
>JAFXTJ010000097.1 GCA_017535945.1 Lachnospiraceae bacterium
CAAGAGGCTGTCGGCGTATGCCGTGCCGTCCCGGACGATCTCTCCGGCGATCGCAGGATTGGTGAAGATGCGGCTCGTCATGTACAGGAACTGGACCGCCTTTAAGAGCTGCGCGTCCCGCTGTGCGATGAGATAATCCGTGTCATTCTTGCACTCGGCATCCTTGAGCAGCCTGTCAGACAGCAGCCCCATGATGGCGAGATCCAGATTCTCCTCGGAATGGGTATTGACCAGTTCATCCGCAAAAGATGTCACCGCCGCAACGGTCTCGTCATCGAGCGGCTCGCTGGAACCCGTCAGCGGAAAGACCACCTCATCGAGGATCTCGCGGTTTCTGGCCGCCAGTTCACCGATCTTGCGGAAATTGCCGCGCAGGCGCTGACTGTATGTCTCGGCCTGATCCGTAAAGATCAGCTGCGGAGAGGAAAGCCGGCGGATATCCGCCATCTGCCGCAGATACCGCTCAAACGCTGCCTGATCCATCTTCCCTGTTCCTTCCCTTTTCCTGCATTTCCTTTAGCTGCAGCCATTCATGCCGGTAGTTGCTCTCCCGACCCTCTCCGACAAGCCAGCCCAGATCCTCCAGGACTTCGCTCCGGGAGAGCAGCGCCACCACATCCGGCGCGTACCGGGTGCCGGCTCCCGCCGTCAGTTCGGGGATCAGCTGCTCCAGCGTCATCTCCTCCGGATCACGGTAGCTCCTGCCCACGGGATCCGTCCCCGCATCCAGCGCGTCCGCGACGGCGAGGATATCGATCAGCGGCCGGTCCGGACTCTCCGGGAGCTCCCGGTCCACCGGATAACCCGCGGAGCGGTCATGCCAGATCTGATGCCTCAGCGCCATATCGGCATAGCGGCGCGTGGAATGATGCGCGCCGAGCATCTCGGCTCCCATCAGAGGATGCATCCGGATGATCTCGCGCTCCGAATCGAAAAGCGCCCGCCCGTACACGAAGATCGTGTCGATCATGCACAGCTTCCCCGCATCGTGCAGCAGACCACCGTAATAGATGTCGGTGAGGATCCTGCCCGCCTGCGCGCGCACTTCTTCAGCATCTTTACAGCCGTTCACGCCGATGAACCGCTCCGGCGAGATCTGGATCAGATGCCCGCACAGGCATCTGGCGATCCGCGCCGTCTGCACAAGATGGATCATCGTGGGCGGATGCAGAGCCGAGAGGATCTGCAGACAGCTCTCGCGGTAATCCGTCAGCCCGGGGATCTCGGGGAATTCCTCCAGGAATCCCACCAGATATTCCTGCAGATAGTTGAACGCATCGGTATTGACCGAGCGCAGCATATAGTCGGTCACGCTGTCGCAGATCCCGCGGATATCCGCCTCGGTCTTGGCGGTGAGGCGTTCGCCACGCAGCGCGGAGAAGAGCTCCGCGGGAATCAGCAGGTTCATCTGCACCGCATACATGTCATAGGCATCGTTCGCGTGATTGTCATAGAGGGCAAAAAGCCGGTCCGCATAGGTCTTCTTTGTGATATGGCCCGCAAAATACGCATTCCGATCCCTGAGCAGGAAGAGATGCCCTATGGACATGTGCTTCTCCACCGTCTGCGGATCCTGCTGCCACATCTCCCAGAGCTGCTCCACATAGCCGCAGATCTCTTCGCACTGCTCTTTGGTGAATCCCCAGCGGTTCCCGCGCTCCGTGAGCTGCCCCATATGCTCCAGGCAGCGGATCCGGTAGCGGTTCCAGTTGTAGCCCTTCACCCTGTCCCGGTAGAAGGGATCGTCCATCAGTGCGAGCGCGTCCTTCAGTGCCCGGAAACGCCGCTCGTTGGTATCCGGCGCCGCGAACCAGGTATCCCACAGCGCGGAATAGAAGCGCGCGCCGTTCATGGCATATTTCCTCGCTTCCTCATCGAGCAGGAGGAAACGGTCCTTGTCGTTCACATAGCCCATGAGCTCTTCCGCGGCCGCAAGGCCCGCGTCCCGGTACCGGGAGGACAGCTTCCTGTCGACCGTCAGCCGGGCGGTACGGATCACATTGGCGTAACAGACGGAGAGGTGCATGTTCAGCTGCTGCACCAGCCGGTCATCGTCGCCGGTGCGCCGGAATTCCCGGACCAGCCGGTCCGAGATCTCATAGAGCAGGACAATATCCAGCTCCTGGCCCGAGGGCGGATCCAGCAGCTGCCCGCAGAATTCCTGCAGGAGTTCCAGGATCTCCCGCGGCGGAGTCTCATCGGACTGCAGCACGGGATCCAGCGCCTCGGCCAGGATCCTGCGGCACTGCGCCCCGAGGAGGGCGATCTCCTCATAATCCTTTTTCAGCCGCGCCGAATAATCATCCGCGCCCATACGCTCGTCCATCCGGACGGCCGAGAGCCTGCGGATCTTCTCGATCAGAGCGATATAGTCTTCCAGACTTTTTTTGTAGGCGGCCGGTTCCATATCAGATCAGAATGTACCTGTCCCCCACCCGCGCATAGCGCACATCCGGACGGCCTGCCTCCTCCTCGAGTTTCAGCAGGAAGCTGTCATCATGCATCGGATCGTGATGCACCGCCACAAGCTCCCGCAAGCCGCACAGCTCCTTTAATCTCATCCATTGGCCGATCGTGCTGTGACCGTAGCCCTCCTTGCGCCCGTACTCCTCTTCCGTGTACTGGCAGTCCGCCAGCACCAGGTCGGCCCCGCTGAGGAAATCCTTCAGACACTCCTCTTCCCCGGGACCGCAGGCCGCGATCTCCGTATCCGTCGCGACGATGATCGTCTTCCCTCCGTACCGCAGGCGGTACGCCGTGCACCCGCCGGGATGGCAGACCTCCAGCCCGTCCACGGTACATTCCCCCAGCCGGAGCATGGACGTCATGCCGAAGCCGCCGTTGGCATCCTCATTTGATAACGGGTGATATTGTAACGTATGATATTTTATATCCGCCGGATATTCCTCGATCATCAGCGGCCAGTAGGGGCGGCGGAACAGCGCAGCCATCATCTCACCGGTCGCCTGGCCCTCCCGCATGACTCCGTAGATATCGATCCGCCGGTCCATCTCGCAGAGCGGTCCGAAAAACGGCAGCCCGGCCATATGATCGAGATGCGGATGGGTGATCAGCACCGTGATCTGCCGTCCCTCGACCATCGCAGGCACGGCTCCGAGGATGCCCGTCCCCGCGTCGACGAAGATGGCCTCATCCCCCACCTCGATGAAGAAGCAGGTGGTGGCGCCGCCAAAGGTTTCAAACCGCGCCCCGTGGACCGGGACCGATCCCCGTACGCCCAGTACCGTCAGTGAAAAGTGTTCCCCGCCTGTGCTGTTGTCATATTCCTGTGTGATCGTCATGGAACTCCCGTCCTCCGCTGCTGTCCGGCCTGCTGCTGTCTCTTTCCGACCGTTTATCCGGCCTGCTGTCTGAAGTATCCCGCTTCCCCGCGGTTCAGTCCCGCTCTGCCCTCCGTCAACTGCGTGATGTCCGCGCAGAATTTTTCGATATCATCTGCTATTATATAAACCGCGGCTGTGACGCGTTCCGCATATTGAATATCGTCTGCTATTAAATTATGTTCCCGGAGATATCTGCGAAAGGATGCCTCGAATGAGTAGTCAATATCAACCGTTATTTTATTCCCGTAGCACA
>JAFXTJ010000011.1 GCA_017535945.1 Lachnospiraceae bacterium
CTGATCTGGGTCAAGAACACGCGTCTGTGGTCGATGCTCAAAGGCCTACTGTTGATCGCAGGTCTTGTTTTTGCGGCATTTCTTCTGCGCATGAACACGATCCTCTGGATCGTGCGCAATGTGGTCTATGTGTCGGTGATCGCTCTCGTTGTCATCATGCAGCCGGAGCTGCGAAACGCACTGGAGGGTCTCGGACGGGGCCGGCAGGGTAAACTGATATACAAGGTGCTCCCTTTCCTCGTCAGACCGTCTGTCGAGCGTTTTTCCGACCACACGATCGACGAGATCGCGCGGGCCTGTGTGGAAATGGCGGCTGTGCGGACCGGCGCCCTGATCGTGGTGGAGCAGCAGATCTCCCTGGCGGACATCGAGCGCACCGGGATCGAGGTGGACGGTGTGGTTTCGAGCGAGCTGCTGATCAACATCTTTGAGCATAATACCCCGCTGCACGACGGTGCGGTGGTGATCCGCGGAGACCGTGTGACCGCCGCCACCTGCTATCTGCCGTTGTCGGAGCGGACGGATATCGCAAAGGATCTGGGGACGAGGCACCGTGCCGGCTGCGGGATCTCGGAGGTGACGGACGCGCTCACGCTCATCGTTTCGGAGGAGACGGGAGCGATCAGCATTGCCTACGACGGGAATATCGAGAGAGGCCTCACGGCCGAGCGTCTCAAGGAGCGTCTCAAGGAGATCCAGAACAAACCGGAAACCGGACAGAATCAGAAAAGCAAGGGACAGTTTTTCATGGCGCCCAGAAGTAAGAAGGAAAGAGGGGCGGCGAAATGAATCTGTTGAAGAAACTGTTTGTCGAGAATACCGGCTGGAAGATCGTGTCCGTGCTCTTTGCTACGGCACTCTGGTTTTTTGTGACCAATTACAATGACCCCATTACCTCGGAGACCTATGCCAATATCCCGGTAAACATCCTCAATGCGGATATCCTCGAGAAGGAGGGTAAGATCTACGAGGTGCTGGACAAGACCAATGTGATCTCTTCCGTTACCGTGCGGGCTCCCCGTTCGATCATCGATTCCATCTCCGCTGCCAATATCTCGGCAACGGCGGATATGAACAATCTGACCGGGCTGAATACGCTGCCGATCGACCTCAGGATCAATAAATACGCCGGTCAGATCCAGGAGATCCGGGGGTCCGTTGATACCGTGCGGCTCATGATCGACGACCTGAAGGGCCGCTCCATCCGTCTGGAGGCCGAGGTGCTCGGCACGGTACAGGAGGGCTGCAAGATCGCGTCGGTCAACACGGATTACAATGTCGTGCGGATCGAGGGACCTGCTTCCGTGGTGGATCAGGTGGATAAAGCCTCCGTCGTGGTGGATGTTACCGGCTTCGCCGCGGACTTTGACACGCGGGATGATATCCGGCTCTATGATGCGAACGGAGAGCAGATCTCGACGGATTCTCTCAAGATGAGCATCACCAATGCCCGGATCGAGGTGAGTATCCTGCAGACGAAACGGGTGGATCTCCGGGCGCGGATCACAGGGATCCCTGCCGAGGGCTATGTTTATACCGGCCGTGTGGAGATCGTGCCGGATAACGTTCTGCTCGCGGGCAAGGCATCCGTTCTCCAGAATATGGAGGAGCTGACGATCAGTGACGCGGTACTGGACGTGACAGGACTGACGGAGGATCTGAACACGGGGATCAATATCAAAGCCCAGCTGCCCTCCGGGATCACGCTCGGAGATGACAGCTTTAACGGACAGATCACGGTCACGGCGGGTGTGGAGCGAGAGACCACCAGGCGCATCGAGATCGAAGCATCAGGGATCGAGATCCTGAATGTCCCTGCAGGCATGCGTGCCAATATCCAGACGCAGGATCTGGACGAGGACGGCCGCGGAGACGGGATCGTCTATGTCACCGTCGGCGGATTAAAGGATGAAGTCACGGCGCTGGATCCCGCGACTGTCACGGCGTCCGTGGACCTGTCGGAGCTTACGGAGAAGCTCGGTGTTGATAAGCCCGCAAACGGAAGCTATAATGTTGCGGTCACGGTCAGGGCTCCCGGCAGCATCCGGCAAAAGGATGGCGATAAGGTCTACATCTATCTGGAAGAAGAGGAATGAGAAATGGGAAGATTATTCGGTACTGACGGGGTAAGAGGGGTCGCCAACGATGAACTGACTCCGCTGCTCGCCATGCAGCTGGGACAGGCGGGCGCCTATGTCCTGTCAAAGGAGACGAAGCACCAGCCGACGATCATGGTGGGCTGCGATACGAGACAATCCGGCGACATGCTGGCCAATGCGCTGATGGCCGGTGCCTGCAGCGTGGGAGCCAATGCCGTATTTGTCGGCGTCCTGCCCACGCCGGCCATCGCCTATCTCGCCAGACGGTATAAGGTGGATGCGGGCGTCGTGATCTCGGCTTCGCACAATCCCATGGAGTTTAACGGCATCAAGTTTTTTGACGGACAGGGCTATAAACTCTCCGATGAACTGGAGGACGAGATCGAAGCACTGATCAAAAACGGATTGGAGGGAGTCCGGATGCCGATCGGACAGGGCGTCGGCAGAGTCCGCTACCGGACGGATGCCAGAGAGGAATATATCATTCACGACAGGAATGCGGTGGATGTGGATCTGACGGGACTCAAGCTGGTCGTGGACTGCGCGGAGGGCGCTTCCTGGTACACATCCGTGGAGTGTCTGAAACAGCTGGGAGCCGATGTGATCCCGATCCATGTGAATCCGGACGGCACCAATATCAATTCCAACTGCGGATCGACCCATATGGAGGAACTTCAGGCGCGTGTGGTCTTTGAGAAGGCCAACGCGGGGCTTGCCTTTGACGGTGACGCGGACCGGCTGCTGGCGGTTGACGAAAACGGACGGATCATCGACGGCGATCAATATATGGCGATCGTGGGCCGCTACATGAAGGATAAAGGTACCCTCAAGGGAGATACCATCGTCGCCACGGTCATGAGCAATCTGGGCTTCTTCCTGATGGGGGAGCGCGAGGGGATCAAGATCGAGCAGACCAAGGTCGGCGACCGGTATGTCCTGGAGCGCATGAAGGAGATCGGCGCGAGCCTCGGCGGAGAACAGTCCGGACATATCATTTTCCTGGATGAGAATACCACCGGGGACGGCCTGCTGTCCGCACTCCATCTGCTGCAGGTCATGGTGGATACCGGGAAACCGCTGTCGGAGCTTGCCCGGATCATGGAGGTCATGCCGCAGGCGCTGAAAAACGCCAAGGTGCCGACGCATAAGAAAGATGCCTATATGGAATATCCCGAGGTGCGTGCCGCCATTGAGGCGCTGGAGAAGAAATTCGCGGGAGAGGGCCGCGTACTGATCCGTCCCTCCGGCACGGAGCCGCTGGTCCGTGTCATGATCGAAGGGCGGGATCAGGAGGAGATCACGGCAGAGGCGGCGAAGCTCGCCCGTCTGATCGAAGAGACGGTGATCTGACGTGGTCGAACGTACGGTCATCATCAAAAATGCAACGGGACTGGATCTGGCACCGGCCGGGATCCTGTGTAATGTCGCGATGCAGTTTGTATCGAGTGTCACCTTCTCCTATGAAGGCGGCAGCGCCAATGCAAAAAGCATACTGAGCATCCTCGGATCCACGCTCTCCTGCGGAGATGCCATCACCCTTCACTGTGAGGGAGCGGATGAAGAGGAAGCGATCGATACGGTCGCCCGGGCGATCGAAAACGGTTTGGAAGAATGACGGGAGGAAGAATGAACATGAAGAAACTGCAATGCCTGATCCTATGTATTTCACTTGCGGCCGTCCTCGTGGCCTGCGGGGGAGAGTCCGCTGAAAGTTCCCATCCGGTGGTCCAGTTTGAAAAGGTGGAGAAACCGGCGGAGACTCCGGTTGAAGAGGAACCTGTGGTCGAGGAGGAGCCGGAGGAAGAGGATCCGGACATCCCGCCGCGGGAAGGCATGGTACGTGATTTCTTCACCAACGAGTGGGTGGAGGGCGATCAGAACGTCAAGCGTCCGCTGGCGGTCATGTACCCGGTCAATAAGCAGGCACAGCCCCAGTACGGACTGGATCATGTCGCCGTCTTCTATGAGATCATGGAAGAAGGGGATATGAGCAGACAGATGGGGATCCTCGAGAATTGGGAGGAACTGGAGCGGATCGGCAATATCCGTTCGATCCGTGATTATTTCATCTACGCCGCACTGGAATATGATCCGATCATCGTCCACTACGGCGGCCCGGAGCTGTATCTGTATGAGAACGGCGGTCTGCTCAACCGCAGCGTGAGAGACGATATCAACAATGTCAACGGTGTCGGCGGCAAGATGGGGAGCGACGGCGGCGCGTTCTTCCGTGTGCCGGAGGGTTCCACCAGTGAGCACACGGCTTTCACCGACGGAGCGCATATCCAGGCCGCCATGGAGAAGCTGAACTATCAGGCCACGCATCGCAATTACTACACCGGAGAGAAGCATTTCCAGTTTGCCCCCGTGAATGAGGTCAATACGCTGGAGCAGTATGGCGCTGAGGCCAAAAGCGCGGTCGAAGTGGATATGGCCGGGTGCTATCCGGCGACGAAGTCGGCGCTTACCTACAACGAGTCCGACGGTCTGTATTACAAGACCCTCTACGGGAACAAGCAGATCGATGCTGCTTCCGAAGAACAGCTGACCTTTAAGAACATCGTGATCCAGAGCACCTATTATGAGAAGAGGGATGCCAAGGGATATCTCGCGTTCAAGATGCATGATACGACGCGGGACGGCTATTTCATCACCGAAGGAAAAATGATCCACATCAACTGGAAGAAAGCGGCGACGAATGTGCCGGAGGGGTATGCGGAGGATCATGCCGCGGATTACGCTCCCACAAGATATTATGATGACAACGGCGAAGAGGTGCTGTTCAATACCGGCAGGACGATGATCTTTGTCGCCAAGGAGGACGGCTCCTTTACCGTGGACGGAACAGAGGTATCACTGAAATGAAGAAGATCATGGTGACCGGCTCCGGCGGACAGCTGGGCCATGCGGTCAGAGAACGGATGGGGGATACGTGCGAGCTGCTGCAGACCGATGTGGCGGATGACGCGGCGTCAGGGATCCGGCGTCTGGATATCACGGATGTGGATGCCGTGGTCTCCTTTGTGCGGGAGAACCGGCCGGAGGCGATCATCAACTGTGCAGCCTATACGGCGGTTGACGCGCAGGAACGGGATGTTGACAACAGTTACCGCATCAATGCCATCGGGCCGCGTAATCTGGCGATCGCCGCCGAGGACGCAGGCGTGAGGCTGGTCCATATCTCGACGGACTACGTCTTTGCGGGAGACAGTGAAACACCCTATACCGAATTCGATGAGCCGGGTCCCATATCCGTATACGGCAGGACGAAACTCGCCGGGGAGCGGTTTGTCAGGGAATTTTCGAGGCGGCACTATATCCTGCGCACGGCCTGGCTCTATGGAGAGGGGAAGAATTTCGTCCGGACGATGCTGAAGCTCTCGGAGACGAGGGATCTTGTGAGCGTCGTGGACGATCAGATCGGCAATCCGACCAGCGCGGACGAGCTGGCGCGTGCCGTGGAGTATGTTTTATCAACGGACAATTACGGGCTGTTCCATGCGACCTGTGAGGGAGTCTGCTCCTGGGCGGATCTCACCGAGGAGGTGTTCCGGCTGGCCGGCAGGAGCACGCAGGTGGAACGGATCAGCAGCGAGGAATATGCACGCAGGAATCCGGCATCGGCATCCAGACCGCATTATTCCCATCTTGAGAAGATGATGTTCCGGCTGACGGGGGATTTCCGGATGTGTGACTGGCACGAAGCGATCGGCAGGTATCTGGCTTGAATATCCTGAACGGATTCCTGCATAGCGAGGTCATCGGCGCGGCCTTCTTTTCCTGGCTTATCGCACAGGTCCTGAAGGCGTCGATCTATTTTATCATCCACAGGGATTTCCGGGCGGAGCGGCTGCTCGGGGACGGCGGGATGCCGAGTTCCCATTCCGCGACGGTAGTCGCCATGACGGTGGCTCTGGCGCTGAGCGAGGGGACCGGTTCGCCGGTTTTTGCGCTCGCGCTCGTTTTTTCCATGGTCGTCATGCACGACGCGATGGGGGTGCGTCTGGAGACCGGCAAGCAGGCCGCGGTGATCAATGATATGATCAACCTGTTCACGGATATGGGACGTCCGATCCCCGCCGAAGAGAAGCTCAAGGAATTTGTCGGTCATACCCCTTCCCAGGTCTTTTTCGGTGCGCTGCTTGGTTTTGCGGTCGCACTGATCATTCATTTCACGGGGATCTATCCCGGATAAGGCGCACAGATGCTCTGTGTGCTCCTTTCCTTTGTCTACATCGGACTGACATCGGGGATCGTGGGCTTCGGCGTGCTTTCATTTCTCACGGACCGCAGGATCTTTTTTGCCTGTCTGAAGGAACACAGGAGCGGGATCTGCCGTGAGACGATCCGGGAGGAACAGTACCGGATCCGGCATCGTCTGTCCTATCTGCTCGCGGGAATCGTGTGTATCGGCGTCTATGCGGAGATCTTCAGCCTCTTTGCGCCGGTGGGGGCGGCGGCAAATCTGATCCTGCTCCTTTGTTGTGCGGGCATTCTCTTCCTGTATCGCGGCCGCATCCGGGAGATGTTTCTGGTGCGGACGGGAGCAGCGGGCTATGCTTCCACGCGGAAGAAGCTGCCGGACGGATATCTCTTTCCGGGAAGCGTCTGGCTGCTGTATGTGCTGCTGACGCTCCTCATCGCATACGGGACCTCCCACGGGATCCCTCATTATGACACGGGGCTCTATCACGCGCAGAGCATCCGTGCGATCGAGGAATACGGGACGATCCGCGGACTGGCCAATGTGCATTCCCGTTTCGGCTACAACAGCGCCTCTTTTGCCTTATCCGCGCTCTATGGGTTTTCGTTTTCCGGTACCCGCCCGCTTCATACGGCAGCAGGCTTTTTCGCGCTGCTGCTCGCTTTTGCGTGTCTGAACCTCACGCACATCGCAAGAAGGGGCAGGCCGGTGCTTACGGATCTGGTACGCATTGCGGGGCTGTATTATCTGTTTAATATCTTTAAGGAGATGAACAGTCCTGCTCCCGATTATTTCCTCAACTGTCTCCTGTTCTGCATCCTGATCCTGTGGACGGATCTGGATGTCCGCCACGAGCGGCATTTCCTGCCTTACGGTCTGCTGTGCGCGGGAGTCTGCTATGCCGTGACGGTGAAGCTCTCCGCGGCGGGACTGCTCCTCCTGTGCATCAAGCCGCTGCTTCTGATCCCGGTCAGTGCGCGGAGATCGGCGGGAAACGAGTCCTACCGCAGGCAGTTTCGCGGGGTGAGGAACGGACGGTCGGCTGCGGGACTGAGCCTCCGGATGACCGCGGCCTTTGCCGGGATCTTTCTGCTGATCGTATTTCCGTACGTGGCGCGAAATCTCCTGATCTCCGGATGGGCGCTTTATCCCTCCACCTTCCCGGATATTTTTTCCTTTGCATGGCAGATCCCGCATGATCTGGCGGAAGGTGACGCGGCCGGGATCCGGGCCTATGCCAAAGGTGTCTCTCCGGTATCACCGGCGCCGCCGGGAGCATCTCTTGCGGAATGGGCGGTTCCCTGGTTCGGCGCGCAGACCGTTACCTCAAAAGTCCTGATCCTCGCGGATCTGTGTTCGTTTGCCGGGTTCATCCTGTATCTCGCGGCATTTGTGCTGTCCGTAGGGGCCCGCTATCTGGGAAAGAAAGCAAGAGGGAAGAAAAGGAGCGGCAGCACGCTGACGCCGGTTTTCCGGATCAGCCGGTATTATCTGCTGCGCAACAGTGACTTCATCTTTCTGGAAGGGGTTCTGCTCGCCGCATTTCTGTTCTGGTTTCTGGAGGCGCCCCTGCTGCGTTACGGTTTTTTCTTTGTATGGACGCCGGCGCTCCTGCTGACGGGGAGATTGTTGCTGCTTCTGCTGGAGAGTGTGACGGAGCAGTCCGCCCGCCGGTTCACCTTCTGTTTTTCCCTCTTTCTGTGGGCGCTGATCCTGTACAAAGGGACGCGTTTGATCCTGACGGACCGTGCACTGATGCGACCCGAGTATCTGGTCAGGCAGCAGGATTATGAGCGATTCCCGGTGGAACCCTATGAAGTGGATGGAGTGACCTTTTATTACCCGCAGACCGGCGATCAGACCGGGTATTACGGGTTTCCGGGAGGAGATCACCGCGCGATGATCCGCCTGCTCGGAGATTCACTGGCGGACGGGATCGCGGCGGACAGATGAGCCGCCGGGGAATAACAGCACAGAGATGACAATACCCCCGGTCCTACGACCGGGGGTATTTGAATCATTCAGTAAAAACAGTGGTGTCAGAGATCCGTTCAGGGACGGGGCTGACCGCAGTTGGAGCAGAACTTGCCGGTGTTCACCGACCCGCAGGAGCAGGTCCAGCTTTCGTCCGCCGGCTTCGGCGTGCCGCAGTTGGAGCAGAACTTGCCGGTGTTCACCGTTCCGCAGGAGCAGGTCCAGCTGCCGGCGGCAGGTGCGGCCGCAGGAGCGGGGGCAGGTGCGGGAGCGGCCTGGGCGGCACCCATCTGGAAGAGCTGAGCCGCATTGGCTCCGCCTGCCTGCTGCGCCATGTTCATGCCTGCAAATGCCATCATGGGGCCGGCATTCTGGTTGTTGGCCGCTGCAACCATCGCCTCGGACTGTGCGCCGACGAGCTGAGCCGCAGCCATGTTCTGATTGCGGTAGACCGCGGTCTTCTGCAGATCCTTGATCATCTTCTCATCTTCTTCGGACGCGGTGGCGGAGCTGACACCGACGGAAGTGATGACGATCCCGTAATGGCCGCCCCACTTCTCGGAAAGCACGTGGTTCATCGCATCGGCCAGATCATCCGCGTGGCCGGGCAGTGCACTGTAGCGGATGCCCTTTTCGGAGATCTCCGCAAAGGCAGGCTGGAGGGCGGTCAGGAATTCGCTCTTCAGCTGGCTCTCCAGTTCGCTCCTGGTGTAGGCGCCGGAGACATTGCCGCAGACATTCTTATAGAAGAGGATCGGATCGGAGATCTTGTAGGCATACTCGCCGTGGCAGCGGATCGAGATGTCGACATCGAGACCGATGTTGTTATCCACCACGCGGAAGGGGACAGGGCTCGCCGTGCCATACTTATTGCCGATGATCTCCTTGAGGTTGAAGAAATAGACGCGCTGATCCGTGCCCGGATCGCCGCCCATGGTAAAGCGCTTCTTGAACTGTTCAAAACTGTCCTTGATCCCCTGCATCAGACCGCCGGTGAAGATGGTCGGGGAAGTGGTGGAATCAAATACATATTCGCCGGCCTGAGCGCAGAATTCCACGATGGCGCCCTGCTCGACGATGATCATGCACTGTCCTTCATTGACAGCCACGACGGAGCCGTTGCTGATGACATTGTCATTGCCGCGGTTCGTGTTGCCCTTGGTCTTCTTTTCTGCCTTGACTACCAGGGTGTCAGCGGGGAGAGAGGGGCAATAGAAATACTCCTTCCACTGATCGGCGAGTACGCCTGCTCCGGAAGCTACTGCTGCTGCGATGAGTCCCATGTGAATACCTCCTGTACCGGTTGATCTCCGACGGCTTGTGCCGGACGGAAAAGGGTGTAAAATAAACAATCATCATTATACCATGATTTCGGGATTGTGAACAGAAAGATATGACGAACAGGATCTACGGGATAGCAATTGATATCGGGACGACGAATATCGCTGCGGCGGCTGTCGATCCGGAGGGCAGGATCCTCCGGGAGGCGGCGTGCGGAAACAGCGGCGCGCGTTACGGTCTTGATGTCATGAGCCGGATCGGAGCAGCTGCGGCAGGGAAAGCCGGCGAACTGAGGGATCTGATGCAGGAGGATATCGCGGGCCTGATCACGGAGCTGCTCGGCCGGGGAGGCAGGGAAGTGTCCGACGGGGGCCTGCAGGCGGTCGCGATCGCCGGCAATACGGCAATGCTCCATATCCTGAACGGCTATGAAACGGCGGGGCTGGGGAAATATCCGTATACTCCGGTATCGGTTGACTGTGAGGAAAAATGCCTCGGAGAAGTGCTGGAGACAAAACTGTCTGAGGACCTGCGGGAAATCCCGGTATTTATCCTTCCCGGTATCAGTGCTTTTGTCGGGGCCGATATCGTGTCCGGACTCTATGCGACGGAGATCCTCCGCCGGCCGGCAGAGGAGACGATCCTCTTTCTCGATCTGGGGACCAACGGGGAGATGGCGCTGAAGAGAGGCCGGGATCTCACCGTCTGTTCGACGGCGGCCGGACCGGTGTTTGAAGGTGCGGGGATCCGGTGCGGGATGCGCGGAGAACCGGGAGCGATCTGCGATGTTCTGCTGGTGCCTTCTGTCAAAGGCGGGACTGCTGACGCAGGCGTGGAGGCGCGCTGCCGGACGATCGGCGGAAAACCGCCGCGCGGGATCTGCGGCAGCGGCGTACTGAAAGCCGTATCCGAGACCGTACGGATGAAGCTTACGGATCAGGAGGGATTGTTCCGGGAACCCTGGTTTTCGCAGGGACTCCTCCTCGCAGCCGGTGCGGACGGCGGAGAGATCCGGCTGTATCAGGAGGATATCCGTGCGGTACAGCTGGCCAAGGCGGCGATCCGCGCCGGCGCGGAGACACTCCCGTTATCCTGCGGGATCACGGCCGGAGATATCGACGAGGTGCTGGTGGCCGGGAATTTCGGCAGCGCTCTGGAACTGTCCGGGATCGCACCTTTGGGACTTCTCCCCGCCGCTCTTTTAAGCCGCTGCCGTTCCGCGGGCAACACGGCCCTGGCCGGTGCGGTAAAGCTCCTGGCACAGACGGCAGGCGGGCGCAGAGAAGAGGCGCTTTCGGAGCTGTCGGAGATCACGGATCACGCGGCACAGCTCTCCCTTGCCGGACGGCAGGACTTCGAGGCCTGCTATCTGGCGATGATGCGGATGGGGAGGTAAAAGAGCGGCATTGCAATTTCGGGTATTCTCAAGTATCATTAGTGATGTTGTGCAGTAGGAGGAGGGAGTGGAGAGATGCTGTTTAACAGTATAGATTTTCTGATCTTTTTTCCCGCCGTTGTCCTGCTGTATCTCCTGATACCGGCCAAACTGCGTCAGATCTGGCTTTTGATCTGCAGTTATTTTTTCTATATGTGCTGGGATCCCCGGTATATCCTGCTGCTGGTCCTTTCGACCGTTATCACCTTTATCTCCGGTCTTTTATTGGAAAAACGTACAGACTCTTCTGTCAGGAAGGTGGTCCTGGCAGGCTGTCTGACGGCAAACCTGGGTCTTCTCTTTGTTTTCAAATATCTGGGCTTTTCCCTGGAGATATGGGAAGCCGTTACAGGAATGCAGCTGCGCGCTCCCGGCTTTGTCCTGCCGGTGGGGATCTCCTTCTATACCTTCCAGGCGCTCGGATACACGATCGACTGTTACCGGGGCAGGATCCCGGCGGAGAAAAACTTCATACACTACGCGCTGTTTGTCTCCTTCTTTCCGCAGCTGGTGGCAGGTCCGATCGAGCGCAGTGGGAATCTGATCTCCCAGATCCACGCGCTCCCTGAGCAAAAAAGAAGCGAACTGCTTGATTTTGACAGGATCCGGGGAGGCTTTATCCTGATGGCGTACGGCATGTTCCTGAAACTCGTCATCGCGGACAGGATCGCGGTTCTCGTGGATACCGTGTACGGGCATTACTATCTGTACGGGACTGTCGGCCTGCTTATGGCGGCAGCAGGTTTCGGGATCCAGATCTACTGTGACTTCGGAGGATATTCCATTATCGCGCTGGGAGCTGCGCGGATCCTCGGGATCCGTCTGATGGAGAATTTTCAGGCACCTTATCTTGCGGTATCGATCCGCGATTTCTGGCGCAGATGGCACATTTCGCTCTCTTCCTGGTTCCGTGATTATGTCTATATCCCGCTGGGCGGGAACCGCAGGGGCAGGATCCGCAAGGCGGTCAACACGATGATCACATTCACCTTAAGCGGCCTGTGGCACGGCGCGAACTGGACCTTCCTGGTCTGGGGGGCGATCCACGGAATACTCCTTGTTGCCGAGGATCTGCTGCGGGCTCCGGTGCGGAAACTGCATCGTGCGCTGGAGGTGCGCACCGGCACGTGGGGCTTCCGCCTGTGCAGAGCTGCTGTAGTGACGGCCGTTGTGGATCTGGCCTGGATCTTTTTCCGTGCGCCTTCGATCCGGGATGCCTGCGGCTATATCCTCCGGATGTTCACCCATGCAGACTGGTGGATCCTCTCCGGGGATAAGATCTATTCCTATGGACTGGATGCGATGCAGCTGCATATCCTGGCGATCGGGCTCCTGGTGCTGGCGCTGGCGGATCTGATCCGGGTGAAACGCGGCCTGATGCCGGATGAATGGCTCGCACGGCAGTATGCGCCGTTCCGTGTGCTGGCCGTCCTGTTCCTCGTCCTGTTCACGGTCGTTTACGGACAGTACGGACCGGGATTTGACTCCAGAGAGTTTATCTATTTTCAGTTCTGAAAGAGAGGGAGATGACGAAACGGAACAAAAACCTGACGGAGTGCTGTGTGTTCCTCTTGCTGCTGTGTCTGCTGTTCGCGCGGTGCTACCGGATACTGAGCTTCAAGAGCACCAATAACGGCGGCCGGCTGCAGAATTATTATGATATCCGGGTCCCGCTGGATGTGATCGTGTACGGGAGCTCCCACGCGGGCTGTGCCGTCAACAATGCCATGCTCTGGGAGGATGCGGGCATTTCCAGTTATACACTGGGTGTGGCGAATCAGAGTATTGACGGGATCCTGTATTTTATGGAAGAGTCCTTCCGGATCAATAAGCCGCAGGCGGCTCTGATCGAGACCTACACCTTTGTCCATGAAGCGGAAGGCGAGGACAGTTACGACAGGACCAATCTGACCGGTCCGTGGTCGCCGGGGTATGTGCGTTACCTGCTGAAACAGGCTGCCCGCATGGGGTATGACCGGCAGAAGACGCAGGAATATCTCCTGCGGATGCCTATTGTGCACAGCAGATACAACGATCTGTCCAAAGATGATTTCATCACACCTTATCCCTATATGCGGGGATACTGGGGCAGCAAGCTCACGGAGCAGATCGGAACGCCGGAACCGACGGAGAGGAGGCAGGAACTGCCGGAATTCAACAGACTGTGTCTGGAACAGATGGTACGGCTCTGCAGGGACAACGGAGTGCTGCCGGTGTTCTTTAATGCGCCGTATCAGACTTCCGAAGAGGATATGGCCGTCCAGAATA
>JAFXTJ010000098.1 GCA_017535945.1 Lachnospiraceae bacterium
ACACAGGACTGGCAGGAGAGTGTGATCGGACTGACGGAGCTGGTCCAGGTGGAGCGCTTCACGGGGCTGTATCTGGATCACGACGAGTCCTTTAATCTGCTGGATATGGATGAAGGACGTCTGTCGGACGCGCAGCTGATGCTGGATCCGGCAGGGAATAGAAAACTACTGTTATTTAATTATCCGGTTGAGACGGCACCGGCCGGGCGGCAGGAATGATATAATAACAACCGTTATGATAATTTGCTCCGCGGGGAGCGGATGATACGGAGAAGCGATGAGCAACGAAATGAGAACCGAAAACAAGATGGGCATCATGCCCGTACGGCGGCTGATCCTCACGATGTCCACCCCCATGATGTTCTCCATGCTGGTGCAGGCCCTGTACAACATCGTGGATTCGATCTTTGTCTCCCGGATCGATGAGGCAGCGCTCACGGCGGTGACGCTGGCGTTTCCCATGCAGAATTTCATGATCGCCGTGACCGGCGGCACCGGTGTCGGCATCAACGCGCTCCTCTCGAGGTCGCTCGGGGAGAAGAACTATGAGCGCGCGGATCAGGCTGCCTGCACCGGCATCATCCTGAACATCATCCACTATCTGATCTTTCTGTTCATCGGCATCTTCCTGGCGGGACCTTTTATCCGGACCCAGTCGTCGGATCCGCTCATCATCGGTTACGGCGAGACGTATCTGCGCATTGTGTGCATCCTGTCGATCGGTGTGTTCTTCCAGATCACGATGGAGCGGCTGCTGCAGTCCACCGGCCGCACCTTTTACAGCATGCTCAGCCAGGTGACGGGGGTGCTTATCAATCTGGTGATGGATCCCGCGCTGATCTTCGGGCTGGGACCTTTTCCCGCGCTGGGCGTGGCGGGGGCGGCATACGCCACCATCTTCGGGCAGATCGCGGCATCCTGTCTGGGCGTCTGGCTCAATGTGAACAAAAATGACGATATCCGGCTGTCCGTCGCGAAGATCCTGCATCCCGACCGGCAGGCCGCGGCGGAGATCTACGCGGTGGGCATACCGTCGATCCTGATGATGTCCATCGGTTCCGTGATGACCTATGCGATGAACCGGATCCTCATCGCCTTTTCGTCCACGGCGACCGCGGTCTTCGGCGTCTATTTCAAGCTCCAGAGCTTTGTGTTCATGCCGGTCTTCGGCCTCAATAACGGGGTGATTCCCGTGCTGGCCTATAATTTCGGCGCGAAGAGCCGGGAGCGGATCCGGCAGACGCTCGTCTTCTCGCTGGAGCTCGCATTGGGGATCATGATCGGCGGCGCGGCCGTCTTTGAACTGTTCCCGGGAGCGCTGCTGTCCCTGTTTGCCGCTTCCGACGACATGCGCGCGATCGGGATCCCGGCGCTCCGGATCATCGCACTGAGCTTCCCGGTGGCAGGCATCTGCATCGTGCTGGGATCTGTCTTCCAGGCGTTTTCCAGGAGCGTCTTCTCGCTCATCGTCTCGATCGGGCGGCAGCTGGTGGCGCTCATCCCGGCAGCGTACCTGCTGGCGGCCACGGGGATCCTGTCCAATGTGTGGTGGGCTTTCCCCATCGCGGAGATCGCATCCCTCCTGTTGTCGGTGATCTTTTTCCGCAAGGTCTATCACGAGATGGTCGAACCTATAAAATAACGTTTGTTTTTTGTCAACTTTTCGATATTTTGATTAAAAACATACGATATTTTATCAATTATCCGTTGCACGTTCTGACATTTTTCCCTATAATATAGTGTGAGTTGGCATCCCCGTTTCTGAACGGATGACTTTGTATGGGGAAGAGGAAATACCGACATAAGAAGAAGCAGATCCTGCGTCACAGGATCAAAAGAACACCGCTGGAGAAGCTCGCGCTCGTCCTGTGGACGGCGTTGTGCACTTTTCTGGTGAGTGTCTTTTTCTTCATGACCTGGTATATGTACAATCCCGCCAGTCGTCTGGCACACAATCTCAAGTATGGCAACCGGTATCTCGCGGCCGCGGATTATCCCAAGGCCGTGTCGGAATTCCGCCGGGTGCTCTCCATGGATGAGGGAAATACCGAGGCGTACCGCGGCCTGATGGAGGCGGCGATCGCGTCGGAGGACACGGATACGGCGATCAGCCTCTACGGGAGTGCCGGTCCCGCTCTGGAATCCTACAAGGAGCCGCTGCTCAGGCTCCTGGAGCTGCGCGCGGTGGCGCGTATGGAGGAGGAGGATTACGACGGTGCCTTCTCCGTTGCCGTGACGGTGGAGAAAGCCACGGGAGACGCCAATGAGGCGTCGCTGATCCGGGCGCTCGTGATCGACGGGATGCTGGACCACGCCTCCCGCAAGCCCGTCAAGGAGGCGCTGGCTCTGTACCGCAGGCTCCTGACCATCGATAATGTGGACCGCGGTGCCATCTACGAGCTGATCGCGAAGCTGTATATCCGGGAGGGAGATCCGGATACGGCGCTGGAGGTCATCGACGAGGGAATCCGGGATATCGGCGAGGATGAGCGGCTCACGGCGCTCCGCGGGGAGTATACCGTGGAGTATCAGGAGGTCTTCCTGCCGGATTCCTTTATCAAGGAACTCAACGACGCCATGGCGGCTGTCGATTTCGAGAAAGCGGCGGAGGTCGTGCGCCATGAGCTCTTCCTGACCAGGATCGCCGAATTCGCCGGCGCTCCCGATGCCAACGGTGAGCGGACCTATGATTTCACGCCGATCCAGCCGGCGGATATGAACACGACGATGTACGGTGAGTTTAACGAGAACGGCAGGATGATCATGCTGATCATCGACTGGGAGAGACAGACGCCCAAGGAAGCCGCGTTCAACGAGCTCGCTTATGTCCCGTCGACCGGTGAGATCCTCGCGCTCACGCAGAAACAGCGCGTGACGGAATCCAATACGCTCGCGGACGAGGGACATTATTACCGCGTGGGAACGGAAGGTCTCACGGAGATCGACGGCGACAGTTATATCACGGAACTGACCGCTGTGTTTGAGAACGCCGATGCGATCGGGGATGCCGGTGACGCAGGTGTTTCGCCGGCTCCGGGACCGTCCGGTGACGCCGGAGCGTCTGATGACGGTGTCCGTGCACCCGGGGGGACAATGGATCCCGCCGGACTTCAGCAGGATTTCCCCGATGACGGGGCAGCGCAGGAGGATATCGTAGTCACGCAGTATCCGGAGGAAGGCCCGGGAGGGAACCCGGATCCCGGCCGGAACAACAATAACAATATGGGAGGGATCGTATGATGGATCTGTTCAGTGAACTGAAGGGCAATGCCTATCCCGGGCGGGGGATCGTCCTGGGGTATACCGCGGACGGCCGGCATGCGGCGATCGCGTACTTCATCATGGGACGCAGCGAGAACAGCAGGAACCGCATCTTTGTGACGGACGGCACCGGGATCAGGACCGAGGCCTTTGATCCGGCGAAGCTCACGGATCCCAGTCTCATCATCTACGCACCCGTGCGGACCATCGGAAATTATACCGTGGTGACCAACGGCGACCAGACAGATACCATCGTGGCGGGGCTGGATGCCCAGATGACCTGGACGGAAGCACTTTCCACCAGGGAATTTGAGCCCGATGCCCCCAATTTCACCCCCAGGATCTCCGGTCTCGTCCATGTGACCGCGGATCATTTCGATTATCAGATCTCCATCATCAAATCCAGGGGAGGGGATCCCTCTTCCTGCCAGCGTTTCACCTATGCCTATGCCAATCCCGTGGCGGGCGAGGGCCATCTGATCCACACCTATGCCGGGGACGGCAACCCGCTGCCGAGCTTCACGGGAGAGCCCAAGGCCGTCGGCATCGTGGATTCCCAGGAGGAATTCACGCAGGGGATCTGGGAGGCGCTGAATGAGGACAATAAGGTTTCCCTGTTTACCCGCTTCATCGACCTCACCACCGGAGAGGTCACCTCGCAGATCGTCAATAAGAATAAATAACATACGATATAGTAACAAGTGATATTATAACAATCGTTATCGAAAAGAGGAGGAAGTGATGAAAGAACTGGCCCTGAAGTATGGCTGCAACCCGAACCAGAAGCCCTCTGCCATCTATATGGCGGACGGCAGCGATCTCCCGATCGAGGTCCTCTGCGGCCGTCCCGGCTATATCAATCTGCTGGATGCGTTCAACGCCTGGCAGCTCGTGAGCGAGTTAAAGCAGGCGACGGGTCTGCCTGCGGCGGCCTCCTTTAAGCACGTGAGCCCTGCCGGCGCCGCTCTCGGCCTCCCGCTTGACGAGATCGAGCGCAAGATCTATCAGGTGGATGATCTCGGCGACTTAAGTCCGATGGCTTCCGCTTATGCCAGGGCCCGCGGAGCGGACCGGATGTCCTCCTTCGGTGATTTCGTTGCGCTCTCCGATACCTGTGACGAGGATACGGCGAGACTGCTGAAGCGCGAGGTTTCCGACGGCATCATTGCCCCGGATTTCGCGCCCGCGGCGCTGGAGATCCTCAAGGAGAAGAAGAAGGGCGCCTATGCGGTGATCAGGATCGATCCCTCCTATGTGCCGGCGAAGGAGGAGACCAAGACGGTCTTCGGCATTACCTTCTCCCAGGGACGCAACGATCTGCCGATCAATGAGGAGCTCCTGAATAATATCGTCACGAAGAACAAGGAACTCACGGAGGCGGCGAAGAAGGATCTCCTCCTGTCCCTGATCACGCTTAAGTACACCCAGTCCAATTCCGTCTGCTATGCCAAGGGCGGCCAGGCGATCGGCATCGGCGCCGGGCAGCAGTCACGCATCCATTGCACGAGGCTTGCGGGCGACAAAGCGGACAAGTGGTTCCTGCGGCAGGCACCGCAGGTGCTGGAGCTGCCTTTCCGGACGGATATCCGCCGCCCCGACAGGGACAATACGATCGATCTGTATCTGGGTGAGGACGCGAATGACGTGCTCGCCGACGGCAAGTGGCAGGATCTCTTCACGGTGCGTCCGGATCCGTTCACTTATGAGCAGAAGCGCGCCTGGCTGGATAAGAATTCCGGTGTGGCGCTGGGGAGCGACGCGTTCTTCCCCTTCGGCGACAACATCGAGCGGGCGGCCCGCTCCGGTGTGGCTTATGTGGCGGAACCCGGCGGTTCCGTCCGTGACGACCATGTGATCGCATCCGCGGATGCGCACAACATGGTTCTGTGCTTTACCGGCCTCAGACTGTTCCATCATTAAGGCGGGATGCTCAGATTCTGCTTCGGCCCCTCCGGTGCCGGCAAGAGCACCCTGCTGTACCGGGAAGTCATTGAGGAAAGTGCCCGGTTTCCCGGAACCGAATATTGGATCATCGTACCCGATCAGTTTACCATGCAGGCGCAGCGCGATGTGTTGCGCCTGCATCCGCGTCATGCCATCAGCAATATCGACGTCTTAAGCTTTTCCAGACTGCGCCATAAGATCTTTGATGAGGTGGGAGACCCCGGAGTCCCGGTCCTGGACGATATGGGCAAGACTCTGGTGCTGCGCCACGTGGCGGAGAAGATCCGCGGCGAACTCGGCGTACTGGGCGGCAAACTCGCGCTCCCGGGCTACATCGATCAGGTCAAGTCCATCCTGTCGGAATTCATGCAATACCGGGTGAGTCCGGAGGATCTGGATCTCCTCATCGGCGCCTGCGGGCTGAAGGGTCAGCTGGCGGCGCGTCTGAAGGATCTGCAGCGGGTCTACCGCGCCTTTCTGGAAGAGATGGCGGGACGGTATGCCACTACGGAGCAGACGATGGATCTGCTGGCACAGGCGATCGGCCGCTCGGCGCGGATGAAGGGGGCCGTGGTCGTATTTGACGGATTTACCGGCTTTACCCCTATTCAATATCACGTGTTATCTTCAATC
>JAFXTJ010000099.1 GCA_017535945.1 Lachnospiraceae bacterium
GCCATTACCGGCTCCGAGCAGTAAGGTCCGGCAGCGGGGGACGGGATGATCGCCATCATCGATTACGGCGCCGGGAACATCAAGAGCGTCGAGAAAGCCATACAGGCACTGGGAAAAGAAGTGCAGATCACACCGGACCCCGAGCAGATCCGGTCGGCGGATCATGTGATCCTGCCGGGAGTCGGCGCTTTTGGGGATACCATGAAGCGGCTGACGGATCCGGGACTGGACGAGGTGATCCGTGAGGTCGTCTCGCGGGGAACACCTTTCCTGGGGATCTGTCTGGGGCTGCAGCTGCTGTTTGATTCCAGCGAGGAATCTCCCGGCGTGCCGGGTCTGGGGATCCTGAAGGGGCGGATCCGCAGACTGCCGGAGGGGGACGGGCGCAAGATCCCGCAGATCGGCTGGAATGATCTCACATTGCAGGGGGATGGCGGACGGCTCTATGCGATGGATCCGTCCATGAAGGCCGAACCTTACGTCTATTTCGTCCATTCTTATTATCTGGAGGCGGAGGATCCGGGGATCGTCACGGCAACCTGCTCGTACGGTGCAACGGTGCACGCCTCGATCGAGAGCGGGAATGTCTTTGCCTGCCAGTTCCATCCCGAAAAGAGCAGCAGCTTCGGCATGCAAATGTTATATAATTTCGTAAATATTTAATCGAAATAACGATCCACACTATTACGGATCACGGGAGGCGTCATTGCTTACAAAGAGGATCATTCCCTGTCTTGATGTCAAGGACGGCAGGGTCGTCAAAGGAGTTCAGTTTCTGTCTTTAAAGGACGCCGGCGATCCGGTGACCGTCGGGGAGGCCTATTCCCGCGAGGGAGCCGATGAACTGGTGTTTCTCGACATCACGGCGACCTCGGATAAACGCAACATCGTCGCCGACATGGTGCGCCGCGTGGCGGAACGCGTCTTCATCCCCTTTACGGTGGGAGGCGGGATCCGCACGGTGGAGGATATCTACGCGATCCTCAGGGAAGGTGCGGACAAGGTGGCTGTGAATTCCGCGGCGATCGATCATCCGGAGCTGATCACCGACGGCGCAAAGCGCTTCGGCAGCCAGTGCATCGTCGTGGCGATCGACGCCAAACGGACAGGGAACAGCTGGAACATCTATCAGGCAGGCGGCCGGATCGATACCGGGATCGATGCGATCAAGTGGGCGAAGGAGGCCTGGCAGCGCGGCGCGGGCGAGATCCTGCTGACCAGCATGGACTGCGACGGTACCAAGGACGGCTATGATCTGGAACTGACGCGGATCGTCGCGGACACCGTGAAGATCCCCGTGATCGCTTCGGGCGGCGCCGGAAACTGCGAGCATTTCCGCGAGGCGCTGGAGGAAGGCGGAGCGGATGCCGCACTCGCCGCGTCTCTGTTCCATTACAGGGAACTGTCCATCCGTGAGGTCAAGGAATATCTGAAGGAACGCGGCGTGTCCGTCAGACCCTGTCCGCCGGAACAGGATAAACTGCAATGGGGATGATCTCCGGCGACTGGCAGGAGGCTCTTTCGGAGGAATTCCGGAAGCCTTACTACGCCTCGCTCTATAAATTCATCCGTGCGGAATATGCGCAGTCGGTCGTGTATCCGCCGTCGGAGGATATCTTCAACGCGCTGCATTACACACCTTTGCACCGGGTGCGGGTCCTGATCCTGGGCCAGGATCCCTATCATGAGCCCGGACAGGCGCACGGCCTGTGTTTTTCGGTGCAGCCGGGCGTGCAGCCGCTGCCGCCGTCTTTGCAGAATATCTACAAAGAGCTGCATGACGATCTGGGCTGCCGGATCCCGAACAACGGGTATCTGAAGAAATGGGCGGATCAGGGTGTGCTGCTGCTCAACACGCTGCTGACCGTGCGCGCGCATCAGGCTTTCTCCCATAAGGGGAAGGGCTGGGAACAGTTCACGGACGCCGTGATCGACGCGGTGAACGCCGAGGACCGTCCGATCGTGTGTATGCTGTGGGGGCGACCTGCCGGGGAGAAGGCGGTGCGCCTGAACAATCCGAAATTCCTGATCCTGCAGTCGCCGCATCCGAGCCCGCTCTCGGCAAGCCGCGGATTCTTCGGCTGCAGGCATTTCAGCAAATGTAACGAGTTTCTCAAGGAGCACGGGGAGGAGCCGATCGACTGGCAGATCGACGATATCTAAGAGGAGGAAGATCATGAAAAAACCGTTCATTACCAAAGAGCAGGCGGAGGAGATCGCGAAGAGTTATCCCACACCTTTCCATATCTATGATGAGAAAGGCATCCGGGAGAACATGCGCCGCGTGAGAGAGGCTTTTGCCTGGAATCCCGGCTTCTGTGAGTACTTCGCCGTGAAGGCGCTGCCCAATCCCGCGATCCTGCAGATCCTGATGGAGGAAGGTGCGGGCTTCGACTGCTCGTCCCTGACGGAGCTGATGCTTGCGCACGCAGTGGGGGACGGCAAGGAACGCATCATGTTCTCTTCCAATGAAACGCCGGCGGAGGAGTATCGCATGGCGGCGGAATTTGGCGCGGTGATCAATCTTGACGATATTACGCATATTGATTATCTAAAAAAAGTAAACGGCAGTCTGCCGAAGACGCTGAGCCTGCGCTACAATCCGGGCGGCGTATTCCAGATGAGCAACGGGATCATGGACAATCCCGGCGATGCGAAATACGGCCTGACAAAGGAGCAGCTGATCGAGGGCTACCGGATCCTTAAGGAAAACGGGGTGGAGCATTTCGGTCTCCACGCATTCCTCGCGAGCAATACCGTGACCAATGAGTATTACCCGATGCTGGCGGGACAGCTCTTTGCGCTGGCCGTGGAGGTGCAGGAGCAGACCGGCGTCGCGATCGATTTCATCAATCTCTCCGGCGGTGTTGGCATCGCCTACCGGCCCGATCAGGAGGGCAACGATATCATGGCGATCGGCGAGGGCGTGAAGCGGGAATTCGAGCGCATCCTCGTGCCGGCGGGACTTGGAGACACCGCGGTCTACGCGGAGATGGGACGTTTCATGACGGGACCTTACGGGGCACTCGTCACCCGTGCGATCCATGAGAAGCACATTTACAAGGAGTACATCGGCGTGGACGCCTGCGCGGTGAATCTCATGCGTCCGGCCATGTACGGCGCCTACCATCATATCACCGTGCTGGGCAGGGAGGATGCGCCCTGCGACCATACCTACGATGTGGTCGGCTCTCTGTGCGAGAACAACGACAAATTCGCGATCGACAGGCAGCTCCCCGAGATCTCGATCGGGGACCTCATCTACATCCATGATACCGGTGCCCACGGTTCGGCGATGGGCTACAATTACAACGGCAAATTAAAGTGCGCGGAGCTGCTGCTTGCTCCGGACGGTTCCGTCACGCAGATCAGGAGGGCACAGACACCGGCGGATTATTTCTCGACACTCGACGGTCAGCCGGTCTATGAGAAACTGCTCGCACTCGCTGAGGGCAGATGAAGCGGAATATCGAGAGCTTTCTGGAATACATGGTCATCATCCGGGAGGCGGCGCCTCATACCATCGAGGCCTACCGCTCGGATCTCACGGCGTTTGCGGAGGATATGGCCGCCCATGGCGTGGAGGAGGTGACACAGGTCACGGAGGAACTGCTCGCGGATTACTTCTTCGGGCTGGAAGCGGGCGGTATGTCCGGTGCCACACTGGCGAGACGGACTTCGTCGCTCAGGGTCTTCTTCCGTTTCCTCGTGGAGAATGACGATGTGCAGCGCAATGTGACGGACATCCTGGAGCGGCCCGGCGCCGTGCGCAAACGACCGCTGATCCTGTCCGCGGAAGAGATCGACAGGCTGCTGGCCGCGCCGGACGGGGAGACACCGCTCGGTAGCAGGGACCGTGCGATCCTGGAACTGCTGTATGCCACGGGGATCAAGGTCGGGGAACTGGTGATGCTCTATCCGGCGGATATCGATCTGAGGTCCTCCATCCTGCGCGTTGAGGCGCAGGATAAGAAGCCGGCACGGGAGATCCCGTTCGGCGAGAAGGCGCGGGATGCACTTTTAAACTGGATCGGCAAAGGGCGGAGCCGCTATGTGGCACCGCTTGTCAATGCCCCGCTGTTTGTCAACACGCGGGGGACCGGACTCACCAGACAGAGCGTCTGGAAGATCGTGAGGCGTTACGCTCAGGATGCCGGGATACGGACAAATATCACGCCGGGGGTGCTCAGGCATTCCTTTGCTTCCCATCTGATGGAGAACGGCGCGGATGTGCGCTCACTCACCCTGATGATGGGATATGCGGCGGAAGCGCAGGCCCAGGTCTATGAGAACGATAAGACCGAGCGGCTGCGCAATGTATATGCTAGGGCGCAGAAGAGGGGGTAATGGGGGACGGTGACTTCGCAGAGCAGGGAGAAACTGCGTGAGCGGCTGATCTCCTATTTTGTTAATGGCGCGGGGACAGACCGGCGTCTGGGTGTGGAAATCGAGCATTTCCTCACGGCCCGGGAGACCGGGGAAGCCCTGCCGTACCACGGACCGGCCGGGGTCGAAGCATTTCTGCGGCAGCTCGCCGGCGTATTACCTCATTGCAATATCTATAC
>JAFXTJ010000100.1 GCA_017535945.1 Lachnospiraceae bacterium
CCCGCCGGAAGAGATTTACTCTCGACACCATTCACCAGGAACGGACCGAATTCCCAGTAGCCCTTCGCGCTATCTGTGAGCGTCACAGGATCCTGCAGTGTCAGTGTCTTGGTCCCGTTATTGGTGAGTGTGGCAGTCTGCTGCTCGATATCATCCTTCTGATAACCGACTTTGGCAAATTTAAACTGATATCCCCCACTGCCCGCATCCGAAGTGATCACTCCGTCTCCGCTGCCATACTTGCCTCCGACCCGTTCCGGTTCCTCCTCCGAAAGTACAGGGATCAGCGCATCGGCTTCTTCCTCCGTCTCCTCCCCGTCCGCTGCGGAAGTAAGGCCGTCTTCCGTCTCATCGATCGGGTCCGTCAGCGCATCGGACGATTCCACAGGTTCCTCCGGAGACGCGGGTTCTTCCCCGTCCGTGGGATCCTGCGTCTCTGCCGGTTCTTCCCCTTCTGTAGGTAACGTGATCTCCGGATCCTCCTCAGGCGCGGGGTTCTCCACTCCCCCGGATCCGGGATCCGCTGCCGGATCGGTGACCGATCCCTCCGGGACCGCAGCAACGGGATCCGTGATGCTCCCCGCCGCGAAGACCGTGGACGGGAACGAGGCGGTAACGAGCGCCGCCGCCAGAAGTCCCGTTAACAGGCGTTTCATGCTTCCTTTTGATCCGTTCATGCCGTGACCTCCGATAAAAAATCAATAAAACCGGGAAAACGGACAGCTCTCCCTCTTCCTGATCTCATGTACCGTCTGATTTTATCACTCCTTCTCAGTGAGCAATACGTACGAAAGTGCAGGTCCGGAAAGATTTCTTTGTTTTGACATATACACGCGTGGCGTGTATAATAGAGACATGATAAAGACCTTTCGCAACAAAGAAACCGAACTGATCTACCGGCAACAATACTCCAAAGCCCTGCCGCAGCAGCTCCAGCATATCGCTCTGCGCAAACTGATGATGATCGATAATGCGCAGGAACTGAATGATCTGCGGATACCGCCGGCGAATCATCTCGAAGCTCTGCATGGTGATCGCGAGAGGCAATACAGCATTCGGATCAATGAAAAATACAGGATCTGCTTTGAAGAGGAAAACGGCGACTTCTACAGTGTGGAGATCACAGATTACCACTAGACGGAGGATAACGATGAATACAAAGACAATTCCCACCCCCACCATAGGAGAGATCCTCCGGGAGGAATTCATGGAGCCTTATGATCTGACGGCGTACCATCTGGCCCGTGAGCTGCATGTTCCTGTATCCCGGATCCAGGACCTCCTGCACGATCGCAGAAAGATCTCGGTGGACACCTCGCTGCGGCTCGCCAGATTCTTTAATGTATCCGACCGCTTTTTTCTCAATCTGCAAAACGATATTGACATGCGCAATGCCAAGGTGGAACTCGCGAAAGAGATCGAATCGATCCGCACCATGATCCCCGCATAGTCCGCCCCATCGAAAGGAAGAAACCATGAGTGAACCGCAAAACACCGCAGAGACAGGCCCGCGCGAGGTCTACTGGCACCTCCCCGGCTTCTGTGTGCATTTCTATCTGTTCCAGGTGCTGCTTCGGCTGATGAAGACACACCCGGGGTGCTTTGAAGAGGGCTACCGCATCGGCAGCGTCTACGGCACCTTTCCGGGGGCGATCTGGAACGGCGGCCGGGCGGTGTTCGGGATCAGCGCGAAGGGCGATATGAAGAAGATCCTCGACACCTACGCCGCGCTCGGCGTCCCGGTGCGCTTCACCTGGACGAACCCGCTGATCGAAGAAAAACATCTGACGGATACCTATTGCAATCTCATCATGTCGTTCGCGGACAACGGCACGAATCAGGTCCTCGTCAATGCACCCGTACTGGAGGATTATATCCGGACGAATTATCCGCGCTTCCCGCTCATCTCGTCCACGACCAAGCGGATCACGGATCTCGCGGGGCTGCAGGCGGAACTGCAGAAGGGCTATTATCTTGTGGTGCTGGATTATGACAAGAACCACGATGAGGCGATGCTTGCGGCGCTTGAGCCGGAGGCGTCCCGTGTGGAGATCCTGGTGGATGAGATCTGCTTCCCGCACTGCCCCATGCGCACGGCGCATTACCGGGACGAGGGGCTCAAACAGATCACCTTTGACAAAGGTTCGCCCTACCCGTGTCCGAACCGGATCGGCAGTACGGTGAAACCCTCCTTTGCGGAATGCAAAAAGCGCCCGGCCTTCCTCTCCAAAGAGGAGCTGCCCTCCTACATCGCGCGCGGCTTCGTCAACTTCAAGCTCGTGGGCCGCGGTCTCCCGCAGGAGCTGGTCAAAGAGTCCCTGCTCTACTATCTGGTCAAAGACGAACATCGACAGCAGATCTCGGAACTGATGGACCGGGAACTCGCCAAGCTGCCGGGAAAGAGATAAAGATCCGGATCAATGCCTGAAAGGAGCGCAAAGAAATGTTTCATAAAAAGATCATACCCATCAGTCTGTCATTGATGATCCTGCTTGCCGGTTGCGGAACTCCCGCGCCGGTCACGGAGCCGGCGCCAGCTCCGGCCGTACAGGAGACGGATCCGGGTGACAACACGGATGATCCCGCGGAAGCCGACGCCATTCCCGAGCTGCTTCCCGCTGACGCGGGGTCGTCAGCCTCCGGCACAGGAGGCGGCTCTGCAGGGGAAGAACTGCCGGACGTCCCGTTAAAGGATCTCTATGCGGATCAGTTCCGCACGGGCGTCGCCGTGCAGGCCATCGATAACTTTAACGACCCCACCGCGGAGATCG
>JAFXTJ010000101.1 GCA_017535945.1 Lachnospiraceae bacterium
AGAAACCCCATGGGGGCATGCGCGATCACACGCGGATCGAGCCGGAAACCGCTCTCCTCCAGACGCTTCTTCGATCTGGGATGACAGGAATAGAGCACCGGGAGATCATACTTCTCAGCAAGAGCATTCACCGCCGTAAACAGGGAATCAAAGTTTTCCGGCGTATCGATGTTTTCCTCTCTGTGCGCTGAGAGCAGGATATAGTTTCCTTTTTCGATCCGATGCCCGCACTCGGCGGACAGCCGCTCATGGATATCCGAGGACAGGATCGCGTCCAGATGGGCGGACAGCACCTCCGCCATGGGACTGCCTGTCACAAAGGTCCGCTCCTTCGGCAGGCCGCAATCCGCCAAATATCTTCTGGCATGTTCCGAATAGGCCATATTCACATCCGAAATGATGTCCACGATCCGCCGGTTCGTCTCCTCCGGCAGGCATTCATCCTTGCATCGGTTGCCCGCCTCCATATGGAAGATCGGGATGTGCAGACGCTTGGCGCCGATCACGGACAGACAGGAATTGGTATCCCCAAGGACCAGTACGGCATCCGGTCGGATCGCTTCCATCAGCTGATAGCTCTTTGCGATGATATTGCCCATGGTCTCGCCCAGATCCGCCCCGACGGCGTCCAGATAGACCTCCGGATCCGCCAGTCCCAGATCCCGGAAAAAGATACCGTTCAGTTCGTAATCATAGTTCTGCCCCGTATGGGCCAGGATCGTATCGAAATACTGTCTGCATTTAGCGATCACGGCGCTGAGCCGGATGATCTCCGGTCTCGTCCCGACAATGATCAGCAGCTTGATCCTGCCGTTCTCCTGCCATTTCACCTGTGCGAATTCACTGTTCATAAAAGCTCCGATCTTCTGCGTATATCAGATGTTCCCTTTTTCCGGATTGACCGGACGTGCGGATCTCACCGACTCGTAATAGGTGTCCGGCTGTTCCTCATCAAACGGTTCGTTGGCCCACATGATCGTCACCAGATCTTCCGTTGCGCTCAGGTTTTCGATACTGTGAGCATAGCCGGGCAGCATCTGCACCGCCCGCATCTGTTCCCCGGTCACTTCAAATTCCAGTACCGGCCACTCTTCTTTTGTCCCGGGGTCGATCCCGATCCGCCGCTGTCTGATCATCCCGTGCCCGGAGACAACGATGAAGATTTCCCATTTGGAATTGTGCCAGTGTTCCCCGCGGGTGATCCCGGGCTTTGCCACATTGACGGAGATCTGGCCGTTTTTCATCGTGCGGATCAGTTCCGTGAAACTCCCGCGGTTATCAATACGCGACCGGAATCCGTATGAGATCTTCTCCTGCGGAAGATAGGACAGATACGTGCTGTAAAGTTTTTTGGCGAAGGAACCGGCCGGGATCTCCGGCAGCACCAGCGTCTCCGGCATCCGGTAAAACTCATGCAGCAGATCGACGATCTCGCCCAGTGTTGCCCGGTGCGTCGTCGGGACATAGCAATAGCGCCCGCGCTCTTCGGGGACCGGATCCGTTCCGATATATCCGCAATGATGCTCTCTGCCCTCCAGCGCATCCAGCATCTCGCCGATCAGATCATCAATATACAGCAGTTCCAGTTCCGTTGCCGGATCATTGACCTGATACGGCAGGTCGTTAGCGATCGCATGACAGAAGGTTGCCACCGCGGAGTTGTAATTCGGCCGGCACCATTTCCCGAAGACGTTGGGGAAACGGTATACCAGCACCGGCGCTCCGGTCTCTCCGGCGTACCGGAAGAAAAGCTCTTCTCCAGCCAGTTTGCTCTTCCCGTAAGGCGAATCGGCAAACCGGCCGGTCAGAGACGCCTGTACCGAACTGGCCAGCATTACCGGGCAGCGATTGCCGTGCGCCCGTAGCCTGTCGAGAATCTCCTCTGCGAACCCGCAGTTGCCCTGCATGAACTCCGCCTCGTTCTGCGGGCGGTTGACACCTGCCAGATGAAAGACGAAATCAACGGAAGCACAAGCCTCCTCCAGCAGTTCTTCCGATACGCCCTGATCGTATCCATAGATCTGCGTGATCATCAGATCGGGACGTGTACGGTTCTTCCCGTCCCGGATCTCCCTGAGATTCCAGACCAGATTCCTGCCGATGAAGCCGTTGCTGCCGGTTACGAGGATCTTCACTGTTCCAGCGCCTCTTTCACATAGTCGGTGGTCATCAGTTTCTCCACCGTGCCGTCCACATCCAGCAGTTTGGTATTGTGACTGGTATAAGCCTCCTCTGACTGGGTCAGGACCTGCCCGTTTATGAAATACTTGTCATAGTTCAGATCCCGGTTATCCGCGGACACACGGTAATAATCCCCCATATCCTCCGAGCGGAGTCTCTCCTCTTTGGTCATCAGCGTCTCGTAGAGCTTCTCCCCGTGACGGGTACCGATGATCCGGGTCCCTGTGTCTCCGAAAAGCTTCTGCACCGCCTGTGCCAGCACACCGATCGTGGATGCATCCGCCTTCTGGATAAAGAGATCGCCGGGTTCCGCATGGGAAAACGCAAACCGCACGAGTTCCACCGCCTCATCCAGATTCATGAGGAAACGTGTCATGTCCGGATTGGTGATCGTGATCGGTTCTCCTGCCCGGATCTGATCGACAAAGAGCGGGATCACGGAACCGCGGGAACACATGACATTCCCGTAACGTGTACAGCAGATGACTGTTCCGCCACGTTCCGCTGCCACCCGGGCATTTGCCCGGACCACATGCTCCATCATCGCCTTGCTGGTGCCCATGGCGTTGATGGGATAGGCCGCTTTATCGGTTGACAGGCAGACCACACGCTTCACACCGGCTTCGATGGCCGCATGCAGCACATTGTCCGTCCCCATGATATTGGTCCTCACCGCTTCCATCGGAAAGAATTCGCAGCTGGGGACCTGCTTTAAAGCCGCCGCGTGAAAGATGTAGTCCACTCCGGTCATGGCATCCCGCACGGACCGGGGATCCCGGACATCGCCGATGTAGAACTTCACCTTGCCGGCGCAGTCCGGATGTTTCGCTTGCAGCTCATGGCGCATATCGTCCTGCTTCTTCTCGTCTCTCGAAAAGATCCGGATCTCACCGATATCCGTGGTAAGGAAGTGTTTCAGGACAGTATTCCCAAAGGATCCCGTACCGCCGGTGATGAGTAATGTTGCTCCGTCAAATTCAGACATATCCTCCTCCTGTCATGACCTGTTTACTGTGTATCAGTATACACACCTTCGGGGATAAACTCAAATCCGTCCCCGGTCTGCCGGATCCGGTACAGGGCACCGTCTGCCGGTCCGGAGAGACCGGAAAGCACGTTTCCGTACTGATCCCGGAAGGCTTCATCTGCATGATAGATCCACAGATGATCCCTGCGGCCAAGATTTACCGACAGATCCTCCTCTGACCAGCCGACACTCCAGATATCTCCTTCAAAGGCCGGCGGACCCGGTGATACGGCGAGCGCCTCTATCGGCCAGCAGGCATATTTCAGCACATTGCCGTAGTAGCCGCGGTCTCCTCTGGAGATCATGAGGACGGACTCGTCATCGGATATATATTCCTTTAAAAATGCGGCCTCTCTGCCGAATGCCGGTTTCTCTCCGTTGATGCTCCCCGGGAGGAGCTGCCGCAGCTGCCCTCCCTCCCGCACGAT
>JAFXTJ010000102.1 GCA_017535945.1 Lachnospiraceae bacterium
ATACGAAGAGCCGTTCCCTGTCGTTTGCAAGCGCTGCGGCAAACCAGGAGGCATGGGCCGCGGGATCGATGGGATCATGGTTATTGGAATACCGTCTGGACATCTCATCGTTCCGCACGTCGAGCCACCGGTCCCGGTCGGCGGGATCCGCGGGACGTAAATCCAGACCGTCCTGCGGCTCTCTGTCGCCGGAAGCACTTCCCGAAGCCCCTGCAGTCTCCCCCCGCAGCGTCTCCATCTTGCGATGGATCGCAGGATCCTCGTAGCGGTCCAGAAAATCCAGTCCGAGATATACATTCTCCGCAGCGAAACGTACATCATCCACCTGCGTGATCACGGAGACGAGCTTTGCGATCCGAAACTCCGGCAGATCATCCAGCACCTCCATCGGAAAACGGCCCGTGAGGACCTTTACCTCCGGATACTTCTCTTTGAACCGCTCCCCGTAATCCAGCAGGTCTCTCGGATGCGGCTTGATGATCACATCATAGTCTCCGGCGTATTGCTCCACGATATCGCCAAAGAGCCGTTCCCGCACAGGCAGTTCGCACAGGGGCTCCGTGAGGATCATGACACAGGGCTTCGTAAAACCCGCCATGAGACGTCTCAGGCCTTCCGAATCCGGCAGAAAAGCATCCGCGAGCAGTCTGTGATCTTCCGGCGTCAGCCGCCCCCACAGACTGCTCCGCCGCACCTCCACCGTATTGGGCGGCGGATCGAAATTGGCAGAAAGATCATTCACCTCATAGTCGATGCAATACCGGCTGTAGCCGCACTCGATAAAGATGAGACCAAGTTTCGCCATGAGGCGTTTTAACGGCCAGGCTCCGCGGTTGGAAAGACGCGCCTGATTGTCGAGGATCCCGGAATTGAGCCCGTCCTCCAGTGCATGATAAGGGATGCGCGCCGCGTTGAGATAATAGCCGATCGGATCCGAATCGCAGAAGACGTTGACTTCCTCATAACCCCGCAGATCAACCGGGATACGGTCCTGCTGCAGCCGGCCCAGCGCCCTCGTATAGCGGATCCGCTGCAGGAGATTGGAGAAAAGGTTCCCCCGGTCCCGATGCAACGCCTGCAAGGCAGGGTCATCCGCGCCCGTGGTCTCCTCATACAGATAAACACCGGCAAAGAGGCCCGCTTCCCTGATCCGGTCCGGAAAACGCTCCCACTCATTGGACATCGTGCTGAGGATCAGATCCGCCCGTCCGGGGTCGGCCGTCCCCTGCCTGAGGCACAATTCCTTGTTGCAGGCGATGTAGGCGTGGTAATAGGTATGGCAGATGTAGACGCGCCGCGCCCCCCTCCGCGTACTCACCATGTCCCTCCTCCCGCACGTGGCAGCTCATAGACCGTGATCTCGTAGGGGGAGCAGTCATAGACGATCCCTGTATCCGGATCCGTTCCGCTCCATCGCCCCACTTCACGAAGCCCAAGTTCCTCCGCATTGGAGATGCGGATCCGGGAGAAGATATAGCGGCAGTCCAGCGCCGCAAGTTCATCGATATCCGCCATGAGCCTGGTATCCCGGATGTCCGGATAACGCAGCGCGTCATAGGTGTTCTCATCCGAGCCGGAATAGAGACAGACACGCGCTCCCCATCCCTCAAAATAATCTTTCAGCCAGGGAGACCCCGCAAAAGCCGGTGCCTCCACCCGCTCCCAGGTCTCCTTGTAGGACTGGGGATAGAAACCGATATAACCGTCGAGACTGGCGATCCCGTTGTAGTTCAGGATCGCGGGATGCATCCCGTAGGCTGCCGACCACTCGCCGTGATAATCCATCTCACGCAGGATCCGGGCAAAAAGTTCCCGGGAATAATACTCCCGGTAGTTTACCCGGCTCGTCTCCTTATGCTTCAGCAGGATATAAGCGTGATTGTAAACCGTGTAGTAAAAATCATTGTAGACCTGCGGCAGGAACATGACGATGACCGCCGAGAGACAGGCCAGAGCACGGGCGGCACCGGCAATATACCTTCTGCTTCCGGCGGGTCCCCGGTGAGTCTCTCCCAGACATCCGGTCTCCTCCGCGTCTTCCTGCGCAAACAGAAACAGCCTGCACAGCAGTACGGCCAGAAGCGCATACCAGAGAAACGTGTTGAAATACGCGGTCCTGGCAAATTCAAAGCCCGTCAGCTTCGGGACCAGCGTCTCCAGCAGGTGCCTGTATGGCGCATACTGGTACAGACCGAAATTCAGACCGTTGAAGATGATCCAGTACAGCAGGAGATACGCGGGATCCGTGAGGATCTCTCCCGCGATGCTCCCGGCGCCCGTTCCGGCGGCACGTCCCCGCCTGATCCCCGCGGCTGCGATAACGATCAGCCCGATCAGCGTGGCCGGCAGTACAAGAACTGTATGACTGTCCTGATTGTGAAAGGAAGCCTGCACGAATTCCGAGGCGCCGGCCCAGAGCGCCTGCAGGAGTGTCAGTTCCCCGTGTTCCATCGTCGTGCGGATCGTCACCGTATGATCCAGCAGCATCGCACCGAAAAGCCGGTATTCGAAAGCCACATAGCCAAGGGATAATACGATCACGGAAAGAAAGAGCCGCAGGGGGAACTTCCGGTCCCGGATCCACAGAATCAGGACCGCCACGCACAGATAGCACAGGATAAAGAATCCGTGATAGGAAAAATAAGAAAGAGCCGGGTAGCAGAATAGTGCGATATAGGGCAGAATGTGCGACCATCTGTTCCTGCGTGCGTCGCGGATCCCTTCGCAGGTGGATCCGGAGATTCCGGACGACGATCCGTCCGATGGCAGCGCCTCCCTCACCGGCGCTCCAAGAGCTGTCAGTTCCTGCCTGTAAAAGATCCTTCTGAGGATAAATACAACAAGCGGAACCGAAGTAAAAGCGATACCGTAGGTCGGGAAGACCGGGATCATGGCAAAAGCCGCTGCCACCGGCAGGAGCACCGGCAGGCATCTCCGGTACCGTTCCCGGCCGGCCATATCCCGCGCAAGCAGCAGGAAAGAGGTGAAGCCGATCGCGATCTTAAGGAAATAGCCGAGGATATAGGCCGCTATATCCGGCAACAGGATGTACAGCAGGTTGTAAAGGAGAAACTCCGAACCGAAGAGATCGCGGTTTAAGCCGTGCATGACCGGAAGCGTCACGCCGTGGGCAAACCAGGCATGCTGCAGCTTCATCATCCGGTAGTGCGGCGGGAACAGATCAAGATTATCATGGATCTGCGGATAACTGCGGTCCCAAAAGATCAAGAAGACCGCAGCCTGCAGGAAAAAGAGCGCACAGACGAGGAACACCTCCGGCTTGTGCCGGAGGTTATCCAGAATCCCTTTCTTATTCCTCTCCCTGTTCTCTCCCATTCGCTCTACTGCTTTTCGGAGTCATAGTCCTCCCCGACCGTGAAGCGGGGCACGTAGCGGCCGCAGATCCGCTTCGCCTTCGGATCCGTACATTCCGAAGCGGGCATGAACAGATCCCGGTTGACATAACGGTCCACGACCTCCCAGAACTCTTTTTCCGTAATAGACAGATTTTCACAAACAATGTCTATATACTTCTGGCCGCAAAGTCCGTCGTACTCGTCGACATACCACTTGGCATCCTCTCTGGAGAGACGTCCCTCACGGATATCATAGCCGACCTCATCCGTGGCATACCCAAAACCGAATTTCAGATACTTGATCATCTGGTTGGGAATCTGGGTATCATCATCCAGTGCCGTGTATCGGCGATAACGTCCAAGTGCATGCAGATCATCGGTCCGTCCGGAAAGCCCCCTCGCTACGGAAAAATCCGCATTCCCCACCTGTGACCAATCCTTCATGTAGTACTGCAGGAAGATCGCGCGGATCCCGGCTTTCTTCATCTCTTCCACAGGCGGGATCTGATAAAGGAACAGATCCTTCTCGGTGATCCCGTTCTCCGGATCCAGAAACTCATCCGTCTTGCCGCCGCGCAGGGTGTTCAGCTGCAGCACCGCAAAGGCATCACTGCCCGTATCCTGACTCTTGGCCGTACCAAGTGTCAATGCCGCATTCTCTCCCTGGATGATGAACGGTATGTTCAGCTTCATCGCCATGATATAAGCAGAAGCCCACAGGCAATATTCCGAAGCCGCTATGATGTTGCCCCGTTCAAAAAATGATTTGCGGGCAAGCTGTTTCGCGACGACCGGGTTCGGATGCGTGGAAATGATATCAAATCCCAAATGGCTCAGGTTATTGATATTCTTTTTTCCGACCTCCGTAATATGATCCGGTGCACAGTTTACGAGCAATGGATTGAGTCCAAGCTTATCCCTTGCGATCATTGCCTGATAAGTCGAATCCTTGCCGCCGGAGACACCGACGATGCAGTCGTAGACATTGCCACGCTTTTTCGCCTCCGCTTTGGCGTCCTCAGCGAACTTCTTCAGTTCCGCTTCCCTGGCCGCCCAGTCGATCGTCGCCTTGGACTCCTCGTAA
>JAFXTJ010000012.1 GCA_017535945.1 Lachnospiraceae bacterium
GAGTAAGTCACATTTAGAGGGATGCATGCCAAACCTTAGGTTAATTGCCAGAGAACAGCAGCGGTTGCTGGCCGCATAAACAAACCAGTGCCTAAAGGTGAATTTACACCACAAAAAGGACTTGACCGGATTGGCGAAAAGTAGCAGGCTGATTTTGGGGTAATGGCCTGCTACAAATGGGGGATCAGCGAAAAGTAGCAGGCTGATTATGCTGTAATGGCCTGCTACAAATAGGGGATTGGCGAAAAGTAGCAGGCTGAATCCGCGATAATGGCCTGCTACAAATGGGGGATCGGCGAAATGTAGCAGGCTGATCTCGCTGTAATGACCTGCTACAAATGAAGGATCAGCGAAAAGTAGCAGGCTGAATCCGCGATAATGGCCTGCTACAAATGTGGGATTGGCGAATTGTAGCAGGCTGAATCCGCGATAATGACCTGCTACAAACAGGATAACCACAGATAGCAGCAGGGAGGGATCTGCACCGGCCCCGGACAGGAGATGAACAGGGGTAACTGAAGCCACCCCGATCACCACAAAAAGGCACCCCAATCCCCCTCATCCCTCCCGCCTGCGTGATTTGACACCCCGCGCGCGCAACATGTATCATTACTCTGTAACGGCGCCGGTACAGCAAAGAGGCAGGTGATCAAATGCTCTTATTCTCAACAAAACTGAACGTGAACAGCAAACTGACGGCTGATGAATTTGTGCGGCTGGTCATTGAATGGAACAACACAAGCAAGTACCCGGAGAACATCATCCCCGGCCTGGAATGGAACGGGACGAGAAATCTCAGCGTCTCGCACGAAAACCTCCGGATGGACATCGTTGAACTGGTCCGCAAAAGCATCATCGCGGCCAGATATGAGAAGCGTACGGAAGACGGAACGATCTGGACCACCGGCTACATCCTCAACCTGTCGGCAGGACAGATCTGCATCCAGCTCGAACGCAGCTATATGGAAAATGCGCTGATCAATGACCAGTCGTTTTCCACGCCGCATTTCATCACCATGCTCATCAACGGAGGCTTCCTTGACACGGACAACGGCATACCGGTTTTGCGGACACCGATCCGGGTCGGAACGGAGAGCGCGGAATTCATGAACCGGGTACTCTACGGCGGTGAACCGTATCGGCTGCCGATCGTATATGTATCAAAGACATGGACAAACAAACTGCCGGTCTCTCCGACGGAACTCGCCTACCGGCTCAAAGGTGTTGCCCATATCATCGTCGCGGACAACGCGGTGAGCCGGAGGATCGGAAACGGCCACAGGAGAGCGGAGACCGGCGGAGACATCGGGATCTACATCCTCAATGACATCAGACGCCACAAGACATACCGGCTGCGCGATTACAGAGGCCATATCGACATGCTCCTTGACCGCATCGTGGACCGGGTCATCCGGTACGAGGGCATCAAAGAGATCGACCCGCTGTACACCTGGAACGGCGTGCACCGCGAACTGCTGAATGAGCGGATCGCCTCGCTCCACGAAGAGAGGAAAAAAGCGGAGGAGGCCAGGCACCGTGACAAACTGGATCAGGATGAGCTGACCGCCATGTATGAGGAGGAGATCACGGCCCTGCAGGATCAGGTCGATGACCTCACGAATGTCAACACTTCACTGGAACTGGAATGTCATGGTCTGAGATCCAAGATCACCGGGAAAAAGTCCCTGCCGCTCCTGTATTTCGGCCGGGAAGCGGATCTCTATCCGGGCGAAGTCAAGGACCTGATCCTGCGCTGCCTCACGGAGGCGAGAAAAGAAGTGAGAGACCGCTCACGAAGAGCGGATGTCCTGGATGATATCGTGGCTGCCAATGAGTATGCCGGCGAATCCGAGCGGCTCGAAAAACTCGCAAAGACGCTCCTCAACGGCTATAAGACCATGAGCGGCAGCACCAGACAGGGCATCAGGGAACTGGGCTTTGACATTTCCGAGGACGGAACGCATTACAAACTCACCTACCATGGTGACAAGCGGTATATGAGCGTGCTGGCCAAGACCGGCAGCGATCACCGCGAGGGCAAAAACGCCGCACAGGAGATCGTCAGACTCGTGTATTGACCGATCCGGTCAGAAAAGGACTAAAACCCGATGAACACGCACACACAGCAGACACCGGGGCTCAAGGAAAGAGACCTGGTCAGGGAAAAGGAGCCGCACCTCTACGGTGTGATCTTCTGCAATGATGATTTCACGACCATGCCGTTCGTCGTGAGTGTGCTCAAACTCGTTTTCCACAAGAATGAGCAGGAGGCGCAGGCGCTCATGATGCAGGTGCACAAGGCGGGCAGCGCACTGGTGGGCACCTACACCTACGACGTCGCCGTCACCAAAAGAGACAAGGCCATCCGAATGGCGCGGGAGGAGGGCTTCCCGCTGCGCATCGAAGTCCGCCAAATGTGAGGAACCCAAATGGAATTAGCGAAAAAACTGCATGCGCTCATCTTTGCGGCTATTCGACTGGCGCAGGAGAAGCGCCATGAATATGTGATGCCGGAGCATCTGCTCGCGCTGCTGTGCGTCGACCCGGCGTTCCGCGAGGCATACGAAGAATGCGGCGGCGACGCGGACGAACTGAGACAGGATCTGGAGGATTTCTTTGAGTCGCGCTGCGACAAGGTCCCCGAGGAGGAAGGTGAATACACGCCGGAGTTGTCGCACGACATGGAGGTGATGCTCGAACTCGGCGCGTTGCAGGCACATTCGAGTGGGAGGGAGCAGGTCAGCCTCATCCACGCTGTCCGCGGCATGATGCAGCTCAAGGAAAGCCACGCGCTCTACTACCTGACCGGGCAGGGCGTCGACCCGGAAGAACTGTTCATCGCCCTTCACGAAGCCCTTGCGGAAGATGCGGGCGGGACGGAAGAGGGGACGGAGGAGCAGGGTCCCGTGAGCACCTTTCGCGGGAAGCGGAAGGAGGAATGGAAGCAGTACGCCACGTGCCTGAATGACACGGTGAACCGCGAGGATGCGGTGCCGCTCATCGGCAGAGAGCAGGAACTCGAGCGGCTCATGCTCGTTCTGTGCCGCAAGGAAAAGAACAACCCGCTGCTCATCGGCGAAGCCGGCGTCGGCAAGACCGCCATCGCGCTCGGCTTTGTGCGCAGGATCGAAGAGGGACGGGTGCCGGAGATCCTCGCCGGCGCCCGCGTTTACTCCATCGACATGGGGACCATGCTCGCCGGGACGCAGTACCGCGGCGATTTCGAGAAACGCATGGAAAGTGTCCTAAAGGGCATTTCCGAAGAGGAGAAGCCCATCATCTACCTCGACGAGATCCACAACATCGTCGGCGCAGGCGCGGTCGGCGGCGGGACGCTCGACGCCTCGAACATTCTCAAGCCTTACATGACGGACGACCACATCCGTTTCATCGGCAGCACGACCTATGAGGAGTACAAGAAAAGCTTCTCGAAGAACAAGTCGCTGGTGCGCCGCTTCCAGAACATCGATGTGGAAGAACCCGACGCGGACGGGACGGAGCGGATCCTGAAGGGCCTGCGCCCGTGGTACGAGGGCTTCCACCACGTCACCTATCCCGACGGGATCCTTGCGAAGATCGTGGAACTAAGCGGCAAGTACCGCACCGAGGTCTTTCAGCCGGACAAGGCGGTCGATCTGATGGACGAAGCCGGCGCGTATCTGCACCTGCACAGCGACAGCGAGGAGAAGGTCGTCACGGAGGAGCTGCTGCAGACGATCCTGACGGAGTTCCTGCGCATCCCGCGCGAGACCGTGGCCACGGACGAACTGGCGCAATTGCGCGATCTGCCGGAGCGGATCAAAGCGGAAGTCTACGGGCAGGATGAGGCGGTGGACGCCGTGTGCCGCTCGATCCGGCTTTCCCGCTCGGGCCTCAACGAAGATGACAAGCCGGTCGCGAGCCTTCTTTTTGTCGGGCCGACCGGTGTGGGCAAGACGGAGATCGCGCGCGTGCTGGCGAAGTCCATGGGGATCCCGCTCCTGCGTTTCGACATGAGCGAATACATGGAGAAGCATGCCGTCTCCAAATTCCTCGGGGCGCCGGCCGGCTACGTGGGCTACGAAGAAGGCGGCCGCCTGACCGATGTCATCCGCAAGAATCCGCACAGCGTGCTGTTGCTTGACGAAGTGGAAAAGGCGCACCCGGACATCCTGAATGTGCTCCTGCAGGTGATGGACTACGCAACGATCACGGACAGCCAGGGCGTCAAAGCCGATTTCCGGCACGTGATCCTGATCATGACCTCCAACGCCGGCGCGTCGGATCTCGTCAAGGCGCAGATCGGCTTCGGCGCGGACGGCCTCAACACCGGCGCGATCGATCATGCCGTGAAGAAGACCTTTACGCCGGAATTCAGGAACCGCCTGACCGCGATCGTGCAGTTCCGATCGCTGACGGACGACATGGCGGCACGGATCGTCGACAAACAGCTGCGCCTGGTCGCGGACAGACTCTCCGCCCGCGGGATCACGTTAACCTGCACCGACGCGCTGAAGGAGCACATCCGTCTGGCCGGCACCAGCCCGGAATACGGCGCACGTGAGATCCAGCGTGTGATCGACCGCGAGCTGAAGCCAGCTCTGGCGGACTGCCTCGTCTCCGAAGACCTGCCGGAAGCTGCCGCGCTCACCGCGGATTGGCGGGAGGGAGAAGGGGTCGTGGTCTGACAGGGGGGTTCTGCATGCGGCAGAGGGAACATTAATATGATTTTGTCTGCAAGAGCTGACAGGGTTTTCTACATCCTGCAAAGAAAACAGTAACTGGATTTATTCATAATGAAAGACGCATATCATGAAGATCGAACACATGGCCATGTATGTCAATGATCCGGAAAACGCAAGGGACTTCTTCGTGAAGTACCTCGGCGGCACATCCAATGCGGGATACCGCAACCCGAACACCGGATTCCGTTCCTATTTCATCACCTTTGACGACGGAGCAAGGCTGGAGATCATGAACAAGCCTGAACTGGACGATCCCGTCAAAACCCCGAACCGGACCGGATATGCCCATATCGCCTTCTCGGCCGGCAGCACCGGAGAAGTCGACCGGCTGACGGAACAGCTCCGGGCGGACGGCTTTGAAGTACTGAGCGGCCCGCGCACGACCGGGGACGGCTACTATGAGAGCTGCATCGTCGCGATCGAGGGAAATCAGATCGAGATCACGGTGTGAGACGCGGAAGGAGCAGAGGGAATAGAGGGAATAGTACATGAGACTGTTTGTAGCGATACGCTTTGACAACAGCATCATCGAAGCCCTGGAGGAACTGCAGGCGGATCTCTCACAGAGCGGGCTGCGCGGGCATTACACGAGGACGGAGAATCTCCACCTCACGCTTGCTTTTATCGGCGAGTACGGCGACGCCGCGGCTGTGCAGGAAGCACTCGCCGGCGTGGAATTCAGGCCGTTTTCCATCGCACTGCAGGGGATCGGCAGATTCGGCGACCTGTACTGGGCGGGGATCCGCGACGGCGAAGAGGCGGAGAAACTCGTGAAGCGGATCCGCCGCGCCCTGGCAGACGCCGGGATCCCTTTTGACAGGAAAAGGTTCAGCCCGCATATCACTCTCGTGCGCAAGGCGGAGTACCGGGGCAGCGGCGCTCTTCCGGAAGTCATCCCACCGGAAGCCTCCATGCAGGTGCAGGGCTTCTCTCTGATGCGCTCCGAACGCGGCCGGAATGGCATGATCTACACGGAGCTCGCGCGGTTCCCGGAGGACTGACGCTGCTGCTTGCTGGTTGTGGGCCTGCTGCAAATCGTTCATTGGCCATTTGTAGCAGGCTATTTATGTTGAATTGGCCTGCTGCAAATCGCTCTTCGGTCATTTGTAGCAGGCTATTTATGTTGAAAAGGCCTGCTGCAAATCGTTCATTGGCCATTTGTAGCAGGTCATTCTCGTTAAAATGGCCTGCTGCAAATGACGAACCGGTGAAAAGCGGCAGGACAAGCCACGGGGCCTGCGCGGCCCTCGATTTCACCGGCAAATCTCCCCGAACACCCATTCGAGAATGAGGTGTTACAACGGGACACC
>JAFXTJ010000103.1 GCA_017535945.1 Lachnospiraceae bacterium
GCGATCCGAACGGCGAGGGCCTGCCGGTGTGGGAGACCTGCGGTACGGAGGCGGACCGTCTCATGGAATTCGGCGTCCCGACGGGGATGCGCGACGACCCCAACCGGGAGATCCATCTGCTGATCGACAGGTATCAGGAGGAACAGGGCTCCTGAGCCGTTTCCCAAATCCGTCCATCTGTGGTAAAATAGTCTCCGTGCGCCGGAAAAAGACCGGTGAACGGAGACTATGGCGAATACTTCAAAAAAAACCAGGGAATCCACCTATACGCCGGACAAGAAGCGCCTGAAAGCGGATCTTGCGGCGGGAAAGGTGCGGCCCGTATATCTCCTGTGCGGAGAGGAGGATTATCTGCGCACGCAGGATGCCGCCGAGATTCTGGAGGCGCTGGGCGCGAAAAAGGGGGATATGAATTTCACCCGCTACTCCGGGCCGGAGACGACTGCGGATCAGGTCATCGGCATGGCGCAGACGATGCCTTTCTTTGCGGACAGGCGTGTGATCCTGATCGAGGATTCCGGGTGGTTCGCCGTCAAAAGGAAGAAATCCGCGGAGGACGCGGAGGCGGAGGACGGAGAGGAAGCCGGGAGCAAGGATGCGGGGGAAGCGGCATCCGACGGAGAAAACGCCGGCGGCGCCGCGGGTGAGAAAAAGGAAGAGGACGGCGGCGCGCAGGGAAAGATCTTCGCCGGGTATGTCAAGGAGCCCTGCGAGACGACCTGCATCATCTTCAACGAACGGGACGTGAACCGCACGACCGCGCTCTGGAAAGCGGTGGAGAAGGCGGGGTTCGTGCTCTCCTGTGATCCGCCGCCCGTCGATCAGCTGGAAAAGTGGGTCGTCAAAAAGGTCGGTGCCGCGGGGCTGCAGATCGATCAGGGAGCGGTGAAGCTCCTGCTGGATCTGGTGGCGGGCGGTGCCGCCAACGAGCCCAGGATCGATATGAACCTGCTGAAGCAGGAGATGGATAAGGTCACCGCCTATTGCATGGATCGCGGCCGGGTCACATCGGAAGATGTGCGGGCGGTATGCTCGGATTCCATGATGGACCGCATCTTCAAGATGGTCGACCGGATGGCGGCCAGGGACCGCGCGGGTGCCATGCGGATCTATCAGGAGATGCTGACGAACAGGAATTCACCCATGTCGGTGCTGGCGCTGATCACCTCGCGGTTCAACAATATCCTGCAGGTGTCGGAGGTGGCGGGCCGGTTCGGGCATGATGATCAGGCGATCGGAGGGTATCTCGGGATCAATCCGTATGTGGCAAAACTCTCCGATGGCTGGTCAAGGTCCTACAGGCCGGAGCAGCTGAGGCGGATCCTTTCGGCCTGTGCGGAGGCGGATCTGTCCATCAGGCAGGGCAGGATGACGGATGTGATCGCGGTGGAGACACTGATCGCCGCGTGCAGCGGGCAGGAGCCCGGTGAGGAGGAGAACAGAAGATGAGAGATTATCCGAAACCGCAGGAATTCTACCGGCATTTCAAGGGGAATCTGTACCAGGTCCTGACGCTGGCCACACATTCCGAGACCGGCGAGACAATGGTGGTCTATCAGGCGATGTACGGCGATTACCGCGTATACTGCCGCGAGGCGGGCAACTTCCTCTCGGAGGTGGACCGCAAGAAGTATCCCGATGCGCGGGCGCTCTACCGTTTCACCAAGGTGGAGCCCGGATCGGAGGAGACCATCGATCTCTCGGATGAGCACGCGAAACCCGTCGTGCACCAGATCCCCGTGGAGCACGCGGCTCCCGTCGAGCCCGTGCGGACGGGTGTCATGGCCAAGACGATCGAGGAGGAGGCGGAGGAGCTGCACATGGATCCGCTCGTGATCGCCTTCCTCGACGCGGACAGCGCGAGCAGCCGGATCCGTGTCCTGGAGGAACTCAGAGGCCGCGTCACCGATGAGATGATCAACATGATGGCGATGGCGGCCGGGATCGATGTCGAACCCGGCGAGACCTGGCAGCGCTTCAACGATCTGCGGGAGTCCCTCCGCACGATCGAGAAGTTTGAGACCAACCGTCTGCGCGACTGACCGGAGGTAAACATGAAGATCCTTTCCATCGGCGTCCCCTGCTACAATTCCGCGGAATACATGGAGAAATGCATCGATTCCCTCCTGCCCGGCGGGAATGATGTGGAGATCATCATTGTGGATGACGGTTCCACGGACGGCACCGGCGAGATCGCGGACCGTTACGCCGCGGAGTATCCGGATATCGTCCGCGTGATCCATCAGCAGAACGGCGGGCACGGCAACGCCATCATGGCGGCGTTGGGCGTTGCCACGGGCCTGTATTTCAAGGTCGTGGACAGCGATGATTTTGTACGTGAGATCCCGTTCCGCAAGATCCTGCAGACGCTGGAGGATCTCATGGGCAGCGATGAGCGCCTGGATATGCTCATCTCCAATTTCGTCTATCACAAGACCGGAGAGAAACGCCACCGCGTGATGCGCTATGCGCATACGCTGCCGGTGGAGCAGATGTTCACCTGGAAGGAAACGGGACGTTTCCGCAAGGGGCAGTATCTGCTGATGCATTCGGTGATCTACCGGACAAAGCTCCTGCGCGACTGCGGGATGAAGCTCCCGGATCACACCTTTTACACGGACAATATCTATGTCTTCGAGCCGCTGCCGTTCGTCAAGAACATGTATTATCTCGATGTGAATTTCTATTACTACAATATCGGCCGGCCGGACCAGTCCGTCAACGAGGCGGTGATGGTCTCGCGCGCGGCGCAGCAGCTTGCCGTGAACCGGATCATGGTGGATTATTTCGCCGAGAACATCGGCATGATCGCGTCCGTGCCGCAGCGGTACGACTATATGTACAACTATCTGGAGATCATCACGGCGATCTCGTCCGTGCTGTGCCTGCTGCGCGGCACCAGGGAGGCGCTGGAGGAGAAGGATGAACTGTGGAAGTATATCCGCAGGAAGAATCTGCGCGTATACCTGCGCATGCGCTGCGGTCTCATCGGCAATCTGTTCCATCTGCCGGGCAGGGGCGGCCGCCGGCTCTCGGTGGAGAGCTACCGGTTAATGAATCGGTTCTTCCATTTCAATTAGAAGCGACGATCCGCAGACAATGCACAGAAAAAACCGCCCGCAAGCTTGCTTGCGGGCGTTGTTGTTTCTACCGATTCCGGAACTATCACCCGAACAGGGTGATGTGCTGAGGGACCGCGGATTCGCGCTCCCGGATGTGCATCAGTTCCAGGATGAAATCGGACTGATACGCGAAGCGGTAGGCGATGACCGCGAGAACAAAGGCACCCGCCACATCGATGACGGAGTGCTGCTTGATGAACATCGTGGAGAGGATCACGGCCGCGGACAGCACACAGGAAGCCGCGCGGACGAGGCGGTGATCGTCGAGCGCCCGGGACTTTAACAGCGCGATCATGCACGCGATCGAATTGAAGACGTGGATGCTCGGGAAGACATTGGTCGGCGTGTCCTGGCGGTAGAGCCTCAGGATCAGGCGCGTGCACATGTTGTCACGGGGCATCACGTCGGGCCTGAGCGGCTGTGCCGTGGGCACGAACGTCGAGAAGACCAGGAAAAAGGTCATGCCGATGAACATGAAGAACATCGCCCGGTAGAAGTCCTCCGAGCGGGGCAGCAGCACCAGAAAGGCCGTCGTGAAAAACACGTAGAGAAACCACGTGTAATACGGGATCACAAACCATTCCACAAAGGGGATGTGGTCATCGATCATGCTGTGCATCACATAATAATGCGTGGGATGCATGTCCTCCAGCAGATTGAACCACTTCATATAGATGAACATATAGACCAGCGGCAAGAGCGCGCGCTCATACCACGTGATATAGCCCTTCCCGGCTGTCCGGTGCATTGCTGCAAGTATCTTCCTCATAACTCTTCCTCTCTCTCCCCAAGAGGGATATTTTACGCTTGAAGAAAGGAAGAGTCAAGAGGCGGTCAGACCATCAGCCGCAGGACCTGTTTGAGACAGGTGAGAGAGATGTCGTCGGATTTCATCATGACTTCGCCGTCCGTGTGGACCCACATGGGCAGCTCGGTCTTGATACGGATATTGTCGGTCTTGTAGGTATAGATGCCGTGGATCCCGTAGTGTTTGCCGAAATAGGCCGGGAGCAGCGCACGGAACATGGCGGGTTTTGTCATGTCGCCGACGAGGCAGAGATTGAAGACTCCGTCCGAGCCGTCCGCGTCAGGCGCGAACTTGAAGCCGCCGCCCTCGTAGGGCAGGATCATGAGCGCGGCGAAGAGGAAATGGTCGAGCTTCATCTCCCGCGCCTGATCCATCGAGATGTGGATGCCGATCTTGTCGGCGCGCAGCAGCTGGCGGATCGCGATCGCACCGTAGGTCAGCTTGCCCAGTCCGATGCGGTTTAAGAAACTCTTGGTGTTGGAGGAGAGCGCCTCCTCGCAGACCGCCGCGTCAAAGCCGATGCCGGCGCTGATCACGAAGCGGCGCGTGTCTCCGGAGGGCTCGTCGTGGAGACGCGAGAGTGTCCGGGTCTTGTTATGATAGGTGAGTTCTCCCACATCGATGCGGCAGGTCTGCTTCCCCGTGACGATCCGGTCGATGAGCTTGTTGTAATCCGTGGGCAGCTGCGCGCCGCGGGCGAAATCATTGGCGGAGCCGGTCGGTATGTAGCCCAGGAGAACATTGTGGAAGTCGGCGATGCCGGAGACCGCTTCATTGAGCGTGCCGTCACCGCCCAGGACCACCAGGCGGATATCTTCGCCGTCCGCGGGCGCGGCGGAGGTGATCTCGCGCGAGAAGCGCAGAGCGGCGCCGGGGCCGTCCGTCAGATGCTCGCGGTATTCGATGCCTGCCATACGGAAACGGGTCTTTAAGTCATGCCAGATCTGTGCGCCTCTTCCGGAACGGGAGGAGGGATTGACGATGCATTCTACCATGTGGTCGTCCTCCGTGTCGGGGATCCGCGGTCCCGAGTTTTCGCGTGATGTGTGCGGATGATTACTTTTTACATTATATCATGGTATTTCCTTTTTATGTGTGGTAAAATACCCACGTTGTTTTGACAGGGACATGCGGGAGGTAGACATGTACTCATTGGAAGATGTAAGGAGCACGGACCCCGAGATCGCGGCACTCATTGAGCGCGAGATCGCAAGACAGAATGATCACATCGAGCTGATCGCTTCGGAGAACTGGACCAGCAAGGCCGTTATGGCCGCGATGGGTTCTCCGCTGACCAACAAATACGCGGAAGGTCTGCCCGGCAAGCGCTATTACGGCGGCTGCCACGTGGTGGATGAGGTGGAGGAGCTCGCGCGCGAGCGTGCCAAGGAGCTCTATCACTGTGACTATGCCAATGTCCAGCCGCACTCCGGCGCGCAGGCCAATCTCGCGGTGCAGTTCGCCATCTTAAAGCCCGGCGACACGATCATGGGCATGAACCTGAGCCAGGGCGGGCATCTCACGCACGGCAGCGAGGCCAATATCTCCGGGAGCTACTTCAATGTCGTCCCCTACGGTGTCGATGAGAACGGCTTCCTTGATTATGATGAGATGGAGCGTCTGGCCAAAGAGCATAAGCCGCGCCTCATCATCGCGGGCGCGTCTGCCTACTGCCGCACCATTGATTTCGCGAGATTCCGCGCGGCGGCCGATGCCTGCGGCGCGGTGCTGATGGTCGACATGGCGCACATCGCGGGACTTGTCGCGGGCGGCGTGCATCCCAGTCCTTTCCCTTACGCGGATATCGTGACGACGACGACCCACAAGACCCTGCGCGGCCCGCGCGGCGGCCTGATCCTGTGGAACCAGAACGCGCAGGATAAGTGGAACATCAACAAGGCGGTATTCCCCGGCATCCAGGGCGGCCCGCTCGAGCATGTGGTCGCGGCCAAGGCGGTCTGCTTCAAGGAGGCGCTGTCTCCCGCGTTCAAAACCTACGCGCAGAATATCGTGGACAACGCGCAGGCGCTGTGCAAGGGCCTGCTGGACAGGGGCGTGCAGATCGTCTCCGGCGGCACGGACAACCATCTGATGCTCATCGATCTCACCAACTTCGATCTGACGGGCAAGGAAGTGGAGCAGTGGCTGGATGACGCGCATATCACGGCCAACAAGAACACGATCCCCAATGAGAAGCGCTCGCCCTTTGTCACCAGCGGTATCCGCCTGGGGACGCCGGCGGTCACGACGCGCGGCATGAACACCGCCGACATGGACCGGATCGCCGAAGCCATCGCGCTCGTCATCACGAGCAGGGGCGCTGAGATCGACGCGGCGCGCGCGATCATCGCGGAACTCACCGCGAAATACCCGCTCGAATAGATCCGGGGCACATTCAGATCCCCATCGAAACCCAGAGAAAACGGCGTGGTTACGCCGTTTTCTTTGTTTTATCAAAAAACTTTCAAAATATTAGAAAATTGTATTGACAAATGATTTTTATTGATATACAATTCAACCATAAACAACAGAGATGCGGAACAAAGGGTTAAGATCTCATATAGAAATCAGACATCCCACTACCGGGAAGGAGGTACAGTCCAATGGATCGTTAGGCAGAACCCGAGGACGAACAACATGGAGGGCAGTCCGATGGACAGGTAATTTCCACCCACAGAGTTTTACAGGCAGTACAAAATCTGACGAAACGGAGGTACGGACCACCTGAAAAGTAACGAGCACCGAAACCACACTACAACCCCTTCGGTACCATGACAGGCGGTGAAGCGAGCGAATCCCCCACACAGACTGGTTACGGATCCTGCCACCGCAGCTTATGAAAGCAAAAGTAAATGGCGTGAAGGCAGTTGGGAAAAGGAGGTACAGACCCATGGACAGCCAAAACACTCCGACGCAGGAAGCGCCGGCACAGGGATAAAGGCGGGAGCCACGCATAGGACGTGTCTCCCGCCTTTTGTTGTGCAAAATTTTTTTCGTAACAAATGTTACGGTACCACTTGATATTTTAAAAACCCCATGCTACAATAAATTTCGTTTGATATTAAATCATCCGACGGAGAGGGTAGTATGGGCAATTCTGCAGGGAATTGGGATACGATGGAAGAAGAGGCGACCCGCCGCAAGTTTGAGCGGGCGCGCCTGCGTCATAAGCGCCGTGTGCGCAATCAGATGACGGCATATATGGTAGTGGCGATCCTGACGATCGCGGCAGGCGCAGGCCTTTTTATCGGCGGCAGACAGTTCGTCCATGTGGTGGCGGAGCGCAGACTCGCCGCACAGCGCGCCAAGGAAGCAGAAGCTGCGGAGGCGACGGAAGAGACCGTAGCCGCACTTGAGGAAGAAGCCGCGGCGGCGGAAGAAGAGCAGGAGCAGCAGACGGTGGAGACACCGGAGCCCGCGGCAGAGGAGGAAGCAGGCCCCACGCGCGAGGAACTGCTGGGCGAGTATGTGGACAAGCTCCTCGCGGATATGCCTTTAAAGGATAAGGTTGCCGGGATGTTCCTGGTCACACCGGAGCAGCTCACCGGCGTGGACGCGGCGATCAAAGCCGGGGACGGCACGCAGGAAGCACTGCAGGACATGGCGGTAGGCGGACTCGTCTATTGCAGAAAGAATATCAAGAGCGAGGAGCAGATCGAAGAGATGCTCTCCGCGACAAGGGACATGAGCAAGTATCCGCTCTTCCTCGCGACGACGGAGCCCGGCGGCGATATGGGACATCTCACGGAGTCGCTGGCGCTGGAACAGGTCGCGTCTCCCGCGGCCATCGCCGAGAACGGGGATGCAAAGGCTGCCTATGAGGCGGGTGAGACGCTCGCCAAGCGGCTTGTCAAGGCCGGCTTCAGCATGAACGTGGCACCGGCCGTCAATCTCACAACAGAGAGCATGAACGATGAGGAACGCGCGCTGAGCTTCGGGAGCGATCCCGGAACGGCTTCGATCCTGCTGGGCGAAGAGGTGCGCGGCTTTGAAGAGAACGGGATCCGCACGGCGGTCGGTCTCTTCCCGACGAAGCCCGAGAAGGGCAAGGGCAATATCCCTACCACGGATACGACGAAGCCGGATCTGGAGAACGGGGATTTCGTGATGGTCCAGGCGGCGATCAACGCGGGCTGCCGGATCGTGCAGGTGGGCAATCTCGCGGCACCCAGGATCGTGGGCGACAATACGCCCTGCTCGATGTCTACGGTCATCATCACGGAACTGCTCAGAGGGGATTTCGGATATGACGGGATCGTCATGACGGATGCCATGGACGATGCGGTGATCACGGATTACTACACGGCGGATCAGGCGGCGGTGGCCGCGATCAAGGCCGGCGCGGATGTGATCTACCGGCCCGAGGATCTGCAGAAAGCGATCGAAGGTGTCCTGGAGGCGGTGAACAGCGGCGCCATCCCGGAGAGCCGGATCGATGAATCCATCCGCAGGATCTATCTCGTCAAGTGTGAGGGACAGATCGAAGAGTAAGAGTTATTTGCGGCTGCCGCGGACGTGAACGCCTTTCATCTCGGCAACCAGTTCCTTGGCCCTGGGGATATCCGCCTTATTGATGCGGAAGGTGCAGACGTCTTTCTTCGTACCGGTCAGAAAACGCTTCCACCAGCTGTCATTTTGCCATACGATATAGTAGGAAATGCGCTCCTGAAGAAATAACTTCTCGAGCGCTTCTTTTCTTTCGAGACCGACGACGCGGCAGAAAGGGACCTCGTTGTCGTAGATGGAATCCGGCGGCAGGATCGACGGCATGGGAATCCTCCTTATATTCGTTAGCTGTTGTTCTCGGCAGCGACAAGCCCGGCGGCGCCGTAGATCTCACGGAGTCTGGGCTTTTCGATCTTGCCGGTGGGGTTGCGCGGGACATCGGCGAAGATGATGCGGCGGGGCCGCTTATACTTCGGCAGTGCCTGACAGAACGCGTTGACCGCATCCTCCGTGAGGGTGGTGCCCTCCATGGGGGAGATGATCGCCGCGGAGATCTCGCCCAGACGTCTGTCGGGGAGACCGATGACGGCCACATCCTTGATGCCGGGCATGCCGTGGAGGAAATCCTCGATCTGCACGGGGTAGATGTTTTCACCGCCGGAGATGATGACGTCCTTCTTGCGGTCCACGAGCCAGTAGAAGCCGCCCTCATCCTGCATGGCCATATCGCCGGTGTAGAGCCAGCCGGCATCGTCCATGACTTCTTTGGTGGCCGCTTCATCATTATAATAGCAGATCATGACGCCGGGGCCTTTGACGGCGAGCTCGCCGACTTCGCCCCTCTTCACATCCTGTCTGTTTTCGTCCACGATGCGGCATTCCCAGCCGTAGCCCGGCACACCGATGGCGCCCACATGGTCGATATTCTCGATCCCGAGATGGACACAGCCGGGGCCGATGGATTCGGAGAGGCCGTAGTTGGTGTCGTAGTCGTGATGCGGGAAGTAGGCCTTCCAGCGCTTGACCAGACTCTGCGGCACGGGCTGCGCGCCGATGTGCATGAGCCGCCAGTGCGACAGGTCATAATCGTCCTTTTTGAGCTTGCCGGTATCCAGCGCTTCCAGGATATCCTCCGCCCAGGGCACCAGAAGCCATACGATCGAGCACTTTTCCCTGGATACGGCATCCAGGATGGTCTCCGGAGTGGTGCCTTTTAACAGGACGGCCTTGCTGCCGGAGATGAGGCTGCCGAACCAGTGCATCTTGGCGCCCGTGTGATAGAGGGGCGGGATGCACAGGAAGACATCATCATGGGTCTGTCCGTGATGCTTCTGCTCGCAGCGCGCGGAATGGGAGAGGGCGCGGTGCTTGTGCAGGATCGCCTTGGGGAAGCCGGTGGTGCCGGACGAGAAGTAGATCGCCGCGTCATCGTCGTCCGTGAGGTCGATGAGCGGGTCGCGGCTCGAGCAATCGGCGGTGAGCTCCGCGTAGTCCTCCGCAAAGGAGGGGCAGCCGTTGCCGACGAAGAAGAGCAGGCGGTGGCTGGATATATTGTCGCAGATCTCCTCCACACGGCCGATGAATTCGGGACCGAAGACCAGGATGTCCGCCTCGGCCTTGTTCACGCAGTATTCGATCTCATCAGCGGTGTAGCGGAAGTTGAGCGGGACCGCCAGCGCGCCGGTCTTTAAGATGCCGAAATAGATCGGGAGCCACTCGAGACAGTTCATGAGCAGAATCGCCACCTTATCCCCCTTCTTGATGCCGCGGGAGATGAGGAGATTGGCGAAGCGGTTCGCTTTTTCGTTAAAGACATACCAGGTGATCTCCCGGCGATAGGGGATATTGCCCTCGGGCTGCATGAGGTCGTATTCCTTCCAGGTCATGCGCCGGTTGTCCTTGAGGGCGGGATTGAGCTCCACGAGGGCCACTTCGTCCCCGTAGAGCTTACAGTTGTGTTCGAGCAGGTCTGTGATGGGCATTTCCTAGTCCTTTCCGGGTTTTTTGATGACGTATCCGAAATCTGCGCTGTTCACATTTTGCGACAGCGAATCAATGATATATAAATAAAGGAAAAATGTCAATTAAAACCTTGACAGGAGCGGCGCGCGATGGTTTAATGTAGGCAGAGGTATTATATATTGTCTCGCCGGGAACAGGGATGTTTCCGAGTAATCAAAGGAGTGATGCGAATGAAGATCAATACCAGACAGGATACCTCATTTCTCTTCAACAGCCTGAACACGGGGAAGTACACCGCTCCCACGGGCGTCAACGCGCTGGCCGGGCTGGTCTCCGACTACAACACGATCCGCAACGGCTCGTATAATAAGCTGGTCAAAGCTTATTATGCGAAGATGGGCGAGGACGACTCCGCGGCGAAGACCGCCGGGGAGAAGCAGACCGCCAAAGCCGAGACCAAGGCCGCCACGGCAGCCCGGGAGTACAACGGGATCGCTAAGGACGCCTCGAAGTTAAAGAGCGCGACGGAGGCCCTCTCGGAGGATGCCAAGGTCAACCTCTTCGAGGACAAGGGGGAAGGCGCAGACCGGGAGAAGATCAACGGCGCGGTGTCCGATTTCGTGGACAGCTACAACTCGCTGATCAAGAGCGCCGGTTCTTCAGGCAACAGCACGGTCCGCTCCAGAGCGGAGATGATGGTCGGTCTCTCCGTCAACTACGGCATGAAGCTCGCGGGCATCGGGATCACCGTCAATGAGAACGGCTCCCTCTCCCTGGACAAAGAGAAGCTCGCGGCGGCTAGTACCGATTCGGTGAAGGCCCTCTTCAACGGGCGCAATTCCTTTGCCGACAGAGTGGATGCTTCGGCGAAGGTCATCGAGAGCGGCGCGCAGAAAGCGGCGCAGTCCGGTAGCACCTATTCCGCTTCGGGCAGCGGCGTGCCGGATGTCACCTCGGTGTGGAATTCCCTCGTATGACCGGGTGAGGATCCTGAAACAGCAACGAAACAGCCGTCATCCATCCGGGTGGCGGCTGTTTGTTTCCTGCGCAGGGCAGGGAGCATCTATCACGTAAGGGGGACACATGCAGTACAGAACAGATCCGAAAAGCGGCAACAGACTCTCGGCGCTCGGCTACGGGTGCATGCGCTATACCAAAAAGGGCGGCGCGATCGACCAGGAGAAAGCGGAGCGGGAGATGCTCCTCGCGCTCGAGAAGGGCGTCAACTATTTTGATACCGCCTATGTCTACAACGGCTGCGAGGTCTGCCTCGGCCGCTTTATCAAAAAGTATGACTGCAGGGACAGACTCTTTATCGCCACCAAGCTCCCCCAGTACCGGGTGACGAAGCCCGGGGATCCGGAGCGGTATTTCGCGGAGGAGCTGGAACGCCTGCAGACCGATCATGTCGACTATTATCTCCTGCACATGATGAATGACATCCGCAGCTGGGAGCGGTTAAAGTCCCTCGGGATCGAGGACTGGATCCGGCAGAAGAAGGAGAGCGGGCAGATCCGGAACATCGGCTTCTCCTTCCACGGCGGCACCAGCGCGTTCCGCGCCCTGCTGGACGCAAGGGACTGGGATTTCTGCCAGATCCAGTTCAATTATCTCGACGAGCACGCACAGGCGGGGATCGAGGGCCTGAACTATGCCCATGAAAAAGGTCTGCCCGTGATCATCATGGAGCCGCTGCGCGGCGGGCGTCTCGTGAACGGCCTCCCGGCACAGGCGCTGCGGGAATTTGAGAAGGCCCCGGTGAAGCGCAGCCCCGCAGACTGGGGACTCCGCTGGGTCTGGAACCATCCCGCGGTGACGGTCGTCCTCTCCGGGATGAATGCCGTGGAGCAGGTGGAGGAGAACTGCCGGATCGCGTCGGAGAGCCTGCCGGATTCCCTGACGGAGGAGGAACTGGCGATGTATGCGCGTGTGGTATCCGCGATCCGCAGTGTGGTCAAGGTCGGCTGCACGGGCTGCGGCTACTGCCAGCCCTGCCCGAAGGGGGTGGATATCCCGACCTGCTTCTCGGCCTACAATGCGAGCTATTCGACCGGTTATTTCGACGGCCTCCGCGAGTATTTCATGTGCACGGCGCTGCGAAAGGAGCGATCCAATGCGTCGCAGTGCGTGAAATGCGGCAAATGCGAGCAGGTCTGCCCGCAGGGGATCCATATCCGCGACGAGCTCGATCACGTGAAGAAACGCTTTGAGAATCCGGTCTACCGCATCGTGACGGCGGCCGCCGGAAAGTTCTGGAGATACTGACCGGGTTCTTTGACCCGGCCGCCATTCTGTGATATAATCTTCCGCATGGCACAGACGAGGAAACAGGGTTCCGGCGGCAGCAGAGCACGCTCGGGGCGGGGCAGCAGCGCACCGCAGGGAGCACCCCGCCGCAGGGAACCGGAATATCAAAATGAATCCAGAGGCACCGAGATCATCCTGCTGATCCTTGGTGCCCTGGTTTTGTTCCTTTTTTTATGTAATTTCGGCATCTGCGGGAGCTTCGGGAACCTGCTCCGGTACTTCATGTTCGGTCTTTTCGGGTTGCCGGCGTACATCACGCCGCCGCTCATTCTTTTCGCCGCGCTCTACGGCTATGCCAGGGACTTCGACACCCGTTCCACGCTCAAGACGATCGCCGGCACCGGCGTGTATGTGGCGACGGGGATGATCTGCGAGATCTTCTCCGGCCATATCGGTCAGATGGAGAAATATTCCCTGCCGGAGCTCTACCGGCTCTGCGGTTCCGGCCGCAGCGGCGGCGGGATCATCGCCGGATCGCTGGCCTACGGCTGCCGCACGACCCTCGGCGGTGTGGGAACGGGGCTGCTGCTCGCCGCACTCCTCATCGTCTGCGCGGTGGTGCTGACGGACCGCTCCTTTATCCGGGGGATGAAGAAGGGCGGCAGGATCGTGGCGGATTCCACGTCCCGTACCATGCGGGATATGCGCGAGCGCGGCAGGGATCGCAGACAGCGCAATGAGGAGAGAAGACAGCGGCTGGAGGAGGAGCGCCGCCTGCAGCTCGAGATGAAAGAGGACGAGAAGCTCCTGCGCCGCGACCGCAAGGGATCCGGGGTGACGCTGAACACCCGGCTCGAGCGGGAAGACGGCGATGAGGAGTATGAAGAGGAGAGCCGCGATGATCTGTTCGTGCCGGACGGCCGCAGGGTGCGGGATGATGTGCACGAGATCACGATCCACCGGTATGACAACGCGGAGACGCTGCCCGCACCGGTCCGTGCGGAGGAAGAGCCCGAGGATCCGATGAAGGTGCGCGGCAATGTCCGCGAGATCCTGCCGGAGGAAGGGGACGAGCTGCCGCCGGTTTCCGTGCCGGGACCCGTGAAGGAGGAGCGCGAAGAGGAGCCGTATCAGGCGCCTGCCGCCTCTGCCGGGCCGAAGAAGCCCAAGGGGTCTTTCTTTGACGATGAGGATGAGGACGCGGAGGAGGTGCCGGAGCCTGTCGTGAAAAAGCCCGCCGCCCGTGCGGCGAAGAAGCCGGCGGATCCGATGCAGGCCTCCGTCCCGGGCGCGAAAGCTGTCAAAGACAAGACGAACAAGCCCTATGAATTCCCGCCGATCGATCTGTTAAAGGCCGGCAAGCCCGTGAGCGCGGACAGCGAGCGGCATCTCAAGGATACGGCAGCGAGACTCGAGGAGGCTCTTTCCACCTACGGCGTCAATGCCAGAGTCGTCGCGGTCAGCCGCGGTCCCGCCGTCACCCGCTTCGAACTGCAGCCGGAGGCGGGGACCAAGGTCAGCAAATTCCTGAATCTCACCGATGATATCAAGATGTATCTTGCGGCCACGGATATCCGCATCGAGGCACCCATTCCCGGCAAATCCGCCGTGGGGATCGAGGTGCCCAACAAGGTCACCGAGGCGGTGATGCTGCGCGATGTCGTGGATTCCCCCGCATTCCGTAATTTCAAGTCCAATATGGCCTTCGGGGCCGGCAAGGATCTGACAGGAGCGCCGGTGGTCGCGGATCTGGCGGCCATGCCGCATGTCCTGATCGCCGGTGCCACGGGTTCCGGCAAATCCGTCTGCATCAATACGATCATCATGAGCATTCTCTACAAGGCTTCGCCCGAGGATGTCCGTCTCATCATGATCGATCCCAAGGTCGTGGAGCTCTCGGTCTACAACGGGATCCCGCATCTGCTGATCCCGGTGGTCACGGATCCGCAGCAGGCGGCCGGCGCGCTCAACTGGGCGGTCGCCGAGATGACCAGGCGCTACAAGCTCTTCGCGGATACGGGTGTGCGTGATCTCGAGGGTTACAGAGAGCATATCGGCCGGATGAAGGAGGCGGAACGGCTGGAGGCCGGCCTCTTCAAGATGCCGCAGATCCTGGTGATCGTGGACGAACTCGCGGATCTCATGATGACCTGCGGCAAGGATGTGGAGGCAGCGATCGTGCGTCTGACCCAGCTGGCCCGCGCGGCCGGGATCCATCTCGTGATCGCCACGCAGCGTCCCTCCGTCGATGTCATCACGGGTCTTATCAAGGCCAATATGCCCAGCCGCATTGCCTTTGCGGTGAGCAGCAATACCGATTCCCGTACGATCCTCGACATGCCGGGTGCCGAGCGGCTCCTCGGAAAGGGCGACATGCTATTCTTCCCCAAGGGCTACAACCGGCCCGCCCGTGTGCAGGGCGCCTATGTGTCGGATGATGAAGTGACCAGGGTCGTCTCCTTTATCAGGGCACAGGAATACCATGTATCGGGCTCCGAGAGCTCCGCCGATATCGCCAAAGCCATGGAGAGCTCGGTGGTCGCCGCCGGAGGCGCGGGAGAGGACGGCGGCGGTGACCGCGACGCATTCTTCGTCGATGCCGCCCGCATGGTCATCGGCAAGGAGAAGGCGTCCATTGGCATGCTGCAGCGGGTCTTCAAGGTCGGCTTCAACCGCGCCGCGAGGATCATGGACCAGCTGTGCGAGGCCGGCGTGGTCAGCGAGGAGGAGGGCACCAAACCCAGACGGGTGCTCATGACACAGAGTGAATTTGATGCATTTCTGGAGAGCGATGAGTAGAGGAAGTTCATAGACGTGACAGAGGGACAGAAAGATCAGGAAACGGAAGCAGAACAGAGAAACAAGGAGGAAATGTGATGAAGTCGGATATTGAGATCTCCCAGGCAGCAGAGTTAAAGCCCATCAGAGAAGTGGCGGCATCCGTCGGGATCCCCGAGGAGGCGCTGGAATACTACGGGCGCGGCAAGGCCAAGCTCACGGAGGAGTATTTAAAGGAACTCTCCGGACGGCCGGAGGGTAAACTGATCCTCGTCACCGCGATCAACCCGACGCCTGCCGGCGAAGGCAAGACCACGACGAGCGTGGGCCTTGGCGATGCGCTGCACAGACTCGGCAAAAAGACCGTGATCGCGCTCCGCGAGCCCTCTCTGGGACCCTGCTTCGGTGTCAAGGGCGGCGCGGCCGGCGGCGGCTATGCGCAGGTCATCCCGATGGAGGACTTAAACCTCCATTTCACCGGCGACTTCCATGCGATCACCTCCGCCAATAACCTGCTGGCGGCGATGCTGGACAATCACATCAAGCAGGGCAATACGCTCAGGATCGACACCAAGCGCATTGTCTGGAAGCGCTGCGTGGACATGAACGACCGCGCGCTGCGCAATGTGGTCATCGGCCTCGGCGATTCCGGCGACGGGATCACGAGAGAGGATCATTTCGCGATCACCGTGGCGACGGAGATCATGGCGGTCTTCTGCCTGGCCCGTGACATGACTGACCTGAAGGAGCGTCTGGGCCGGATCATCGTGGCCTACGATATGGACAAGAATCCCGTGACGGCGAAGGATCTCAAGGCGGTGGGCGCCATGGCGGCCCTGTTAAAGGATGCCATCAAGCCCAATCTCGTGCAGACGCTTGAGCACACGCCCGTCATCGTGCACGGCGGTCCCTTCGCCAATATCGCGCACGGCTGCAACTCCGTGCGTGCCACGAGAGCGGCACTCGCCCTCTCCGATATCACGGTCACGGAGGCCGGCTTCGGTGCGGACCTGGGTGCCGAGAAATTCCTGGATATCAAGTGCCGCGCGGCGGGCTTAAAGCCCGATGCGATCGTCCTCGTGGCGACGGTCCGCGCCCTCAAGTATAACGGCGGCGTCCCCAAGGCGGAGCTTGGCTCGGAGAACCTCGATGCGTTAAAGAAGGGCATCGTCAATCTCGAGAAGCACATCGAGAACCTCAAGCTCTACGGTGTGCCGGTCGTGGTGACGCTCAATGCCTTTACCTCCGACACGCAGGCGGAGCTCGATTACGTGAAGAGCTTCTGCGAGGAGCGCGGCTGTGCCTTTGCCCTGTCCGAAGTCTGGGAGAAGGGCGGCGCCGGCGGCGAAGCGCTCGCAAAGCAGGTGCTGGATACGCTGGAGAATAAGAAGAGCGATTATCATCCCATCTATCCGGATGAGATGTCCCCGAAGGAGAAGATCGAGACCGTTGCGACGAAGATCTACGGCGCGGACGGCGTGAATTTCTCCGCCAAGGCCTTAAAGGAGCTCGCCACCGCGGAGAAGCTGGGCTTCTCGAATTTCCCGGTGTGCATGGCCAAGACCCAGTACTCGCTGTCGGATGACCCGTCCCTGCTGGGACGGCCCACCGGCTACAATATCGAAGTGCGCGACGTCTATGTCAGTGCGGGCGCGGGCTTCATCGTGGCACTGTGCGGCACGATCCTGACCATGCCGGGTCTGCCCAAGCGGCCGGCCGCGGAGGACATCGATGTGAATGAGGATGGACAGATCGTCGGACTGTTCTGACGGACGGAGGCAGCGATGGAACCGAAGATCATTGACGGCAAGGCGATATCGGCGGCGGTCAAAGAGGAAGTGAGAGCGGAGGTCGACCGCCTTAAGACTGCCGGCAGGGAAGTGACCCTCGCCGTGGTGCTGGTGGGAGATGATCCGGCCAGCGCGGTCTATGTGCGCAACAAGAAGAAGGCCTGCGAGGCGGTCGGTATCCGATCCCTCTCCTATGAGATGCCCGCGGATACGACGCAGGAGAAGCTGCTTACGTGCATCGCGGAGCTTAACGGGCGGGATGATGTGGACGGGATCCTGGTCCAGCTGCCGCTGCCCGCAGGGATCGACGAACAGGCCGTGATCCGCGCCATCGCGCCGGAGAAGGATGTGGACGGCTTCCATCCGGTCAATGTCGGACTCCTTGCCATCGGCATGCCGCGTGTGGTATCCTGTACACCGGCAGGGGTCATCGAGATGCTTGTCAGGAGCGGCATTTCCATCGAAGGACGTGAGGCGCTCATCATCGGGCGCAGCAATATCGTCGGAAAACCGCTGGCGCATCTTATGCTGCAGCACAACGCCACCGTGACCGTGGCACATTCGCGGACGGCGGATCTGCCTGCCGTCGCGAAACGTGCGGACATTCTGGTGGCGGCGATCGGGAGGCCGCGGATGATCGGGCCCGAGTATGTCAAGGAGGGCGCCGTGGTCATCGATGTCGGCATCAACCGTGACACGGCCACCGGCAAGCTCTGCGGCGACGTGGACTACGATGCGGTCGCGCCGCATGTGAGCGCGATCACGCCTGTGCCGGGCGGCGTCGGTCCCATGACCATCGCCATGCTGATGAAGAATTGTGTCGAATTATCGAAAATGAGATAACATATGGACGATAATACAAACATCACATCCGATACGAAGCGGATGCACGCGCCGGAGGGACAGTCTCCCGATGGAGTCATCTGTCCGTCCTGCGGTCAGCCGATCCCGGACGGCATGCTCTATTGCGAGAACTGCGGCGAGGAGATCCATTTCGTCCCGGAGTTCGAGCCCGAGGTGGATGATTCCATCAATTCCGCCATGACAAATGTCGCACAGGAGATCGCGGAGGCGGAGCTGCCTGCAGAGGCCCCTCCGGCGTCCCGTGATTATATCGAGATCAGACTCCGGATCCCGAAGCGGTCGATCCGCATCGCCGCGGCGGGACTCGCGGTCGCCGCGATCGTCACGGTGGCGGTCCTGGCGATCCCGCACATCATGAGTCTGCAGCTCTTTGACCGCAACAGCCATGCGAGCGAGGTGACGGTGGCGGACGGGAACAAGACACCCGTTTCCATCGGAGAGCATATGATCGCGCCGGAGCCCGTGACGGCGGAACCGCTGCCGGAGAGCACCGCGCCCAACGCACCGCGCTTCGACTGCCCCTCCGGGCGTTACGAGGGGGAACTCGCGGTCGAACTCGCCAATCCCGTATCGACTCTCAAATATTACTATACGACGGACGGCACGCCGGCCGATATCAACGCGAAGCGCTATCTCGGCCCGATCATCTTTGACCGGGAAGGGGAATCGACGCTGCGCATGATCGCGGTCAATGAGGCGGGCGAGGTGAGCGAGGAGACCATCGCCGTCTTCACCATCGCCGCCGCCGCACCGCAGGCGCCGGTCATCCTCGAGGACAGCGGCGAGTATACGCAGAGCACCATGATCGTCGCGGTCATGCAGGAGAACTGCCGGATCACCTATACGACCGACGGCAGCGAACCGGGCATTGATTCGACGGAGTATACCGCACCGATCAAGATGCCGGTGGGCAACAGCCTCTTCCGTTTCCGTGCCTTTGACGCGGAGGGGAAGGGCAGCGAGATCGTTGAGCGCAGCTATCATCTGGTCTACGCCAGACTCGTGAGCGAAGAGCAGGCCATCGCTTCCGTGGTGCAGGTGCTGCTCGACAAGAATGTGCTGATCGATGACACGGGCCGCGTCTTCGGCGGCGCCGGCAGGAATGTCTATGTCGTGGAGAGTGTCATCGAGATCGAAGGGGCCGGCGAGTATTACCGGATCGTGGAGCGGTATGTCGAAACGGACGGCAGCAGCACGGATACCGGACTGCTGTACGCCGTGAACACGAATAACGGAAGCGTCCACCGTCTGGGATATGATTCCAGCGGGAAGTATACCTTATTTACGCTGGCGGCCCGCTGAAGCGTTGAAACGGGCGCCTTTTTCGGGTATCATGGAAATACCCGCACGGGATCTGCCGCGGGGCAAAACGGCAGGATAACAGGAGGAGATAACATGTTTCAGATCTTGGAAAAGGAAGTACTGACGAAAGAGCCGCTCATCTTCCGGATGATCGTCAGGGCGCCGCGCGTCGCAGCCAGCTGCGAGCCGGGTCAGTTCCTGATCGTGCGTGCGGATGCGGACGGCGAACGGGTGCCGCTCACGATCTGCGATTATGACCGGGCTGCGGGGACGATCGAGATCGTCGCGCAGGTGATCGGTGCGCAGACCTACCGCATGAGCAGACTGGAGGCCGGAGATTCCTTTGCCGATGTGGTGGGGCCTCTGGGCAATCCCTCGGAGCTCATCGGGGAGGACATCGAAGAACTGAAGAAGAAAAAGATCCTCTTCGTGGCGGGCGGTGTCGGTACGGCGCCGGTCTATCCCCAGGCGAAGTGGCTCCATGACCACGGCATCACGCCGGATGTCATCATCGGCGCGAAGAATAAGGAACTGGTCATCATGGAGGAGAAGTTTAAGAGCGTCAGCAACCTCACGATCACCACGGACGACGGCTCCTACGGCCGCAGCGGCATGGTGACGGTCGCGCTGCAGAATCTGTGGAACGAAGGCGTGCACTGGGATCTCTGCGTGGCCATCGGCCCCATGATCATGATGAAGTTTGTCTGCAAGCTCACCAAAGAACTGGGGATCCATACGATCGTCAGCATGAACCCGATCATGGTGGACGGCACCGGCATGTGCGGCGCCTGCCGCCTGACCGTGGACGGCAAGGTGAAGTTCGCCTGCGTCGACGGACCGGAATTCGACGGTCATCTGGTCGACTTCGATCAGGCCATGAACCGTATGAAACTGTACAGGACCGAGGAGGGGAGACTTTACCTCAGGGAAAAAGAAGGCGCGACGCATCACGGCGGCTGCGGCAACTGCGGCTGACCGGGGCGGGAAGGAGATAAGACGATGGATATGATGAATAAGGTCCCCGTGCGGGAACAGGATCCCCAGGTGCGTGCCACCAATTTCGACGAGGTCTGTCTGGGATATAACAAGGAAGAAGCGGAAGCCGAGGCGTCCAGATGCCTGAACTGCCCCAACCCGAAATGTGTGGAGGGGTGCCCGGTCTCCATTCAGATCCCGCAGTTCATCCAGGCGGTAAAGAACGGCAATGTGGAGGAAGCCTATCATGTGATCGGCAGATCCTCGTCCCTGCCTGCCATCTGCGGCCGTGTCTGCCCGCAGGAGACGCAGTGCGAAGGCAAATGCGTCCGCGGCATCAAGGGAGAAGCGGTATCAATCGGCAAGCTCGAGCGCTATGTGGCGGATACCGCACGCGAAATGGGCATTAAGCCCGAGGCGCCCGCGGCTAAGAACGGCAAGCGTGTCGCGGTCATCGGTTCCGGCCCTGCGGGTCTGACCTGCGCCGGCGATCTGGCCAAAATGGGCTATGAAGTGACGATCTTTGAGGCATTGCATGAGGCGGGCGGCGTGCTGACCTACGGCATTCCGGAATTCCGTCTCCCCAAGGACGCCGTCGTGAAGAAGGAGATCGAAAACGTCAAGTCGCTCGGTGTGCAGATCGAGACCGACGTCGTGGTCGGCAAGTCCGTCACGATCGACTCCCTGATGAAGGATGAGGGCTTCTCCGCCGTCTTCGTCGCGAGCGGCGCCGGTCTGCCCAAGTTCATGAACATCCCCGGAGAGCAGGCGCTGGGCGTCTTCTCCGCCAACGAGTTCCTCACCAGGAGCAATCTGATGAAGGCATTCTCACCCGATTCCTCCACTCCGATCATGCGCCCGAAGAAGGCGGTCGTGGTCGGCGGCGGCAACGTGGCGATGGATGCCGCGAGGACCGCGCTGCGCATGGGCGCGGAGGTCCATATCGTCTACCGCCGCAGCGAAGCCGAACTGCCGGCCCGTGCGGAGGAGGTTCATCACGCAAAGGAGGAGGGCATCGTCTTCGATCTGCTCACCAATCCGGTCGAGATCCTCTCCAATGAGGAAGGCTGGGTCCGCGGCATCCGCTGCATCCGGATGGAGCTGGGCGAACCCGATGCGTCCGGCAGACGCAGCCCCGTGGAGATCGCGGGCAGCGAATTCGAGATCGAATGCGACGCCGTGATCATGTCGCTGGGCACCTCGCCGAACCCGCTCATCGCTTCGACGACAGAGGGTCTTGAGGTCAACCGCAGAGGCTGCATCGTCGCGGATGAGGGAAGCGGGAAGAGTTCCAAAGACGGCGTGTACGCCGGCGGCGATGCCGTGACGGGCGCGGCCACCGTGATCCTGGCCATGGGTGCCGGCAAGGCGGGCGCCAAAGGGATCGACGCGTATCTGAACGCCTGATCCGGTGACGGAAAAAGAGACAGAAATCTTAAGAAAATCTTTCCTGTCTCTTTTTCATTGTTTTCGTTTTCTCTGTTATCCTGATCTTATGCAGCCTTACCCTGCAGGAAAACGGAGGAGACCATGAAAAAGAGTGACAAGATCCGGATCGGCCTGGCGGTCCTGACATCGGTACTCGCTATCGCGATCCTCATCGCGAACCGCTTAAAGACCGACGATGAAAAGGCCCGCAGGAACGATATCGAACGCATGAAACAGGAACTGGCGGCTACCGCGGGAGAGAGCGGCCTGTCGATCGCTTCCGCGCAGACGGCATCCACGTCTTCCGGGATGCCGCAGGATGCCGGGACACAGCTTACGATCCCGTCTGCGGATCCCGCTTCTTCAGCCGCAAGCGCCGCTTCGCGGATGACGGAGAATACGCCCGCCTCTGCTGCCGCGGGCAAAGGAAACACGGCTGCCTTTCCTCAGGATGTGTCCGGCAATTCCCTCTACCGCTGCGATCCCCCGGCGGAAACCGGACGGGTGAGGGCCGGAACGCCTGCCACAGCAAAGAGTGTGCTGCAGGAGATGCGCGGCTATTGGGAGACCATTGGACTGCCGGCGCTCAGGGATCTGTGGCATCTGGACCGCTATACGGCGCTGTCCGCCTATCTGTCCGCGCATCCGGAGATCCCGTATTTTTACGAAGGGGATACCGATGCGTCGGGAACACCCTCCGGACACGGGATCGCCGTCTACAGCGGCAACCGGTATTATCTGGGGGACTGGGTGAACGGCAGACGGGAAGGCGCCGGCGAATGGTACCAGTTCTATCCGGAGAGCATGCATGATGTTGTGCGGATGCACGAGTACACGGGCGGATGGAAGAACGATCTGCCGGACGGCGGCGACGGGATCGATCTCTACGAGTATGACACACAGTACATGGATGACGATTCCCTGTATCCGCAGAATGTGATCGGCCATTTCACGGAAGGTCTGTATGACGGGGATATGTATGTGATCCTCGCGGATACCCGGGGGAATACCCACGAATGGTACGGGAAGTGCGTGCGCGGCACCTGGCAGGTGATCGACAGACCCGACGCGGACGGCCGGATCCCGGTTTTGTTTAACGGAGAGGATCCCGGGGACAGGATCTCCATGTGGCCGAAGTACGCGTCGGGATACGGAGTATATCACGTCAGATGATGAAGATCACGATCCTGGCCGTGGGGCGGCTGCAGGAGAGGTACTGGCAGGAAGCCTGCGCGGAATACGGGAAACGTCTTGCGCGGTATTGCGCGCTGCAGGTGATCGAGGTGCGGGATGAGAAGGCGCCGGAGAATGCCTCCGACGCGGACAGGGCCGGGATCCTGAAAACAGAGGGGGAGAGACTCCTCGCGAAACTCGATCCGTCGGCTCCGCTGTGGACTTTGGAGATCCGCGGGAAACGCATGGACTCCGAGGGATTCGCGAGGGCGCTGGAACAGAGTGCGGTGCAGGGGATCTCCCATCTGCAGTTCGCGATCGGAGGATCGCTTGGACTGGACCGGGCGGTCTCGGAGAGAGCGGCCGTGAAGCTCTCTTTTTCCGATATGACCTTTCCGCACCAGCTGATGCGCGTGATCCTCTCGGAGCAGATCTACCGGGCGTTCCGCATCATGCGGGGCGAGCCCTACCATAAATAGATACAGGTGGCGATGAAGAAGGAAAACGAAAAGCGTCTGATGCTGACCGCGCCGGAGCTGCAGAGGGTCTTTGGCGGAGGCGACAACCATATCCGCCGGATCGAAAAGGAACTCCATGTGGAGATCATCGACCGGGACGGTGAACTGAAGATCCTCGGGACCGGTTCCGCGCCGGCGAGAGCGGCGGATCTGATCCTGTCCCTCGCCAGGGATCACGGAGAGGATCCCGATGAGCAGCGTGTGAATTACGGCATCGATCTGGCCCGCAGCGGAGAGAGCGCGGAAGCGATGGAGACCGTGGACGCGGATGTGATCTGCCACACCGTGAACGGCAAGCCCGTGCGCCCCAAGACCCTCGGCCAGAAGGCCTATGTGGATGCGATCCGCAAGCACCTCATCGTCTTCGGCATCGGCCCTGCCGGGACCGGCAAGACCTACCTCGCCATGGCCATGGCGATCACGGCTTTCCTGCATAACGAGGTGAGCCGGATCATCCTCACCAGGCCGGCGATCGAAGCGGGAGAGAAGCTGGGCTTCCTGCCCGGGGATCTCCAGAGCAAGGTGGATCCCTATCTGCGCCCGCTCTATGACGCGCTGTATCAGATCATGGGCGCGGAGAATTATCTGAAGAATTCCGAGCGCGGCCTCATCGAGGTGGCGCCGCTCGCGTATATGCGCGGCCGGACCCTGGACAATGCCTATATCATCCTGGACGAAGCGCAGAATACCACGCCGGAGCAGATGAAGATGTTCCTGACCCGCGTGGGGTTCGGTTCCAAGGTCGTGATCACGGGGGATGCCACGCAGAAGGACCTGATGCCGGGGGCAAAGAGCGGACTGGATGTGGCGCGCGCCGTGCTGAAGGGCATCGATGATATCGCGTTCTGTGAGCTGACGGGCCGCGATGTGGTACGGCATCCGCTGGTACAGAAGATCGTCCGGGCTTATGAGGATTACGAGAGTAAGCACAGAGGCGACCGGAGCCGTGAGAAGAGGAAGCATTAAGCCTTGGAGAAGAAATCCCGAAAAGGTTTATGGTATACCCTGATCTTTGCCGTCACCTGCGGCGGTACGCTGGCGGCCGCGATCGCCTACGGGCGCGATCTTTCCGAGATCATCCGCGCCGGCGTCAGTGCGGGCATCGGGGTCGGCGCCATGCTGTTCCTGTGGGAGGACCACGTGCTGCACAACGGTCTCGCCCATGACAACGCGTCCCATCCGGGGCGGTTTTTCCTGTCCTATCTGGCGGTCTTTGTCCTGTGCATGTTCCTGCCGCTCATCGTGGCGGATGCCTGGCCGTTTGCCGCTTTCTACGTGTCTCTGGCCCTTCTGTCATGCACCTTTATCGGGGCTTATACGGGAACCATGCTCCTCATGCTCACGATCCTCGTGCAGGGAGGCGGGACACCGGAATTCTTCATGTATGTCTTTGCGGGTTTCATCGCGCTGGGTGCTTTCCAGTATCTGGACGAGCAGTTCATGGCGGGGACGCCGCTCTTTATCACCCTGTCCATGCAGACCGTGCTGCTCGTATGCTACCACATCATGTTCCGCAACGAGACGTTTTCCGCCGCGGTCCTGATCGTGCCGCTCATCAACGCGTTCCTCAATTTCGCGGTGCTGATCGTGGTGCTCAACGCCTACTCCTTTTATGTGGTGCGCACGGTGGGAGAGCGGTATCAGGAGATCAACGATCCCGCCTATGCCCTCATGCTGCAGATGCGCCGTATGAGCGAAGGGGAATACCAGCGGGCGATCCATACGGACTATCTGACGCAGCGGGTGGCCGCGGCGCTTGGACTTGATCAGCGCAGGATGCGCACCTGCTGCTATTACCACCGCGCGGCGGTGGTGCTGGAGGACAGGAGTATCGAGAATATCCTGGCGCTCTACCGGAAGCATCATTTCCCGGAGGATTCCCTGCCGCTGCTGCAGGAGGTCATCACGCACAAAAAAGGCGAGCGTTTTTCGGCGGAGGCTACGGTGATCCATCTGTGCGAGACCGTGATCGCCTCCCTCCAGTTCATGTTCCATAAGGATCCGAAGATGCAGATCGACTACGCGCTCCTCGTGGATAAGATCATCCGCAAGAAGGAGGAGGAGGGGGAACTCGCGAACAGCGAACTCTCCGTGCGCGGCCTGCGGATCACCGCGGAGCTGCTGAAAAAGGAAACCATGTACTATGATTTTCTTCGTTGAGAACGGGACGGATTTCGATCCGGCGGTGGAGTGCGGGATCGATGATGTGAGCACTTTCTGCGGCAGGCTCGGAGAGGCCGTGCTCGCCGGGGAGGGCATCACCGGGACGGACGGGCTGGAGGCCTCCCTGTATCTGGTGAGCGGGGAGGAGATCCGTGAACTGAACCGCACGCACAGGGACCGGGACGAGGAGACGGATGTGCTCTCTTTTCCCAATATCGATACGGGAGAGGGAGAGAGTCTTGAAGCGGTGCTGTCGGCGCCCGATGCGGATATCACGGATCCCGAGAGCGGCAGAGTGCTCTTCGGCGAGATCGTGATCAACACGGAGCGGGTGCGCAGACAGGCGGAGGAATACGGACACAGTGTCCGCAGGGAGTTTGCGTTTCTCGTGACACATTCGCTGCTGCATCTGGCCGGGTACGACCATATGACGCCGGAAGAGGCTGCCGTGATGGAACAGAAACAGGAAGCGGTCCTCACGTCGCTGGGGATCGGGAGAGACGGGTGAATTTTGGCTGAGAGGGAGAAAAGAAGGGGGAACAGGCACCGCGCGGACATGCTTGGGGTCCGCGGGGTCATCTGCGTGTCGATCCTCGCTGCGATGCCGATCCTGACGGTGCGCTTCGTGGCGGCGGACGCGGCGACGCTCCTGCTCGTCCCCACGGTTTTTCTGATCACGCTCTTCCTCGCGGGGGAGGTGGCATGGGAGAGGAATACCTACCGCGGCGTGAAGCAGCTGTTAAAGAATGACCGCAGGAGCGCGGCGCGCGAATACCGGACGCATATGTCGCTCTTCGGCGCCTTCATCGGGTTCGCCCTGACCATGGCGGGCTTCATCCTGCAGCCGCTGCTGTACGGTGTGTACGCGGAGCGCGCGGGGAGCCGGTATTTCGTGCTCCTGATCCTGCCGGGCTTCATGCTGCTCGGAGCGACTGCCGCGAAAAGAGGTTATCTGAGGGCCAGCGGGGCCGGCGGCGAGGTGAGCTTCGTCCTGCTGCTGCAGAATGTCCTGCTGCTCGTTCTGCCCTGTGTATTCGGATTTTTCAGCACGCGCCACGGCATCAAGGTGGACGCGCTGCTGCTGACGGACCGCTACGCCGCGCTCTACGGTGCGGGCGGGATCCTGGTCGGCATCGATCTGGCGCTCTTTGTCTCCTGGCTCATCTGTTCCCTGATGCAGCTGGCTTTCCGTGCGCCGGACTTCTTTGCCGGGCGCAAGGACAGGGTCCGGGACTCCTATCAGCATTTCAGCGCGGAGGGGCTGATCCCGCTCCTGATCCTGCTCCTGCTGCTGTTTGATATCTGGCGGTACTGCCATATGCCGCTTGCGGAGGAGGAGACGGAGCTCGCGCATTTCCTCTCGCTCGGGAGGTATGCGGGGGCGGCACTGGCGCCGATGGTCTTTGCGGGGACGGTGCTCTGTCTCATCAATATGCGCAAGATCTATGAGATCCCCGTGCGGATCTACAAGGGAGACCGCGACAGGGCGTATGACCGGCTCGCGGATCTCGTACGCCACGGCGTGCTGGTCTCGATCCCGGTGGCGCTGCTTTGCAGTGCGCTGGCGACACCGCTGTCCTGGGTGCTGATCGGCAAGGCCGATGTGGAGGCGGCGGGGTTCCTCCGTCTGCAGATCCTCGCGGTCCCGCTCGTCACCTTTGCGATCATGCTGACCCTGCTCTTCATCAAGCTGGGCGGACTCCGGGCGGTCCTCATCGGCGGAGGGGCGAGCGGCATCGTCCATCTGGGGATCGTGATCTTTGCCTCGGGAGCCGGGGGCGGTATCAATGCTCAGATCGCGGCGCATCTCACGGGGCTCTTCCTGTATGATACGATCATCGGGCTGCTGCTCGCCGCGGTGCTCTCCTACAGCCAGGACTGGTTTTCCGGTGTGTTCGTCCCGTTTTTGTGCGCGGCGCTCGCTTCCCTGCCGCTTTATCTGCTTGCCTCCCTGCTGACGCGGGGTATCGGCGAGATCCTGACCATGATCCTGTTATCCATGGTCGGTCTGGTCCTGTATCTGTTCCTGATCACGCTCTTCCATGGCGTCACTGCGCAGGAACTGCGGAGGATCCCCGGCGGATTTCTTTTTGCCGGCTTCCTGGGTGGCGGCAGGGGCAGACGCAGATGAGTGACAGGACCGTCCTGGTCTTCGGGGGCGGGCCGGCGGGGATGGCGGCTGCCATTGCCGCTGCGGCCGGCGGTGCGCGGGTGATCCTCACGGAGAAGACGGACCGCACCGGCAGGAAGCTCTCCATGACGGGGAACGGGCGCGGGAATCTCACCAACAGACATCTGCTCCCCGAAGCATATTCTTCCGAAGATCCCGCGCGGATCGCTCCGCTTGCCCTGCGGGTCACGGCCGGGCAGCTGGAGGCTTTTTTTGTTTATACGGGTCTGCGGACGCGGGCCGAGGGAACGGCGGTCTATCCGCTCTCCGGTCAGGCCTCGGGCGTCGTCACCGTGCTTGATGCTGCCTGCAGGCGGCTCGGTGTCACGCTGCGCACGGGGTCGCAGCTGAAGAGGATCGAAGCGGAGGGAGACGGATTCCGCTGCGTCTGTTCCGACGGGGAGGTGCGCGGAGATGCCGTGATCCTCGCCACGGGCGGGATCGCCGGACCGGCGAGCTGCCGCGCCACGGGAGATGCCTATTATATCTGTGAACAGCTGGGGATCGCGTGCGCGCCGCGCAGGCCCGCGCTGGTGCCGCTGACGGCAGGGGAACGGATCCTGCCCGGAGAGAACGGGGTGCGGGCGCGCGCTGCTGTTTCGTTCTACACCTTTCCCGCGGGAGCGGAGCTCCCGGAGAAAGAGGGCGAAGGGGATTACCTGACCGGAGAGTACGGCGAGGTGCAGTTTGCGGGGGAAGTCCTCTCGGGGATCCCGGTACTGCAGGCTTCCGGCGCGGTCGGACGGGCCCTCGGGGAGGGCAGGCAGGTCATGGCCTATATCGATCTGTGCCCGGAATATTCCGCGGCCGAGTGGGCGGAGTGCCGGAATAAACTGGAAGAGACGGCGGACGGTGATCCGGAGACAGGGGCGCTTGCCCTTCTGTCCGGGATCGCGCATGATGCCGTAAACCGCGCGATCCTGCAGCGGCTGGGAGCGGGTGATCCGGACCGGATCCGGATGGCGGATCTTGATGCCGGTGCGCGCGAACGTCTGTGGGCCTGTTACCGTGCGTTCCCGGTGCGCATCACCGGAGTCTGCGGCCCGGACAGGGCGCAGGTGACCGCGGGCGGTGTGCGGCTCACCGAGGTGGATGACGATCTGCAGGTCCGCCGGATCCCCGGGCTCTATATCGCCGGGGAATTGCTGGATATCGACGGACGCTGCGGCGGCTATAACCTGCATTGGGCTTTTGCGAGCGGTCTCATGGCCGGGACGCATGCCGCGACCGGCAGACGTTTTTCCGGGAGGATCGGGGATGCTCAGGATTGACCAGGTGCGCCTCTCCTGTGAGCCGGAGCGGGAGAATGCAGAGGAGGAGCTGCGCCGGCGGCTGATCAGGAAGGCTGCAAGGATCCTGAAGATCTCTCCCGGCGCGATCAATGCGCTCAGGATCTGCCGGCATGCGATCGATGCACGCAGGAAACCGGAGCTCGCCGATGTCTATACCGTGGAGGTGAAGACGGATGCAGCCACGGAGAAACGGATCCTCGCGGCACCGCCGGCGCATGTGACGGAGGCGCCCGTGCGGATGCCCTATGTGCTGTCGGAGTGCGGCGGGGAAGCGATGGAACACCGTCCCGTGGTGGCGGGGACCGGACCGGCGGGACTCTTCTGTGCGCTGACGCTGGCGCGGGCGTCCTACCGTCCCCTCGTCCTGGAACGCGGCGATGATCCGGATGAGAGAGATGCGCGGATCGCGGCCTTCCGCGACGGCGGTGTGCTGGATCCGGAGAGCAATGTGCAGTTCGGCGCCGGCGGCGCGGGGACTTATTCCGACGGGAAGCTCACGACGGGCGTGCGCGATCCCGCCGGTCTCGGGCAGGAGATCCTGCAGACCTTTGTCCGCATGGGGGCGCCGGAGGACATCCTGACAGAAGCCATGCCCCATATCGGGACAGATGTGCTGGGGCGGGTGGTCAGAGGGATCCTCGACGAGATCCGGTCGCTGGGAGGAGAGATCCGGTTCCGGACGAGACTGGAAGGTATCCGGACGGGCGCGGACGGCGCACTGTGCGGGATCGGGACTTCGGACGGCGATATCGCGGCACGTGTACTGGTCGCGGCGCTCGGCCACAGCGCGAGAGATACGCTGCAGTCCCTGCAGCGCTCGGGGATCGCGATGGAGCAGAAGGCCTTTGCGGTCGGTTACCGCGTGGCCCATCCGCAGGAGATGATCGACCGGGCACAGTACGGCAGAGTCTCCGGCGGGCCGCTGCCTGCGGCGGCCTATAAGCTGACGCACATGCCGGAGGGCGGCCGCGGCGTCTATTCCTTCTGCATGTGCCCGGGAGGACGAATCATCAACGCCTCCTCGGAGCCCGGATATCTGTGCGTCAACGGGATGAGCGAGCACGCAAGAGACGGCGCCTATGCGAACAGTGCGGTCGTCGTCACCGTGACACCCGCGGATTACGCGTCGGATGGCGATCCGCTGGCCGGTGTGGCCTTTCAGAGGCGGCTGGAGCGGGCGGCTTATCTGGCGGGAGACGGGCGGATCCCGGTGGCCTGTCTGGGAGATCTGGCCGCGCGGTCGGGAGACGATTCGTTCGGGAAACCGGGCGGACCGCGCCCCGTGCGGATCGAGGAGGCGTTTTTCGGAGACGGCTTCCGGGAGGCGGATCTCACGGGGATCCTGCCGGCGGAGCTTCGGACACCGATCCTGTCCGCGATGCATGTCTTCGGCAGAAGGATCCGCGGCTTTGATGCGCCGGAGACGCTCTTTGTCGGTGTGGAGAGCAGGACTTCCTCTCCCGTGCGCCTGCTGCGGGCGGAGAACGGCACATCGCTCTCCTGCGACGGATTCTACCCCTGCGGGGAAGGTGCGGGCTATGCGGGCGGCATCATGTCCGCCGCCATGGACGGGATCCGCACGGCGGAGCAGATCATCCGGAGGTATGCGAGACCGTGACCAAGGAGGAACTGCGGGAACGGGCGCTGGCTGCGCGGGATGCGCTGACGGAGCAGGAGCGCGCCGCGAAGGATGCACTGCTCCTGGAAAAGCTTCTCGGGGAACCGCTGTGGCGGCAGTCCGGCCGGATCCTCCTCTATCTCTCGAGAGGGACGGAGGCGGGGACGCGCAGGATCGCTGAAGCGGCACTGTCCGCGGGAAAACGCGTCTACGCGCCGGTGATCACGGACAGGGAGCAGCACATCATGGAGTTTCATGAGCTGGCTTCCACCGCGGAGGTGCGGCCGGGGGCTTTCGGGATCGATGAGCCCGCCGGAGGGGGACGGTTTGATCCCGCGGATCCCGCGCAGGCTGAGGACGCGCTGATGCTCCTGCCCGGAGCGGCTTTCCATACGGACGGCAGCAGGATCGGATACGGCGGCGGATATTATGACCGGTATCTTGCAAAAGCGGATTTGAAGAACCGGGTCGGAATATGCTATGATTGTCAGGTGACCGGTGCGGAGTCGGGTGAGCATTTCCCGCAGGAGGAAACGGACCGGCGTGTGGAGGTCATCGTGACGGAGAAGCGGACGATCCGCTGCGGCACGGAGGCCGGACCGGAGGGAGGGTCCGGAACCGGGATGCAGGATCCGTTGTTTTGAGGGACCGGTATAACCGAATTGACGGATTATCGTAATTCGAAAAACGACAATACGAGTATTATCGTTTTAATGTAACATAATATAACGAAATAAAGAGTAATATCAAAATATAGATAATTAAATATCGAAAAAGCATAAATATATGATATAACAAGCTGAATATGTCGAAATAAAGATAATAATTGATATTGCGACTACGAGTACTCGGAATAAAGTACATAATTGATATTACGACTACAAATTATCGGTATAACAACAACAAAGTACAAAATAACGATTAAACATATGCGTAATAACAAATAATATCCAAATAACGTAATTATAATTGTGAAAATATCGTAAATATGCGATATAACAAAATGCAATTAACGGAATACAGAATATAAACGACAAAGCGATATCAGATGAACGAAAACATATAAATGCACGATAAATAAGCAAAACATAACCGATATAGCGCAAATACATGCAATATCGTGATAAAGAATACGAAATATAGAATATAATCGAAATAGAGAATAGACAGAAACGAAATATTGAATATATCATAATGCAGTTAAATCAATCACGAAATATCGGTAATATGCGGCATACAATAAAGAAATAGTCGAAATATAGATAATAAACGTAATTAAAATATTTCGCATACGATATACTGATAACGACCAAGATAACGAACAAAAACAAACGGAATAACGGACAGGAAAACCAAAACACTGACTTACTATGGCGAACAGGGACTGGACAAGCATTAAAGAAGAGATGATCGAAACGGAGGAGCTCATGGAACGGGAGGGCCTCCGCATGCGCATGCACGGCAGCATGAGTGTCCGCTACGATGAAGAGACGATCTTCTTCGCCGGAGATGTGCTGCGGGGAGCACCTTTCACACAGGGACAGATCCGGCGGCTGAAGCTCAAGCGCATTAAGAATATGGCCGCGGTCCATGCCACGATCTATAAGATGCGTCCGGATGTGAATGCCGTTGTCTTCACGAGACAGTGCTGCGGCTCCACACTCGGGATCCTCAAGCAGGACGGCCTGGCAGCGGAGGATGAACAGGGCAATCTCCTGAAAATCCGCGTGGTCCCCTTTGTCCTGCCCGGCTCCGATGCCCAGCGCGCCCATGTGCGCAGGCTTGCAGCCAAGGAAAAGGACCTGGGGATCCTCATCACGGCCAATCACGGAGTGCTGGCTTTCGGACCGACGCTCCGCGATGCGTTCGCTTCGGCGCTGACGCTGGAACGTTTCGGGCAGCTGTATCTCGAGCAGCTGGCGCACACGGATCTGGTTTGCGGCGTGGAGCACGGCTATGACAGCGTGAGAGAGGGGAGCGGGATCCGGTTTGAAGCAGATCCGCCTGCGCGGGTGAGGAAGATCCATGAGACGATCTACGCCGCGCGTCCGGATGTGCGCGCCATTGTGCACAACAAGAGCAGGGCGGCAGCGACGGTTTCCCGGATCTGCGAGCGGCTCTATCCGCTGTTTGACGATCAGGTGCGCCTGGCGGGCGGCGGTGTGCCGATCCCGGACGGCAGGAACGGAGAGAACACGCGTGACGGCATCTATGTCTCGCAGGGGAGCAATGTGTCCTTCTGCAGGGACGACGGTGCGTATTGTTACGGACGCAGCAGAACGCAGGCACATTTTATCGCGGAATCCGTGGAAAAGGCCTGCATCGCGCAGATCGCAGCGGCCCGGATGGAAGGCGCGCATGTGCTCGGGGCGAGGGATGTGCGGCGTCTGCAGAGGATGTGAACCGTACGGCGGTGCGGAGAGAGCAAAGGGGCAACCGGCGGGAATAAGGGAGGCATGACATGGCAGCAGCAAAGAAGTATGTGGCGTATGTGTCGAGTTACACGATCGGGTCGGAGGACAACAACGGGATCCGGGTCTATGATGTCGACCTGAAGAACGGGCGGATGAAGGAGAAGGAGCAGGTGGAGATCACCAACTCCTCGTATCTGCGTGTCTCCCACAACGGGAAGTATCTGTATTCCATCACGGATCTGGGCGTGGAGTCCTATCTGATCGAGCCGGACGGGAAGCTCACCCTCATCAACAAGGCCTCCATCAACGGCATGCGCGGCTGCTATCTCTATACGGATTACAAGGATGAGTTCCTCTTCAGCGCGGGCTACCACGACGGCAAGGTGACGGTCCTGCGCCTGAATCCGGACGGGAGCATCGGCGAGATCACGGACGAGATCTACCACAAGGGGCTGGGAACAGCGGCCTGGCGCAATTTCAGACCGCATGTGCAATGCGTCAAGATGACGAGGGACAACCGCTTTCTCCTCGCCTGCGATCTGGGTCTCGACCGGGTGAATGTCTATACGCTGGATCATGTGACCGGGAAGCTCAAGGAAACGGATATCATCCACTGCGATCAGGAATCGGCGCCGCGGCATATGCAGTTCTCCAAGGACGGGCGCTTCCTCTACATCGTGCATGAGCAGAAGAGGGCTGTGGATGTGTGGAGCTATACGGTGTCCGAAAACGGGATCCCGGATTTCGAACGGATCCAGTCCATCCCCACCATCAAGGATACGGATGTGCTCGGTGTATCCGCCTGCGCACTGAAATTCTCCGAGGATTTCAAATATCTGATCACGTCAAACGCGGGTGAGAACAGCGTGACGGTCTTTGATGTGGATAAGAAAACGGGGATGCTCACGATGAACACGTCTCTTCCCATCGCGGGAGAGTATCCCAAGGATGCGGCGCTGATGCCGGATGACAAGCATCTGGTGAGCCTGAATCACGAATCGAATACGATGACCTTCTTCCATTTTCATCCCGATGCCCATACGCTGGTCATGAACGGGCCGGAGATGAAGGTCAATCAGCCCAACTGCATCATCTTCTACGAATTGCCGCGCAGATCCGAATAGAAATCCGCGATCCGGTCCGCCCGGGCGCTCATGTTGACGAGCAGGGCATCGAGCACCGTGATGGCGCACATGCTCTCGACAACGACCACGGCGCGCGGGACGACGCAGGGGTCATGGCGCCCCTGCACGGCGATCTTCGCCGCTTCATGCGCCGTGTTCACGGTGTCCTGTTCCCCCGCAACGGAAGGAGTCGGTTTGAAATGTGCACGGACGATCACGGGTGAGCCGTCGCTGATGCCTCCCAGGATCCCGCCGGCGTGATTCGTGCGCTTGGTGACGCCGCCGCGGCCATCCGGAAGGAACGCGTCGTTGTTCTCCGAGCCTGTGTGCATCGCTGCCTGTATCCCGTCGCCGATCTCGACCGCCTTTACCGCGCCGATCGACATGACGGCCTGCGCGAGACGCGCGTCCAGTTTGTCAAATACGGGGTCGCCGATGCCGGCGGGCAGTCCTGTCACCGTGCATACCACCACACCGCCTGCGGAATCTCCGCGGGCGTGACATTCCTCAATATAGGCTTTGGCCCGTTCATCCGCTGCGGGATCGGGCATCCCCGTGGCGGAAGAGGCGACAAGCGCCCGGTCCACGGGATCTTCCGGCTGTACGGAAGCAGTGACGGGGCCGATGGAAGCGGTGTAAGCCGTGCAGGTCACACCGAGCATTTCAAGCAGCTGCATGCACAGGGCGCCTGCCGCGACGCGTGCCGCGGTCTCCCTGCCGGAGGAACGGCCGCCTCCGCGGTAGTCGCGGAAGCCGTATTTCGCATCAAAACCGTAATCCGCGTGACCGGGACGGTAGAGATCCCGGATCGCTTCGTAGTCTGATGAACGCTGGGAGGTATTGCGGATGAGCATGGCGACCGGTGCGCCGGTCGTGCGCCCGTCGAAGACGCCGGAGAGGATCTCGACCGCGTCCGCTTCGCTGCGGCTCGTGGTGACGGAGGAGGTGCCGGGGCGCCTGCGGTCCATATAGGGCCGGATCAATTCGGGCGTGAGCGCCACGCCGGCCGGAAAACCGTCGATCACGACCCCGAAGGCCGCACCGTGGGATTCTCCAAAGGTGCTGATCTGCAAGAGCTTACCAAATACGGAACCGGCCATTTTGTTCACCTCCAATATCATGCATTTTATCAGATTTCCCGTTGTTTCCAATACTTTTTTGCATTTTTGCTGGCTTTTTAGCGGAATTCCTGTATAATATTATGGATTGTCGGCCGATTTCACGAGGAACAGATATGCGTTACGACTCGCCGCAGATGGAGCCCACGTTCCGAGAGGAACTCCTGGACTCCCGCAAGCGGTTCTCCGCACAACATAAGATCCTGCGCGTCTTTGCGTGGCCGGTGTTCTCCTTGCTGCTTCTGGGAGAACGCATTGCCGCGTATTTCCGTTATCATGCGATGAAACTCTCCGGCGTCGTGCTGGTGGCAGCCGCGTTCGCGGTGAGCAGCAGCTTCTCTTTCCCGGTGCTGTCCATGCGGGCGGGCTTTGTCTCGCTGGACGCGGACAGGGAAGCCCTGAAGACGGCGGTCTATTCCAATGAAGTGATGGCGGCGGAGCAGACGGACGCGCCGGATGAAGCCGGCACGGAGGCAGCTCCCGTCAGGACTCCCGCGGCAGACACACAGGTCGGGGAATCCCTTGCGGAATTCGCTCTCAGCGAGACGGATCCGGCGGAACTCGACGATCCGACCCTGCTGGAAGAGGAGTACCGGTATCATTCCGAGTCCGGGAGCGATATCGCGATCGCCGATGCCGTGTCACTGGAGGAACTCCTCGCCGAGAATGACAAAGCCTGGGCGGCCATGGACGAAGGGGATGCTGATGAAGAGGGCGGCTTTGATCCGATGGACTGGCGCCTGATCCTGGTGAACAAACAGCATCCGATCCCCGAGGATTACACCTTTGAACTGACCTATTTCAACGAGGCGATGCAGTGCGACAGCCGCATCAGCGGCAATCTCCTCGAGATGTTCCGCGCCGCGCGGGAGGAAGGGATCTCCCTGATCCCGTGCTCTCCCTACCGGACGCATGAGCACCAGGTGGAGCTCTTCAACCGCAAGATCAACAAGTTCATGAACGCGGGCCTGTCCTATATGGATGCGTACACGATGGCGGCGCAGGCCGTGACAGTGCCGGGCACCAGCGAGCATGAGATCGGACTGGCCATCGATATCGTGACGAACGGCTATTCCATCCTCAACGAGGGCTTCGGCGAGACGCCGGCCGGGCAGTGGCTCAAGGCGCACAGCGCGGAGTACGGCTTCATCATCCGCTATCCCAAAGAGAAAGAGAGCATCACCGGCATCGAGTTCGAGCCCTGGCATTTCCGCTATGTGGGGCGTGACGCCGCGTCGCTCATCACCGAAGAAGGGATCTGTCTCGAGGAATTCTGGGACAAGTATCTCTACCGATAGGCGCCGGCATGGCCTCCTACCGGATCCTGCACAGGGCGGGCGCAGCCAAGAGCGCCGAGATGTCCACGGTCCACGGGGTGATCCGGACCCCGGTCTTCATGAATGTCGCAACGGCAGCCGCCATCAAGGGGGCTGTTTCCACGGAAGATCTCGAATCCATCGGGACGCAGGTCGTCCTCTCCAACACCTACCATCTGCATTTGAGACCCGGAGACGATGTCGTCTACCGCATGGGCGGTCTGCACCGTTTCATGGACTGCCATGTGCCGGTCCTCACGGACAGCGGCGGTTTCCAGGTCTTCTCCCTCGCGGAGAACCGGAAGATCAGCGAGGCGGGGGTGACCTTTGCCTCCCATATTGACGGGCACAAGCTCTTCATGGGACCGGAGGAGAGCATGCGGATCCAGTCGCATCTGGCGTCCACGATCGCGATGGCTTTTGATGAATGCCCCTCCAGCAGGGCGGAGCGTTCCTATGTGGAGGAAAGCGTCGCCCGCACCACCAGGTGGCTCGTGCGCTGCCGGGCGGAGATGAAACGGCTGAATGCCATGGAGGAGACGATCAATAAAGAGCAGCTGCTCTTCGGGATCAACCAGGGTGCCGTCTTTGACGATATCCGGATCCGGCATGCGCAGGAGATCGCCGCCATGGAGATGGACGGCTACGCGATCGGCGGACTGGCCGTGGGAGAGACTCATGAAGAGATGTATCATGTCCTGGATGTGACCCTCCCGCATCTGCCGGCGGACAAGCCGACCTATCTCATGGGGGTCGGGACACCGGAGAATATCCTGGAGGCTGTGGCGCGGGGCGTCGATTTCTTCGACTGCGTCTACCCTTCGCGGAACGGCCGGCACGGGCATGTCTATACGAAGAGAGGGCATCTGAATCTCCTGAACGCCTGTTATGAACTCGATAACCGTCCCATTGAGGAGGGCTGCGGGTGTCCGGCCTGCAGGCGCTACAGCCGCGGTTATATCCGGCATCTCCTGAAGTCCGGCGAGATGCTGGGGCTCCGCCTGTGCGTGCTGCATAATCTTTATTTCTACAATCATCTTATGGAGGAGATCCGCGCCTCCATCGGACGCGGCGATTATCAGACCTGGTACCGGCAGCAGATCGAGGGGATGAAAGGATAACCGGACATAAGACTGATTAAAAATACCACTTGTTTTTTTATTTGTGTTCGTGTATCCTAATGAGAGGTATGACAATCGAACCATAGAAGGAGAAACCTATGAACGCAATGATTCTTGACAGCGTCGCGGCCGCCGGGGGCGGAACGGGCACGATCGTGATGATCGTCTATGTGGTGGTCATCTTCGGATTCCTGTATTTCCTGATGCTGAAGCCGCAGCAAAAGGAGCGCAAACAGAAGGCGGCACTGATGTCTTCGCTGGCGGTCGGGGATTCCGTGAGGACGACGGGCGGCTTCATCGGCACCGTCATCGACATTTCCGATGACATGGTGATCGTGGAATTCGGGAACAACAAGAACTGCCGGATCCCGATGGTCAAGGAAGCGATCGTCGAGGTGGAGAAACCGGAGAATGCCGTGCAGCAGGCCCAGCCCGAACAGCCTGCGGACACCGGGAAAAAGAAACTCTTCGGCCTCATAAAGTAAGAAAAACAGAGCATCGGCACGAAGCGCTGTCTTCCCTGCAAAGGGGAGACGGCGTTTAGTCATATATAAAGGAGAGTGGATCCATGAAGATGAAGATCGTATGTATCCCCGGCGACGGGATCGGTCCGGAGATCGTCGCGGAGGCAAACAAGGTACTGGACCGGGTGGCGCAGGTGTACGGCCACGAGATCGAACGGAAGAGCGTGCTCATGGGCGGCTGTTCCATCGACGCGTACGGAGAACCGCTGACACAGGAGACGATCGATGCCTGCAAGGCGGCGGATGCCGTATTGATGGGATCAATCGGCGGCGACACGACCACAAGCCCGTGGTACAAGCTGCCGCCGGAAAAGCGCCCGGAAGCGGGACTGCTGGGGATCCGCAAGGCGCTCGGACTTTTCGCCAACCTGCGCCCTGCCTGCCTGTATCCGGAACTCGCCGCGGCCTGCCCGCTGCGTCCGGACATCGTGGCAAAGGGCTTTGACATGGTCATGGTGCGGGAGCTGACCGGCGGCCTCTATTTCGGCCCCCGGAGCACGGAGGAACGGGACGGACAGCTCGTCGCCACGGACACGCTTGTCTACAGCGAGGCGGAGATCCGCCGGGTCGCGATCCGCGCCTTTGATGTCGCGAGAAAGCGCAGAAAACTCGTCACCAGCGTGGACAAGGCCAATGTCCTCGACTCCTCCCGCCTGTGGAGGAAGGTGGTGGAAGAGGTGGCAAAGGACTATTCGGATGTCACTCTGAAGCATCAGCTGGTGGACAGCTGCGCGATGGAACTTGTGCGTGATCCCGGCCAGTTCGATGTGGTGCTGACGGAGAACATGTTCGGCGATATCCTGTCGGATGAAGCCAGCATGGTCGCCGGTTCTCTCGGGATGCTCTCGAGCGCTTCGCTCAATGAGACCCGCTTCGGCCTCTATGAGCCCAGCGGTGGCTCGGCGCCCGATATCGCGGGCAAGGGCATCGCCAATCCGATCGCCACGATCCTCTCGGCGGCGATGATGCTGCGCTACAGCTTCGATCTGGACGCGGAGGCGGATGCCATCGAGCGTGCAGTCAAGGAGACGCTGGCGGCGGGGATCCGCACCGGCGATATCATGCACGGCGATACGGACGGACTGACGCGGGTCGGTACCGCGGGCATGGGCGATGCGATCGCGGAGCGGATCCGGTAAACGTTTATGCGAAATAACGAGTATTTGTATTTGAAATATAGTCAATCAGGTCAGGAGGAAAGGAGTAAACGATGATCAGCGATAACATGAAGAACGGGATGCAGCAGGCACCGGCGCGGAGTCTGTTGAACGCTCTGGGATTCACCCCGGAGGAGATCAGAAAGCCGATGGTCGGTATCGTAAGCTCGTACAACGAGATCGTCCCGGGCCACATGAACATCGACAAGATCGTCGAAGCCGTGAAACTGGGCGTCGCGGAAGCCGGCGGCATGCCGGTGGTCTTCCCGGCGATCGCCGTGTGCGACGGTATCGCGATGGGGCATATCGGCATGAAGTACTCGCTGGTGACGCGCGATCTGATCGCGGATTCCACCGAGTGCATGGCGATCGCCCACCAGTTCGACGCGCTCGTCATGGTCCCCAACTGCGACAAGAATGTGCCCGGCCTCCTGATGGCGGCGGCCCGCGTCAATGTGCCGACGGTCTTCGTCTCCGGCGGCCCCATGCTGGCGGGTCATGTGAAGGGACAGAAGCGCAGCCTCTCCTCCATGTTTGAGGCGGTGGGCGCGCATGCGGCCGGCACCATGACCGAGGAGGACGTGACCGAATTCGAGAATAAGGTGTGCCCGACCTGCGGCTCCTGCTCCGGCATGTATACGGCCAATTCCATGAACTGCCTCACCGAGGCGCTGGGCATGGGACTTAAGGGCAACGGCACGATCCCCGCGGTGTACTCCGAGCGGCTGAAGCTTGCCAAGCACGCGGGCATGGCGGTCATGGAACTGGTGCGGAAGAACATCCGTCCGCGCGATATCATGACCAAAGACGCGATCCTGAACGCGCTGACCGTTGACATGGCGCTCGGCTGTTCCACCAATTCCATGCTGCATCTGCCGGCGATCGCCCATGAGGTGGGCTTTGATTTCGATATCAGCTTCGCCAATCCCATCAGCGAGAAGACCCCCAACCTCTGCCATCTGGCACCGGCGGGCCCGACCTATATGGAGGACCTCAACGAGGCCGGCGGTGTCTACGCGGTCATGAGGGAGCTGGCGGATGCCGGGCTCTTAAACCTCGACTGCATGACCGTCACCGGGCAGACGATCGGAGAGAACATTAAGGATGCGAAGAATCTGAACCCCGAGGTGATCCGTCCGCTTGACAACCCGTATTCCAAGACCGGCGGACTTGCGGTCTTAAAGGGCAATCTCGCGCCGGACGGCAGCGTTGTGAAGCGCAGCGCCGTGGTGCCCGAGATGATGGTCCACGAGGGACCGGCCCGCGTCTTTGACTGCGAGGAGGATGCCATCGAGGCCATCAAGGGCGGCCGGATCGTGGAAGGTGATGTGGTCGTGATCCGCTACGAGGGCCCCAAGGGCGGCCCCGGCATGCGCGAGATGTTAAATCCCACTTCCGCCATCGCGGGCATGGGACTGGGCAGCACCGTGGCACTCATCACGGACGGCCGGTTCTCCGGTGCGAGCCGCGGCGCCTCCATCGGCCATGTCTCTCCGGAGGCGGCTCTCGGAGGCCCGATCGCTCTGGTGGAAGAGGGTGACCGGATCCGCATCGACATCCCGAACCTCAAGCTGGAGCTGCTGGTGGACGATGCGGTGCTTGCGGAGAGAAAGGCGAAGTGGCAGCCCAGAGAGCCCAAAGTCACGACGGGCTATCTGGCGCGTTACGCGTCAATGGTGACGAGCGGCAACCGGGGCGCGATCCTCGAGATCGGCAAATAAGACTGAAGGAGCCAGATAGCAGATGAAACTGAACGGTTCGCAGATCGTACTGGAATGTCTGAAGGAGCAGGGGGTTGACACGATCTTCGGCTACCCGGGCGGTGCGATCTTAAATATCTACGATGAACTCTACAAGCAGCGGGATCATTTCCGCCATGTCCTGACCTCGCACGAGCAGGGAGCGTCCCATGCGGCGGACGGCTATGCGCGCGCCACGGGAAAGACCGGCGTGTGCTTTGCGACGAGCGGTCCCGGCGCCACGAATCTCGTCACCGGCATCGCGACCGCCTATATGGATTCCGTGCCGATCGTCGCCATCACCTGCAATGTAACCCTGCCTCTGCTGGGCAAGGACAGCTTCCAGGAGGCGGACATCGCGGGCATCACGATGCCGATCACCAAGCACGGCTACATCGTCAAGGATGTGAAGAAGCTCGCGGAGACGATCCGCAAGGCATTTGCCATCGCGGGCAGCGGCCGCCCGGGTCCCGTTCTCGTGGACATCACCAAGGATGTCACGGCGGCGGTGTGCGACTATGAACCGGCTGTCCCTGCGAAGCAGGAAGCGCCTGCGGCCCCCGGCGAGGCGGATCTCGAACGCGCGCTGTCCATGATCGCAAAAGCAAAGCGCCCCTATCTCTATGTGGGCGGCGGCGCTGTCATCAGCGGGGCTTCGGAGGAACTGCTGCGGTTTGCCGAGACGATCGATGCGCCCGTTTGCGATTCCCTGATGGGCAAAGGTGCCTTCCCGGGAGATCATCCGCTCTACACCGGCATGATCGGGATGCACGGCACCAAGACCTCCAACTACGGCGTCTCCAACTGCGATCTGCTGATCGCGCTGGGCGCCCGCTTCTCGGACCGCGTCATCGGAAATCCCAGGACCTTTGCAAAAAACGCGAAGATCCTGCAGATCGACATCGATGCGGCGGAGATCAACAAGAACATTCATACGGATCATGCCATCACCGGCGATCTGAAAACGGTGCTCGCCGCTTTGAACGCGCGGCTGACGCCCGCGAAGCATGAGGAGTGGACGGCGCAGATCAGAGAGTATCAGGACAGATATCCGCTGTCCTACGATCCGGAGGGCCTGACCTGCCCGTATATCATCGAGGAGCTGCAGCGGCATGTCGCGGAAGATACGATCATCACCACGGATGTCGGTCAGCACCAGATGTGGGCCGCGCAGTACTATCGCTACCGCAGGCCGCGCACCTTCCTCACCTCCGGCGGACTGGGAACCATGGGCTACGGCCTCGGCGCCGCGATCGGCGCGCAGGTGGGGTGCCCGGACAGGACCGTGGTCAATATCGCGGGCGACGGATGCTTCCGCATGAACATGAACGAGCTTGCGACCGCCAGCCGCTATGATCTGCACGTCATCGAGATCATCGTCGACAATCGTGTGCTCGGGATGGTGCGTCAGTGGCAGAACCTGTTCTACAAGCAGCATTATTCGCAGACGGTCCTCGAGGATAAGGTGGATTACTGCAAGGTCGCGGAGGGTCTCGGCTGCACGGCGATCCGTGTGACGAAGAAGGAGGAACTGTCCGCGGCGCTTGACCGGGCACTGCAGACAAAGGGGCCGGTCGTGATCGACTGCCTGATCGACCGCGACGATATGGTCTTTCCGATGGTTCCCGCGGGAAAGCCCATCAGTGAAGCGTTTGACGAAAAGGATCTGAAAGAAAAGGAAAAGCAGGGGGAGTAGGAGAGCATCCGTGAAGAGCAGGGCAATGCGGGTATCCGCGATACTCGCGATGGCAATCTTCATATCGATCGCCACGGCCTACCTCGCAATGAGCAGGCTCTATGCAGGGCGCTTCGGCTACGGGATCTGGGTGAACGGGGTCTATGCGACCGGTCTGAAGCCTGCCGAGGTGACGGAGATCCTGGACGGACAGGCGGAGGGCGACGGCGGCCTGCCGGCTGTCGTGCTGCTCATCGGCAGGGACGACACACGCCTGGCGATCCCTACGGAGCAGCTGTCCATGCAGGCCAGTTATGCGTCCTCTGTCCGGAAGCTGTACACCGATCAGAACATGCTGACCTGGTTCCGTGGTCTTGCGGGCGGTATCCGGTATGATGTGACGGCCAGGACGACCTTTGATCTCTCGGCGCTGGAGGAAGCGGTGGATCAGTGGGAGATCTTCGATACGGACGAAGAGGAAAGTGTCCGGATCGAGTCCGGTCCCGAGGGCTATCATCTGGTGACTCGCGCGACTTCCGTGCCTGTCAAGGAAGAGATCCTCCGGGTGGCGGCGGACAAGATCGGCGGCGGCGAGTACTATGTCTCCCTCGATACGGACGGTGCCTGCTACCGGGAGCAGGAGATCACCGATCAGGACCGGTCGGTCATGAAGACCTGGGAAGCGATCGAACAGACCCGCCTGAAGGATCTGTATTATCTCATCGGCGACGAGCGGATCCCGCTCGATGCCGCGGTGACGGACGAGTGGATCCTGACGGCGGCGGAGCTCCATGCGCTGACCTACGGCGGCGGGAATCCCGCGGCCGCCGGCGCGGAGGGCAGAGATCCCGAGGAGGCCGCGGAGGATCCGGCGAGCCGGTATCTGGTCGGCGGCGAGAGCATGGGCCTCCCGGCGGATGCGCATGAGGTCAACGGTTTCGCGGAGAGCGGCAACGGCGAACTCATCATCAAGGAGGGCGGGATCGCCACCTATGTCCGTGCGATGTGCGAGCGGTATGACACGCTGGATAAGGTGCGTGATTTCAAGACGGAGGACGGGCGTGTGGTTCAGGTGCCGCCCGGGACCTACGGCAACAAGATTGATGAAAAGGCGGAGACGGAGTGGCTGACCGAGGCTGTTAAGGAGCACCGTTCCCAGGTCCATATCCCGAAGATGCTGCATGAGGCAAAGTATCTGGGAGATGACGACATCGGCGGCACATATATCGAGGTGGATATCGCGAAGCAGATGCTGTATTATTTCGTCAACGGCCGGATCGATACGCAGATCCCGGTGGTGACGGGGAATCAGCGGACGCGCTGCGACACGCCGCCCGGGGTCTACGATATTTACTGTATGCAGCGCAACCGGACGCTCCGGGGCGAGAATTATACTTCCTTTGTCTATTATTGGATCGCGTTTTACGGGAACTACGGCATTCATGATGCCACCTGGCGCGGTTCTTTCGGTGAGGAGATCTACCTCACTTCCGGTTCTCACGGGTGTGTGAACATCCCTGTTTCCGAGGCCGGTCCTCTCTACCAGAAATTGTCTCTCGGCGTTCCCGTGATCGTACACGAGTGAATTGCCGGACGGGCGCGGCGGAGTGATCTGCCCCTTCGCGGGACGCTCTCGCTATGCATTGGCGGCCCCCTCCGGCCGCGAGGTCGTTTCGTGTAAATCTTCATCCCAAAACTCTCAAAATCTATCCGAAATTCCTAATGATTCATCCGAAAAACAATATAATAACGCAAGTTATGGAATAACGATATTGACAAAAATAAATTTGCAATTATACTAAAAATATCGCTGCAATCTGCCGATAAAATCCGCAGAACAGATTACGGACAAACGTATGCGGGGGAACGGAAGGAAACGGTAATCCGACAGCGATGCGGCTACAAAAAATGGTAAGGAAACGACATCAAAAACGGCAACAAAATCTGTAACAAAAAGAACAAAAATCAGCAACAGTTTCATCATCAAAACGGCAACAGTTCGGCAGCAAAAAACAGCAAAAAACAAAAATCAGGAGGAGATCATGAACAGAGTCTACAATTTTTCGGCAGGTCCGGCGGTGCTTCCGGAGGAGGTCCTGAAGAAGGCGCAGGAGGAGATGTTCGATTATCATGGGTGCGGCATGTCCGTTATGGAGATGAGTCACCGGACGAAGATCTTTGATGAGCTGATCGGCAAGGCGGAGCAGGACATCCGTGATCTGATGCAGATCCCGGACAATTATAAGGTTCTGTTCCTGCAGGGCGGTGCCAGCCAGCAGTTCGCGGCGATCCCCATGAATATGAAGAAGAACGGCAAGGCGGCCTTTATCGTGACCGGTCAGTGGGCGAAGAAGGCTTATCAGGAGGCCGGCCGGTATCTGGATGCGGTCAAGGTCGCAAGCAGCGAGGATCAGACCTTTTCCTATATCCCGGACTGCTCGGATCTCGATATCCCGGCGGATGCGGACTATGTCTACATCTGCGAGAACAATACGATCTACGGCACGAAGTTCAAGACTCTGCCGAACACCAAGGGGCATGATCTGGTGGCCGATGTGTCCTCCTGCTTCCTGTCCGAGCCCGTTGATGTATCCAAGTACGCCGTGATCTACGGCGGTGTGCAGAAGAATGTCGGCCCGGCCGGCCTCGTGATCTCCATCATCCGCGAGGATCTGATCCGCGAGGATCTCGATCCGCAGGTGCCCACGATGTTGCGCTGGAAGACGCAGGCAGACAACGGCTCTCTGTACAACACGCCGAACTGCTGGGCCATCTACATCTGCGGCCTGGTCTTTGAGTGGCTCAAGGCGCAGGGCGGTCTGACCGCGATGAAGGTGCGCAACGAGGAGAAGGCGGCGATCCTCTATGATTTCCTGGATCAGAGCAAAATGTTCAAGGGCACGGTGCGCAAGGAAGACCGTTCCCTCATGAATGTACCTTTCGTGACGGACAGCGACGAGCTCAACGCCGAGTTCATCAAGGCGGCGGCGGACAAGGGCTTCGTCAGCCTGAAGGGACACCGCAGCGTCGGCGGCATGCGCGCTTCCATTTACAACGCGATGCCGATCGAGGGGGTGAAGAAGCTGGTCGAATTCATGGATGCGTTTGAAAAGGCTCATTGACGGAATACCGTATAAAATAGGAGGAAAATATCGTGTACAAGTACAAGTGTCTGAATCCCATTGCAAAGGTCGGTCTGAACAGGTTCACGGAGATTTATCAGGCCACTGACGATATCGACGAGGCGGACGGCATCCTGGTCCGCAGTGCCAACATGCAGGAGATGGAGTTTTCCGATCATCTCCTCGCGATCGCCCGCGCCGGTGCCGGGGTCAACAACATCCCGATCGAAGCCTGCGCGAAGAAGGGCATCGTCGTTTTCAACACGCCCGGTGCCAATGCCAACGGCGTGAAGGAGATGGTGCTGGCCGCCATGCTCCTCGCAAGCCGCGATGTGGTGGGCGGCATCGAGTGGGTCCGCAAGAATGCCGGCGACCCGGACATTGCGAAGCTCACGGAGAAGAGCAAGAAAAAATTCGCGGGTACCGAGATCATGGGCAAGAAGCTCGGCGTCATCGGCCTCGGCGCGATCGGTGTACGTGTGGCCAATGCGGCCAGAGGGCTGGGCATGGAGGTCATGGGCTTTGACCCCTATCTGTCGGTCGAGGCTGCCTGGGCCCTTTCCCGCGATGTGCGTCATGTGACGGATGTCAACGAGATCTTCAGCAAGTGCGATATCATCACGATCCATGTGCCGGCTCTCGATTCCACCAAGGGCATGGTCAATGCCGAGGCGATCGCCAAGATGAAGAAGGGCGTGATCATCATCAACCTCGCGAGGGATGTTCTCTGCAATGAGGCCGATGTGCTGGCCGGCATCAACGCGGGCAAGATCCGCGCCTATGTCTCGGATTTCCCGAACCCGACGACCGCCGGTCATGACGGCTGCATCGTGATCCCGCATCTGGGCGCTTCCACGGAGGAGTCGGAGGACAACTGCGCCGTGGCTGCCGTCAATGAGATGATGAATTATCTGGAGAACGGCAATATCATCAACAGCGTCAACTATCCGCGCTGTGACCTGGGCATCTGCGTGAAGCCCCGGATCGCCATCTTCCATAAGAATGTGGCCAACATGATCAGCCAGTATACGCAGGCGCTCGGCGAAGCGGGCTGCAACATCTCCGACATGACGAACAAGTCCAAGGGCGAATATGCCTACACGCTGATCGATCTCGACGACGACGTGAACCACGAGGTGGTGGACAAACTGCGCAGCATCGACGGGGTCTACCGGGTGCGCGTGGTCAGGGAGAAAAAGGCGGAATAACCCCCCGGAGGGATTTGACGCGCACGCCGCGGCTATGGTAACATAGACGGAGTTAACGCACACGGTATACGGCAGGATGGAGCAGACTTATGGCAGACGTACGACCGTTTTGTGCGATCCGTCCGCGGGTGGATCTCGCTGAGCAGATCGCGGCATTACCTTATGATGTATTTGACAGAAAAGAGGCGAGGCGCTTCGTAGAGGAGCGTCCCGGCTCTTTTCTTGCGATCGACCGTCCCGAGACGGCCTTTGAGGAGGGGCATGACATGTACGCCCCCGAGGTCTACGCAAAAGCGCATGACCTCTTATGGGAGCGGATCGGGAAAGGTGACTTCGTCAGAGAACAGGCGCCCGCCTATTACCTCTACGAGCAGACCTGGCGCGGCCGCACCCAGACCGGGATCGTCGCCTGCGCGTCGGTCGATGACTATGTCTCGGGCGTCATCAAGAAACACGAGAATACCAGAAAGGATAAGGAGGAGGACCGGGTACGTCATGTGGATGCCTGCGACGCGCAGACCGGGCCGATCTTCCTGTGTTTCCGCAGGGACGAGGCGATCGCGCAGGTCGTCGCCTCCTGCAGGGAAACCGAGCCTGTCTATGATTTCACTTCTCATGACAATACGAAAAACCGCATATGGATAATCGATAAACCGGATGATATCGACCGGATCGCCGGCGCGTTCCGGGCCATGGACAGCATCTACATCGCGGACGGCCATCACCGCTGCGCCTCGGCTGTGCGGGTCGGTCTGGCGCGGAGAGAGCAAAGCGGCGGGGGAGCGCTTGAGAGCGATCATTTCCTGGCGGTACTTTTCCCCGAGGATGAACTGCAGATCCTGGATTACAACCGGGTGGTCCGTGATCTGAACGGGCTCACGGAGGAGGCGTTCCTCGCGGCACTGGCGGAGAAGTTTGACGTCACGCCGGCCGGTCAGCCCGTCGCACCGGAGGCCAAGGGGGTCTTCGGGATGTATCTTGGGGAGCAGTGGTACCGGCTGTGCGCCAAAGACGCAGTGAAGCAGACGGATGCCGTTGAGGGACTGGATGTCTCCCTGCTGCAGCGGGAGGTGCTCGCTCCCATTCTCGGGATCGGGGATCCCAAGACGGACAAGCGGATCGATTTCGTCGGCGGCGTCAGGGGACTGCAGGAACTCGAACGCAGATGCCATACGGACATGTGTGTCGCCTTTTCGATGTATCCCACATCGCTTGCGGAGCTGTTTGCCGTGGCGGATGAAGGACGGCTCATGCCGCCCAAGTCCACCTGGTTTGAACCCAAGCTTTTAAGCGGTCTGTTCATTCACGCGTTTGCATAATCCAGGAGGCATATCCATGAACAACAAGTTGTACAAGCTGATGAACTGGCCCGAGATCGAGGAGATCATTTACTCGGACGGCGATGATCCCCACCGGATCCTGGGTGCGCATAAGGTGGGCGGCAATTATCTCGTACAGGCCTTTTTCCCGGACGCGGAACAGGTCGACATAAAGATCGAGGGCCGCAACGGCGCCGTGAAAATGGAGATGGCCGACGAGGCGGGCTTTTTCGCCGCGCTCATCCCTTACAAGGATAAGGTCCGTTACCGCTATGTGGTGACGGATGCCGAGGGCAGGCAGAGAGAGACCGCGGACGCGTACACCTTTCCCGCGCTGATCACGAGAGAGGATACGATCCGCTTCGGCAACGGGCTGCATTACTACATTTATGAGAAACTGGGCGCGCATCCCATGGTGCGGGACGGTATCGCGGGCTGCGAGTTCGCGGTCTGGGTGCCGGATGTCGCGCGCGTGAGCGTCGTGGGCACCTTTAACAACTGGGACGGCAGACTTCATCAGATGAAGCAGATCGAGAAGAGCGGCATCTACGAGGTCTTCGTGCCGGGGGCGGCGAGCGGCGACGAGTACCAGTTCGAGATCAAGACGAGGCAGGGGATCCTGTTAAAGAAGCCCGATCCCTACGCTTTCCGCGCAAGAGACGCGCATGCGGAGGTGAGCATCATCACCGACGACACGGAGTTTGCCTGGACGGATGACAACTTCCTCGCGAACCGGCGGAATATCAAGAAGGACGAGGCGGCCATGAGCATCGGCGAGATCTATGTCGAGGATTTCGCCGCCTATCGCAGTGACAAGAAGAAGGAGAAGACGCGGGTCACCTACCGCGAGATCGCGACGGATATCCTGAATTATGTGGACCGGTGCGGCTACACCACGGTGGTGCTCCTGCCCGTCATGGAGCATCATGTGGCCAACCCCTACGAGATCACCGGGTTCTTCGCCCTCTCGGGTACCGGCGGCAACGCGTCGGATTTCCGCTATCTGGTGAACGCGCTCCATGCCGTCGGCGTGCGGGTGCTGATCGACTGGGTCCCCACCTTCTTCCCGTCCAAGGACTGCGGGATGGCGGGGTACAACGGCAATGCGCTCTATGAGTACGGCGGCGACAAGGGCATCCAGCCCTATACCGGCTACCGGCTCTTTGATCTCGGGCGCAAGCAGGTGACGGATTATCTGCTGTCCAATGCCGTCTACTGGATGGACAGTTTCCACATCGACGGCTTCCGGCTGCCGGATATCTCCAAGGTCATCTATCTGGATTACGACCGCGCGCCCGGCGCCTGGATGCCCAATGTCTACGGCGGCAATGAGAATCTCGAGGCGCTGGAATTCTTCCGGCAGTTCACGGAGATCTGCCGCAAGCGCGATCCCGGGATCCTCACGATCACGCGCGAGACGGCCTGCTTCCCGCAGGTCACGGCGGAGACCGGGGACGGCGGCCTGGGCTTTACCTACAAGATCAACAACGGCTGGTCCGAGGATTTCCTCCGGTATCTGGACAACGATCCGATCCGGCGCGGCGGCGTGCACAACGAACTGACCTTCAGCCTGATCTATTGCTACACGGAGCGGTTCCTGCTCTCGCTGGGATCCGATGCACTGCCGGGCGGACTGCATTCCCTTGCGGAAAGGCAGCCCGGCGATGACGATGCCAGGGAGGCCGGCGTGCGGCTCGCCGTGGCCTACATGTACACGCATCCCGGCGGGAAGAGCCTTTACGCCGGCGCGGAGTACGGTCTCGACAAGTCCCATGAGGGCTTCGCGCAGATGCTGCAGGCGCTGAACCGGCTCTATGAGCGGGAGCCCGCGCTGCATGTCCTCGACCGCTCGGAGGCAGGCTTTGAGTGGATCAACTGCATGGCGAGCGATGCGTGCATGCTCTCCTTCCTCAGAAAGGGCAGGAAGCCCACGGAGAATCTCGTCGTCGTCGTGAATTTCGCCGGGATCGCGCAGAACTTCACGGTCGGCGTGCCCAACGACGGCAAGTACAAGGAAATCTTTAATTCGGACGACCGGAAATTCGGCGGCAGCGGGACGGTGAACAGGCAGACGATCGAGGCCAAGCGCCGCGCCGGCGACGGCAGGCTCTACAGCATCGAGGTGAAGCTTGCGCCGCTGTCCGTTGCGATCTTTGATTACGCGCCTTACACCGAGCAGGAGAAGAAGATCCGCGCCATCCGCGAGCAGGACGAGATCCGCAAGGAGGAGGAGCGCGCCGAGAAGATGGCTCTCTTAAAGCAGAAGAAGGAGAAGGAGCAGGAGAAGCTTCTGGAGGACCTCAAGGCCCGCTATGAGAAGGAGCTGGCCGAGCAGGAGAAGGCGATCGAAGAGAAGTATGCCCGGATCGAAGAGGAACGCGTAAAGAAGATCATGGCCGGCAAGGAGGCGCCCGCAAAGCAGGCGGCTAAGAGCGGCGCGGCAAAGGCATCCTCCGGGAAGTCCGCGGCAAAGGCGTCCGGAAAGACGGCGGCTGCGAAGGGTACGGCAAAGGCTTCCGCTAAAACAGCGGCGAAGAAGAAACAGTAGGGATTCCGGCCGGATCACACCGGCAGAAAAATCTGCTTGCATAATCCGGTGCGCACGGGTATAATCGTAATGTTCCGTGCATCTGCATCGGATCGGCTGGAGTAGCGCAGTCGGTAGCGCAACTGATTCGTAATCAGTAGGTCAGGGGTTCAAGTCCCCTCTCCAGCTCTTAATAGAAACGGGAAAGCTCAGCGCTTGCGGGCTTTCCCGTTTTTGTATTTGGCAGGAGGGGGCGAAACTCTGCACCCATATTGCTTCCCCGTGATGATTGTGTTATAATCACCCTCATAGTTAAGGTAGGGGTATCGCTCCGTACCTTTTTCTGTGGATCATTATCCGATCGGCCTGTCGAGCAGGCAGATGATAATCCAAACAATTATTCCCCATTTTGATGATGCCATAGGTAAACAGTCGGAACAGTTTGTTTCGATGCTTTTCACTACCGTCAGACATATCATGTGCTGTTACTATGAGGCAGCAAACGACCTGCAGAAAGCAGAATCTCCTCCGCTGACAGGATCATCGCACCTTGATAATGGATTGAATAAGGCAGCCGATGGGACGGTTGCGCACCTGCTCCGAGCCTTGAAGGAGGTGGTGCCGATGGGATATGTGTCGTTTTCGGATTTAATCCAGTTTACGATCATGGTCGCTCAGCTTGCGATGCTCATCATTTTGCTGAAACGCAAATAACCGTCCTCGCATTCCTGGCCGGATGAGGACGGTTATTCCGTAAACTATTCGCCGGAGCGGGCAGGCTTCATCTGCTCGTCGGCTGCCTTGTTGAACCCATTATAGCAGACGCATTAAGGATGTCAATAATACCGGGAAACTCAGATGTTGGTTCTCAAGTTCGTGCAGTTACTGCAAGAGAAAGCAATCTGTAGTAGAAAGAAATCCAGTTTATCGGATCATCGCACCTTGATAATGAATTGAATAGGGGAGCCGAAGGGGGCTCACCTTGCCGCCGGACTTGTAGCAGAAAGCGAGGTGGCGGGTATGACCTGGATGGAAATCTTTACTTTTGTCCTTGTCCTTTGCGCTGTGATTACGATTGCACGCAAAAAGTAGCACCCTCTGCTTGACGGGCTAGGGTGCTACTCTTTTAGAGATAGGTAACTGTAGGTCGCCGGCGGCGAGGGTACGTCTCGCGTTCGGCTTCCCTGTTGAATCCATTATAGCAGAAGCTTTGGTGTTGTCAACAATACCGACACGTATGTTCATCAATGTATAGCCAAATTATTGACATGATCAAAGCAATCTATAAAAACTGGAAACCGGTTCTCACAGGATCATCGTACCTTGATAATGGATTGAATAAGGCAGCCGACAGGCGGTGAGCTCTCCTGCTCTGGTCTTGCAGATGTGGAGGGCTGTACTATGAGTGATTATGAGATTCTGATGGATATATTGACCTTTGGGCTTTTGATTGTTGGGATTTTGAAGTTGCGGAAATAGTAAAAGCCGCTCTGTCTTTGGCGAGGCGGGCGGCTTTTACGTAACTCGTTGAACGCCGGAGCAGGGGAGGGCTGATCTCCCTTGTCGGCTGTCTTGTTGAGTTCATTATAGCAGACGCGTTAGGGATGTCAACTACACCGATGGTTCCCTTCCGCTTGCGCGATCCGGTGATCCGCTCTATAGTGGAGGTATGTGCGGCAGATACTATGTGGAGGATGATATCGAGACAAAAGTCCGGCGGATCCTGCAGGATCCTGCGGCGGATGATGGTGCGCTTACGGATATCACACTGACCGGAGCGGGTACGCATGATGTCTGTCCGTCGGAGACGGCACTCCTCATTACGGCGGACGGCAGGGATCATTTGGCCTGCCGTGAGATGACCTGGGGATTTCCGAATCCCGCCGGAAAGGGACTTCTTATCAATGCACGGGCCGAGACGGTGCATGAGAAGCGGATGTTTCGGGCCGGCATCCGCGGCAGAAGATGCGTAATCCCGGCAGCAGGCTTCTATGAATGGGATCGTGACGGGAACCGGGCGACCTTTACCCTGCACGGGCGCAGGCCGGTCTGGCTCGCCGGTTTTTATGATCTGTATGACAATGCGCAGCGCTTTATCATCCTCACCACAGCGGCAAACGGATCGATGAAGCCGGTCCATGACCGCATGCCGTGCTTTCTCGCACCGGAGCGGATCCGGGACTGGATCCTTCATGACGAACAGACGGATGCGTTTCTTTCGGAGGAGATGCCGGCGCTGCAGCGTTATCAGGAATATGAACAGCAGTCATTGTTCGGGGATTGATAAAAAAGGGGGGCATCATGGCGGCAAAGATCAGAGTTTATACAAGAGAAGTCGATCCGGCCGGTTATCCGGAGGGTCTGGCAGGGGCGGTACATTTCGCCTGTTCCTTTGACGGCGGGGAAGAAAGACCGTTTAACCGGGGCTACGGGATCCTGTTTGCCGCCGGGCGCGTTGCGGAGGATAATACGATCCTGCCGGTGCGGGTGAAAGATCCCGGGATCTTCCTGATGAAGGACGGCAGCATCGGGATCTGCGGAGAGCGGATCCTCGAGGACGGAGCGGCGGATGAAGCCGCTTCCGGGAAACTCCTGCTGTGGAAGACGAGGGATCTGATCCGCTTTGAGGAGGAACAGCTCCTCCCGGCGGAGGAGATCCTGTGTTACCGGCCCGCGGACACGCTGGAAGTGGATCAGACGCTTGCGGAGCGCGCATGCAGGTACTGGAGCCCCATCGTCTGTACGGGCGTGACTTTTCCGGAAACGATCCGTGTCTCTTCGGCGGAGGAGTTTGGCGGACTTCAGGCGCGCATCACCTACAGCGACGGTTCCGCGCGCCCCGGCAGGATCCGGTGGGAGATGCCGCAGATTAAGTTTGACATCCCCGGAGAATACGAGATCTCCGGCAGGCTCACACAGAAACGGTATCGCTTCCCTCTTGCCGAGGGCTACGGCGATCCCGTGATCTTTCCGTGGGAAGGAAAATGGTATTTCATCTCCACCAATGACAATCTGAATGACATCGGGATCTATGTGCGGGAAGCGGATGAGGTGGCGGGACTTTTTGCGGAGGATGCCGTTCAGCATCTGATCCTGCCCTTTGATCCGGCGCGCTCTCTGGAGCAGACCTTCTGGGCGCCGGAATTCCATGTGATCGGCGGGGAACTCTATATCCTCTTTGCGGTCAGCGGACATGTGTGGGGACCGCAGTGTCACATGATGAAACTGAAAAAGGGAGGCCGCATCACCGATGCCGGCAGCTGGGAGGATCCCGTACGCGTCCTGAGAGCCGACGGGAAGCCGCTCACGGAGGACGCCATCACACTGGATATGACCTATATAAAGGTGCAGACCGGGTCCTATGTGATCTGGTCCTACAGGGAGCACATCGGCACACCGCAGGATACCGGCTCCATGCTCTATATCGCCACGGTCGACGAGAGGGAGCCGTGGAAGCTGACCGGCACACCGGTGCTGCTCACCAGACCTTTATACGGCTGGGAGAATGTCTCCGGGACGATCAACAACGAGGGACCGTATGCCTTTATCCGGGACGGCATCGTCCATGTCACCTATTCCGGCGGCGCCGCAAACGGATACACCTACGCCGTCGGCCTGCTGACTGCACGGGTGGATGCGGATCTCACAGATCTTACTTCCTGGACAAAGAGCGTCACGCCTGTTCTGACTTATTATTCCGTCAAAGGGGAATACGGGCCGGGACACAATGCCTTCTACACGGATGAGGACGGCGAACTGATGATTTCCTATCACGCGGAGACCGCGATCGATTCCCATCTGCGCTGCGACGGCATCCGGAGAGTACATTTCCGCTCGGACGGCACGCCGTATTTCGGGATGTCCGCAGCGGAGGATGTGCAGGATACCGAAGTGCACACGAGGCTGACGGTTGCGCCTTAGCGCGGCGGGAACGGATAAGGCAGGAGCTTGTGCGCTGCTCCGGGACGCAGTTCGATCCGGCGCTCACCGAGGTCTTCATCCGGCTGCTCGATGAAGGGAAACTGCATCCTGCCGCTGCGAATGATAAAGCCTGAGACCGGAGCGTTTTTCTCCCGCCAGATGGATATGATCGCATCTTGCAACTTCCGCGCGGTTTCTGTATTGTTGGTTTTATGGCGGACAAAGGGGAACAGGTGAACAACACTTCTGCACGGGAAAAGAGCAGAACGGGACGGCTGCGATGGCTGTGGTCCTATATGAAAGGTGTGCGCGCGCTGTACATCCTGGGAATGTTCGGCACCATGGTCTACAATGCGATGCAGCTTACCGTGCCCTGGTTCTCGAGAGAGATCGTCGACCGGTACCTTTCGGGGCCGCAGGCTGCGCAGAATCTGCAGAATGACAGGCGCGGATTCTTCACATTGCTCATCCTCATGATCACCTTTACGATCGTCCGCTGCGTCATCGTCTATCTGGACTGCCTGTGTTATGAACATGTCTCCCAGACGGTGCTCTATCGTCTGCGCAACAATCTCTACGACAAGATCCAGCGGCAGGATATGAAATTCTACAATACCTACCGGACGGGCGATCTGATGACCCGCATGACCGGCGACCTGGATGCCGTGCGGCATATGCTGGCCTGGGTGATCCGGATGATCGTGGACGCCTTTTCGCTCTTGGGCGCCGTGACGGTCTATTTCCTGTGGATGAACTGGCAGCTGGCGCTTTCGCTTCTCTCCATCGCCCCCTGTATCTTCCTCATCATCTGGGTCTTCAAGCTCCGCGTCGCTCCCATGCACGCGCAGCTGCGCGAGAAGCTGGCCCACATGAACACCGTGGCACAGGAGAATATCTCCGGCAACCGCGTGGTCAAGGCCTTTGCGCGGGAACCGTATGAGATCAGCCGGTTCGACGGAGTGAACGCGGATTACCGCGATACCAACGAGAAGACCGGTCTGGTGTGGCTCACCTTTTATCCCTTCATCGAAGGGATGGCAAACCTGCTGCCCGTGATCCTGATGCTCGTCGGCGGCCTTTTCCTCATCGGGGGACGCCTCACGATGGGAGAATATGTGGCTTTCTCCGGTCTCACCTGGGCCATTGCGAACCCCATGCGGATGCTGGGGAATATCATGAATGAATTCCAGCGCTTTGCGGCCGCTTCGCGCAAGGTGATGGAGATCGACTTCTCCGAGCCGGAGATCCGGGATCTGCCCGGGGCTGTGGCGCATCCGGAACGCTTTGAAGGACTGGTGGAGTTTAAGGACGTGAGTTTCCGGTATTCCGGGAGCGATCTGCCGGTGCTCCGGCACATCTCGTTCACCGCGAAACCCGGTGAGACGATCGCGATCATGGGCGAGACCGGCTGCGGCAAGACCTCGCTGATCCATCTCATCCCGCGTTTTTATGAACCGACGGAGGGCAGTGTCCTCGTGGACGGGGTGGATGTGCGGCAGTATCAGATCAAGGACCTGCGCGGGAATATCGGCCTGGCGACGCAGGATGTCCTGCTGTATTCCGATACGATCGACGGAAATATCGCCTACGGTGACAGTCATATCACCAAGGAGGAGATCGTGCGGTTCGCACGCACCTCCGCCGCGGACGATTTCATCGCAAAGATGCCGGAAGGATATGACACCATTGTGGGGGAGCGCGGCGTCGGCCTCTCGGGCGGACAGAAGCAGCGGATCTCGCTGGCAAGAGCGCTGGCCGTGAAACCCTCCATTCTGATCCTTGACGATACGACATCGGCTGTGGATATGGAGACCGAGAAGGAGATCCAGCACAGTCTCAGGGAACTGCCTTTCCCCTGCACCAAGATCATCATTGCGCAGCGGATCTCGACCACGAGAACGGCGGATCAGATCCTCGTGATGGAGCACGGGGAGATCACCGAGCAGGGGACGCATGAGGAACTGGTGGCCCGCGGCGGTTATTATGCGGAGCTGGTGAGGCTGCAGAGCGGAGTAGTGGACTGATGGCAAGAAACACTTACAAAGAAGACGAGCGCCTGGAAGAGCCGTTTGATATCCGGCATCTTCTCAGAGCCTCCTCCTATATCCGGTCTCACGCCGGACAGATGGCCGTCGCCCTGATCCTCTCCGCGCTGGGAGGCGCGGCGGCACTGGCTGCCCCGATGATCACGCAGCGGGCTCTGGATGTAGCCATTCCCGCCGGCGACACAGTGCTGCTCTATCATCTGGTGGTGCTCATGATCTTCTTCTTCGCGGTCAGTGTCGTGTTCACAACGATCCGCTCCCGGATCATGAACCGTGTGAGCCAGGAGATCATCTACGATATCAGGAAGGATCTCTTCGCGCATCTGCAGGAGCTTCCTTTTCAGTACTACGATGACAGGCCGCACGGCAAGATCCTGATCCGTGTGGTGAATTATGTCAATTCCGTCTCGGATATGCTGAGCAACGGGCTCATCAATATGATCCTGGAGATCCTCAATCTGATCTTCATCGTGATCTTCATGTTCCTGGTGGATGTGAAGCTCTCGCTGGTGGTCATGGTCGGCGTGCCCGTGCTCGCCTTCTTCATGCTGTGGATGAAGAACAGGCAGCGCAAGGCCTGGCAGCAGGTCTCCAACAAGAGTTCCAATCTGAACGCGTACCTGCAGGAGAATATCGTCGGCGCGAGGATCACCCAGATCTTTGCCAGAGAGGATGAGAACGCGCGGATCTTTGCCGGGCTCTGCGACGGCTGCAGGCAGGTTTGGATGCGCGCGATCAGTTACAGTTCCCTCGTCTGGCCCGGGATCGATACGATCTCGGTGTTCGTGCGCGCGGCGATCTTTCTTTTCGGGCTCCTGATCTTCGGACAGGAGAATACGAGCCTCGGCGTGATCGTGGCGGTCTCGGGCTACGCGGCCCGCTTCTGGCAGCCCATCATGAACCTGGGGAATATCTTCAACAATTTCATCAACAATATCGCTTATCTGGAACGGATCTTTGAAACGATCGATGAGCCGGTGGAGGTGCATGACGCGCCGGATGCCGTGGAGATGCCGCCGATCAGGGGGGAGGTCACCTTTGATCATGTGTCCTTCTCCTATGAAAAGGGCAAGGAGGTGCTGCATGACATCTCCTTTACGGTGAAGCCCGGCGAGAGCATCGCGCTGGTGGGGCCCACGGGCGCGGGCAAGAGTACGATCGTGAGCCTGCTGTCGCGGTTCTACAATCTCGACAGCGGACGGATCCTCATCGACGGGCAGGACATCGCGCAGGTGAAGCTCTCGTCGCTGCGTTCCCAGATGGGCATCATGCTGCAGGATTCCTTTATCTTCTCCGGGACGATCGAGGAGAATATCCGCTACGGGCGGCTGGATGCGACGGGCACACAGATCGAGCGCGCGGCCGTTTCCGTCTGCGCGGATCCCTTCATCCGCAGGATGCCCAAAGGCTATGCCACGGAGGTCAATGAGCGCGGCTCCATCCTGTCCCAGGGACAGAAGCAGCTCATTTCCTTTGCCCGGACGATCCTCGCGGATCCCGCGATCCTGGTGCTCGACGAGGCGACCTCTTCGATCGATGTGCAGACGGAGCGCTCGCTGCAGGAGGGCATGAACGCAATGCTCAAAGACCGCACCAGCTTCGTCATCGCCCACCGGCTCTCGACCATCACCGGCTGCAGCCGCATCATGTACATCGACGACGGCGGCATCGCCGAGAGCGGGACACATGAGGAACTCATGGAGAAGAAAGGTTACTATTACAGGCTGTATACGTCGCAGAATATTTGACAAAGGGCTTTCTTTGGCATTATTCTATATAACCGTAGGAACGGTCGCACATAAAGGAGGAGAATGAGATGTTTGTCAATTCGTTCTGGGCTCTGGTGCCTGCCATCATCGCGATCGCGCTGGCACTGATCACCAAGGAGGTGTATTCCTCGCTCTTCATCGGCATCCTGGTCGGAGGCGTGCTGTACTCGGGCTTCAGCTTCACCGGGACCATGGAGCATGTGTTCGTGGACGGCATGATCGCTCAGCTCGCGGACAGCTGGAATGTGGGTATCCTGATCTTCCTCGTGGTCCTGGGCAGCATGGTCATGCTCATGAACCGCGCCGGCGGATCGGCTGCATTCGGACGCTGGGCCGTGGCGCATGTGAAGACCAGGATCGGCGCACAGCTGGCCACCATCGTGCTCGGCATGCTGATCTTCATCGATGACTATTTCAACTGTCTGACCGTGGGCAGCGTCATGCGGCCCGTGACGGACAAGCACGGGATCTCCCGCGAGAAGCTGGCCTATCTCATCGACGCCACCGCGGCGCCGATCTGCATCATCGCGCCGATCTCTTCCTGGGCGGCGGCCGTGACCGGCTTTGTGGACGGCGCCAACGGACTGACCCTCTTTGTGCGGGCCATTCCCTATAATTTTTATGCATTCCTTACAATCGCCATGATGGTCTGTCTGGCGGTCATGAAGTTTGATTACGGTCCGATGCGCAAGGCGGAAAAGGCCTCCGGCGCGGAGGGTAGCGGTGCGACCGACGGCTTTGCCTCGAGTATCACCGGTGCCGAGGATCAGCCCAATCCGCCGGTATCCGGCAAGGGCCGTGTGATCCATCTGGTGCTGCCCATCGTGTCGCTGATCATCTGCTGTGTCATCGGCATGATCTACACCGGCGGCTTCTTTGAGGGCGAGAGCTTTATTGATGCGTTCTCCAATTCCGACGCTTCCGTTGGCCTCGTATACGGCTCCGCGGTGGCGCTCGTGATCACCGTGATCTTCTTCCTCATCACCCGCGTCCTGAACTTCCGCGAGTGCATGAATGCCATTCCGGAGGGCTTCAAGAGCATGGTGCCCGCCATCCTGATCCTGACCTTTGCATGGACATTAAAGAGCATGACGGATTCCCTGGGCGCCAAGGAGTATGTGGCTTCCCTGGTGGAGGTGATCGCCGACAATCATGCGCTCATGAGCCTGCTGCCCGCCATCGTGTTCGTGATCGGGACACTGCTCGCTTTTGCGACAGGTACCTCCTGGGGCACCTTCGGCATCCTGATCCCGATCGTCGTCAATGTGTTCGGGGCGGATCTCAACAGTGAGCTCATGATCATCGCGATCTCGGCCTGCATGGCCGGCGCGGTCTGCGGCGACCACTGCTCGCCGATCTCGGATACGACCATCATGGCGAGCGCCGGGGGACAATGCGACCACATCCGCCATGTCTCGACGCAGCTGCCTTATGCCGTCACCGCGGCGGCGGTATCCTTTGTCTGCTATATCCTGGCAGGCTTCATCCGCAGCTGGTTCATCTGCCTGCCGCTGTCGGTTCTTCTCATGATCGCTGCGATGTGGCTGGCGAAGAAGATCGTCGGTCAGAACACCGCTCAGGCGGAAGCGTAAGAGAAACGGGATCGGGATCACACATCCGCGTACAACAGCATCTTCTCCGTGAGAGAACCGTCTTTGAGGGAAGCGGTATCGACGGCGGCTGCCAGGGTCTGGTAGCCGCCTTCTTTCCAGCCGAGGATCCGGCGGATCTCGGAGGCGATGAGGCGGGCGGCGAGAAAGGCGCCGGGATCGTTGGTGAGAGAGACCTCTTCCGGGACGAAGAGGGCCCGGGCCTGTGTCTCATCGCGCAGGCGCAGCGCCGAGGAGCTGCGGGCGTGCAGGTCGAGAACGGGGACCCGGTCGCGCTCGCCGACGGCGACCACGGCGTTGGCATAGCCTGACAGGATGTCGACAAAGATATCATTCACACGGTGATTGACGGCCAGCGGCGTCACCAGCACCGGCAGGGCGTCGCGTTCACGCACCAGCCGCACGGCGGTCTCCAGACGCGCGCGGCATTTCTTCTCGTCAAACGATTCGGGCATCGGATCGGGGATCGCGATGTCAAGAAAGACGAAATCGCCGGGCTGCAGATCTTCCGGCAGCGTGAATTCCTCTCCCCGCACGGGATGACAGGCCACCGCGATCCGGTCCGTCAGAAAGAGCGGCAGCATCCTGCCCCAGTAGCACGGATTTGCGGAGGGCTTGTGCGGAAACGAAGCGGGGACAGGGGGCGCCTGCCGGCCCGCGATATACACCGTCGGAACGCCGGTTTCGATCATCCGGAATTCGGAGAGCAGGAGAGAGGGTGCATACATGGTCACGGTCAGACAGGGAGCCTCCCCGCCCGCGTGCAGGGTTCCGGTGAGCTCGCAGGCGCCTTTGAACGAAGGAATGCAGGCGGCCAGCGCGTCATTTAAGTAGATCCACACCTCGGCGGGATCGGCATCGTGGTTGGCCGAGAGGCTCAGGCGCAGATGGTGGTTGCCGCACGGGGCGTGCAGCCGCAGAACGGACAGACCGGGAATCCCAGCGGAACCGGCGTCAGCTTGTCGATCGTCGCTCATTCCTCTTCCCCCTGTTGAAAAGAAACCGCATATCTTCTATAGTTAATCCGGAGACAGCGAAAGCGTTCCGGATCAGTCTGAACCGACAGATACAGTATAGCACAATAAGATACAGGAGAAAAAGGATGATCATCGCCGGATTACAGAAGATGACATTGCTCGATTACCCGGGCGTTGTAGCCTGCACGGTGTTCCTGCCGGGCTGCGACCTGCGCTGCCCCTACTGCCACAACTACGAGCTCGCAACGGGCAAGGCCGCGCCGGTCATGGAGGAAGAGGAGTTTTTTGATTTCCTGGGGGCGCGAAAGGGGCGCCTCGAGGGCGTCGCGGTCTCCGGCGGGGAACCCTGCCTGCACCCGGATCTGCCGGCGTTTCTCGCCCGGATCCGCGGGATGGGGTACCGGGTGAAACTCGATACCAACGGCATGCATCCGGAGATGCTCAGGCAGATCCTGGCGGAAGGCCTCGCGGATTACGTGGCGATGGATATAAAGAACGCACCGGCAAAATACGCGCAGACAACGGGCGTGGAGGGACTGGATCCTGCCCCGGCAAAGGAGAGCGCGCGGATGCTCATTGAGAGCGGCACGGAGTATGAATTCCGCACCACGGTGGTACGGGAGCTTCACACCGCGGAGGATTTCCACGGCATCGGGGAGATGATCCGGGGGGCGAAAAGGTATTTCCTGCAGTCCTTTACCGACCGGGAAACCGTGCCCTATTCGGGCCTCCATGCACCGACGCCGGAGGAAATGGAGCAATACCGCGCGATCGCGGCGGAGTATGTGTCGGAAGCAAGTCTGCGCGGACTGTCGTAGACTGCCCCGCCGCCTGTGCCGCATGGGATGCGACCTCGGGAAAAAGGGGCCCCGAAAAGCCCGACAGATCAAGGCAATGCACAAGATATAGTTTTTTGAAAAAACTCGCCACAAGATATTGACTTTTTAACAACCTAATGTTATTGTATATCCGTTCGCGTAAATATCGTTTTTTTTCCAGGGGTGGATATGTATCAGGTAGTAAAAAGAGACGGCAAGGTGGCGGAGTTTGACATCAGCAAGATCTCAGCTGCGATCACCAAGGCGTTTGTTGCGCTCGACAAGCAGTATCATTCCAGTGTGATCGATCTGATCGCCCTGCATGTCTCCGCAGATTTCGAAAGCAAGATCAAGGACGGCAAGGTCACCGTCGAGGAGATCCAGGACAGCGTGGAGAAGGTTCTCTCCGAGTCCGGTTATGCCGATGTGGCCAAGGCCTACATCCTGTACCGCAGACAGCGGGAAAAGGTCCGTAACATCAATTCCACCCTCTTAAACTATAAGGATCTGGTCGACAATTATCTCAAGATCAATGACTGGCGTGTGAAGGAGAATTACACCGTCACGTATTCCGTGGGCGGTCTGATCCTGTCCAATTCCGGTGCCATCACGGCAAATTACTGGCTGAGCGAGGTCTATGACGACGAGATCGCCGAGGCGCACAGGAGCGCCGCGATCCATCTGCACGACCTCTCCGTGCTCACCGGCTACTGCGCCGGCTGGAGCCTGAAGCAGCTGATCCAGGAGGGCCTCGGCGGTGTACCGGGCAAGATCACGTCCTCGCCCGCGAAGCATCTGTCCACGCTCTGCAACCAGATGGTCAACTTCCTCGGCATCATGCAGAACGAGTGGGCGGGCGCACAGGCATTCTCCTCGTTTGATACCTATCTCGCACCTTTTGTCAAGATCGACAACCTCTCCCAGCATGAGGTGAAGCAGTGTGTGCAGTCCTTTGTCTACGGCGTGAACACGCCCAGCAGATGGGGCACGCAGGCACCTTTCTCCAATATCACGCTTGACTGGGTGGTGCCCAACGATCTGAAGAATCTCCCTGCGCTCATCGGCGGCGAGGAGATGGACTTCACCTACGGCGAGTGCCAGAAGGAAATGGACATGGTCAACAAGGCGTTCATCGAGATCATGATCGAGGGCGACGCCAACGGCCGCGGATTCCAGTATCCCATTCCTACTTATTCTATTACGAAGGATTTCGACTGGAGCGAGACCGAGAACAACAAGCTCCTGTTTGAGATGACTGCCAAGTACGGCACGCCTTATTTCTCCAACTACATCAATTCCGATATGGAGCCCAGCGATGTGCGTTCCATGTGCTGCAGACTGCGTCTGGATCTGCGCGAGCTGCGCAGGAAGTCCGGCGGCTTCTTCGGCAGCGGCGAGTCCACGGGTTCCATCGGTGTTGTCACGATCAACATGCCGAGGATCGCGTATCTGGCGGCGGACGAGGAGGATTTCTACCGCAGGCTCGATGATCTGATGGACATCTCCGCGAGGAGCCTGAAGACCAAGCGTACGGTCATCACCAAGCTTCTCGATCAGGGTCTGTATCCGTACACGAAGCGGTATCTGGGCACCTTTGACAACCATTTCTCGACGATCGGCCTGATCGGCATGAACGAGGTGGGCCTCAATGCGAGATGGCTGCGCGCCGACCTCACGAGCGAGAAGACCCAGCGCTTCACCCGCGATGTCTTGAACCACATGCGTGAGCGCCTCTCCGATTATCAGGAGCAGTACGGCGATCTCTACAACCTGGAGGCGACGCCGGCGGAGTCCACGACCTATCGCTTTGCGAAGCATGATAAGGAGAAGTATCCGGATATCATCACCGCCAATATGAACGGTACGCCGTACTATACCAATTCCTCCCATCTGCCGGTGGGCTACACGGACGATATCTTCTCGGCACTCGATATCCAGGACGATCTGCAGACGCTCTACACCTCCGGCACGGTCTTCCACGCCTTCCTCGGCGAGAAGCTCCCCGACTGGAAGGCTGCGGCGGCGCTGGTCCGCAAGATCGCGGAGAATTACAAGCTGCCTTACTACACCATGTCCCCGACCTACTCCGTGTGCAAGGATCACGGATATCTCACGGGCGAGCAGCATACCTGCCCGGTGTGCGGCGCCAAGACCGAGGTCTACAGCCGGATCACCGGCTACTACCGTCCGATCCAGAACTGGAACGACGGCAAGGCGCAGGAGTATAAGGACCGTAAGGTGTATGACATCGAGCATTCCGTGCTGACCCACGAGGGCCCAAACCCGGCCCCGGTGGACACGGTCGTGAAGACCGAGTACAGCGGGGAGAAGACGCCGGATAATGTCGTGGACATCTCCGGAATCCGCGAGGCTTTTGACAAGATCGACCGCAGGGCCGGCAGCACGCTGGTAGGCGACGGGACCGTGCTCCTGTTCAAGACCACGAGATGCCCCAACTGCCAGACGGCGGGCGCGCTCTTAGACAAGGCCGGTGTGGAGTACCGTTCGATCAATGCGGAAGAAGAGCGTGCGCTGGTTGAGAAATACGGCATCATGCAGGCGCCGACCATGATCCTCGTGCACGGCGATACCTATGAGAAGCTCTCCGGCGTGTCGGATATCAAGGGCTGGCTGAACATGCAGCGTTAAAGAAGTGAACAGGATCGTGTGTTAAGAGTAAATGACCCGCCGTGCGGCAGCTGCCGTGCGGCGGGATTTTTCATGCGCAGGTGCCCGCACGGGATCCTGTGCGGGATACGGGAGGAGCGATGAAAAAGAAAGAGCGGAAAGCCAGGGAACTGATCTGCGAGATCGGCAGACGGCTCTATGCGCACGGCGGGACGGACCCGATGGCGGGCTTCTGCCACCATGGCGGCAGCGGTGGATGCACGAACTGTCCGATGGCACATTGAAAAACGGAAACAAATCGGGTATAGTTAGTTTTCGGGGCTTTCATGAGGGACCCCGCAACAGGAAACGATAACGGAGGGAGAAACAATGGCAGAATCCATGAAGGATTACGAGGCACAGATCGACAATTCATTCCGCAAGATCAACGAGGGGGATATCCTGACGGGCACGGTGATCGGCGTCAGCGAGACCGACGTGACGGTGGATATCGGGTACTATACGCAGGGTGTGATCCCGGCGGCGGAGTACTCCTCGGATCCGCGTTTCTCCGTCCGGCATGATGTGGAGGTCGGTACACAGGTCGAGGCCACGGTGGTGAAGACCGACGACGGCCATGGCAACATCCTCCTCTCCAGGAAGAAGGCAACGGACGAACTCGTCTGGGACCGCTTTAAGAAGTACATGGACGAGAAGACCGAATTCGAGGTCAAGATCGATTCCGCCGTGAAGAGCGGAGTAGTGGCCTTCCTCGAGGATACGCGGGGCTTCATCCCGGCATCCAAGCTGTCCTTAAGCTTCGTGGAGGAGAGCGCGCTGGCCGGATATGTCGGCAAGACCATCCGTGTGCGTGTGGCCGATGTGGACAAGGATAAGAAGAAACTCATCCTTTCCGCCAGGGAGATCCTGCGCGAGGAGGCGGACAAGCGCCGCGCCGCCAAGGCCTCCAATGTCCGCGTGGGTCTCGTGACGGAGGGAACCGTGGAAAGCCTCAAGGATTACGGCGCCTTCGTCGATCTGGGCGAAGGTCTGTCGGGCCTGCTGCATATCTCGGAGATCACTTCCGAGAAGCGGCTGAAATTCCCGGGCGAAGTGCTCAAGGTCGGCGATAAGATCAAGGTCAAGGTCACAAAGATCAAGGACGGCAAGCTCTCTCTCAGCATGAAGGCGCTCGAGGAGATCCCGGCCGAGGAGGTGAGCGAGGAGCTCGCCGAATACAAGAGCGACGGGGAAGCCACCACTTCCCTTGCGGATCTGTTAAAGAAGGCAGGATTCTAAGCAGGAAGATCCTGTCCGCCGCATGACCACACTGACTCTGAAAAAAGGCGCGGGCCGCAGCTTCAAGGCAGGCGGCCCGTGGATCTATGATAACGAGATCGCTTCGGCGAGTGGAGCCGTGGATCCGGGAGAAATCGTGACCGTCAGGGACTTTGACGGCTATTTCCTGGGCTACGGCTTTTGTAATCCGCGCTCCACGATCCGGGTCCGCATCCTCTCGCGCAGAGAGGACGAGACGGTGACGGAGGAACTGCTGCAAAAGCGTGTCCGCGATGCCTGCGACTATCGCAGGCGTGTGATGCGCGCACCGGAGGATCTCGCGGCCTGCCGGCTCATCTTCGGCGAAGCGGATCTTCTGCCGGGACTCACCGTGGACCGCTTCGGCGATGTACTGTGCGTGGAATCCCTGGCGGCCGGAGCAGACCGTTTGAAAGGTACGGTCCTGGGCGCTCTCGTGGACGAACTGCGGCAGGACGGTGTCACGATCCGCGGGATCTATGAGCGCAGCGCCGGCAAGGAGCGGGCGCTGGAAGGCCTGGAGGACCGCACGGGATGGATCGCGCCGGAGGAGCTTGGACAGCCTTCGGGCAGGGAACTGTCCGCCGATCTGCCGACCAGGATCGACATCACGGAGAACGGCGTCCGTTATCGTGTGGATATCGCAAACGGGCAGAAGACCGGCTTCTTCCTCGATCAGAAATACAACCGCCTCGCGATCCGGCCGATGTGCCACGGTGCGCGTGTGCTCGACTGTTTTACCCATACCGGCGCCTTTGCGCTCAATGCGGCGGCAGGCGGGGCAGCGGAGGTGCTGGGCGTGGATGCGTCCGCACCGGCGATCCGGCAGGCGGAGGAGAACGCGGCGTTAAACGGCATGTCCGGAACCGTGCGGTTTCAGACGGCGGATGTTTTTGAACTGCTTCCCGCGCTGGAAAAACAGGGAGAGCGTTACGATGTGGTGATCCTCGATCCGCCGGCCTTTACCAAGTCGCGATCTTCCGTGAAAAAGGCGGTGACGGGCTACCGCGAGATCAATCTGCGCGGCATGCGCCTGGTGAGGGACGGCGGTTATCTCGCGACCTGCACCTGTTCTCATTTCATGGAGGAGGAGCTCTTTGCCCGCACGATCGCCCAGGCGGCCCGCGGCGCCCATGTGCGCCTGCGCCAGGTCCTGTTCTCGCAGCAGGCACCGGATCATCCGATCCTCTGGACGGGGGAGGAGAATTCGTATTATCTCAAGTTCTA
>JAFXTJ010000104.1 GCA_017535945.1 Lachnospiraceae bacterium
CTCAGCACCCTGCAGGAACAGCAGCCCTCCTACGACAACAATGACACCGTCGGCAAGACCGGCATCGAACAGTCCATGGAGCTCGAACTGCAGGGGATGAAGGGATCGGAGACGGTCTTTGTGGATAAGGTGGGACAGGTTATCCATGTGAGCGAATCGATCGACCCGGCGGCCGGCAACGACATCTATCTGACACTGGACAAAAACCTGCAGAAAGCAGCCTATGATATCCTGGAGGAGCGCCTTGCGGGTATCCTGATCTCCAAGCTCTTAAACATCCATTCCTATACGCCCGACAATACGCCGCAGGGGTCCCGCCTCATGATCCCGATCTATGACGTCTATTATGCCATGTTCAACAACAACGTCATCGACACCTCCCATTTCAAGGAGGAGGATGCCGGTCCGGCCGAGCGCGAGGTGTTCACACAGTATCTGCTCAAGAAAGAGGAAGTGCTCGACACGATCCGTGAGGAGCTGAACGGACGGAAGACACCTTACAAGGATCTGGATTATGAATATCAGGTCTATGAGAGCCTCATCGTCCAGGTGCTCTATGACACGGGGATCATCGACACGGATCTCATCGACAGGACCGATCCCACCTATATCGCGTGGACCAAGGAGGAGACGATTCCCCTTGCGGATTATCTCTCCTATGCGATCTCCGTCAACTGGGTGGATGTGTCGAAGCTCCCGCTCGATAACCAGTATTCCGATTCCGCGCAGATCTTTTCCAAGGTCATCGATAAGGTGTTCGAGAAGCTGAATACGAACCGTGACTTCGAGAAACGTCTGTACAAATTCCTGCTCAACAGCGATCAGATCACCGGTACGGCGATCTGCAATGTCCTCATCGAGCAGGGGCTGGTGAAACTCGGCGAAGAGGAAGCCTCGATATGGGAACGGGGCGGCGAGACGGCCTATACCTTTATGCAGAACCGGATCCGCATGCTCGATATCACGCCGGCACAGCTCGCTCTGGATCCCTGTACGGGTTCCATCGTCATCACGGACGTGAACAGCGGGGATGTGCTCGCGCTGGTTTCCTATCCCAGCTACGACAACAACCGGATGGCCAACGGCGTGGATGCGTCCTATTATTCCAGGATCCGTATGGATCTGACCAACCCGCAGTACAATTACGCCACGCAGCAGCGTACGGCGCCGGGTTCCACGTATAAGATGGTCTCGGCCACGGCCGGGCTCATGGAGGGGGTCATCGATATCAACTCACAGACCACCTGTGTGGGCATCTTTGAATCCATCGGCGAACCCGAGCCCAAGTGCTGGATCGCGCCGGGCGGGCACGGTTCCCTTAATGTGACCGGTGCGATCAAGCATTCCTGCAACTATTTCTTCTATGAGGTGGGATACCGTCTCGGTCTGACCGGGACCGTTTATTCCTCGGAATACGGCCTGAAGCGTCTTGCGAAATATGCGGACCTGTACGGACTTTCCGACAAGAGCGGCATCGAGATCAACGAGAACGAACCGCAGGTCTCCGATCTGGACTCCGTCCGGAGCGCGATCGGGCAGGGGACCAATTCCTATACGACGGTGGGCATTGCACGATACGTGACCACCGTGGCCAACAGCGGGACCTGCTATAACCTGACGCTGATCGACAAGGTCCGGGATGCGGACGGGAATCTGCTCTATGACAACAGTGCCTCCATCCGGAATCATGTGGATATCGACAACAGCTACTGGAACGCGATCCATGAAGGAATGCGCGAGGTGGTCGAGAACATGTCCTATTATGAGGGCTTCGGCCTGCGGATCGCCGGCAAGACCGGTACCGCGCAGGAATCGAAATCGCGGCCGAACCATGCGCTGTTTGTCTGTTATGCACCTTATGAAAAACCGGAGATCGCCTGTGCGACGCGTATCGCATACGGCTATACCTCATCCTATGCAGCCCAGATCACCAAGGATGTGCTGGCTTATTATTACAACCTGCGTGCTTCCGGTGATATCGTGACCGGCACCGCCCAGGAGCTGCAGGGCGGCGAGATCAATGCGGACTGATCCATGAAGAATGCGAAACAACAACTGCGGATACAGAATTTCGACTTCCTGCTGATCCTGCTGTGCGGTTCCCTGACCGTCATCGGGACCCTGGCGATCTACAGCGCCGATGAGAATCTGGCGATGCGCCATCTCTACGGCTTTCTGCTGGGACTGGGGGCGGCGATCTTCATTGCTGTCCTGGATTATCATATCTTCCTGAAGTTTTACTGGATCTTTTACATACTGAACATCGTGCTGCTTGTTCTGGTGCTGCTTTACGGTTATTCCTCCCATAATGCGCAGCGCTGGCTCGTCGTCGCCGGCATCCGTTTCCAGCCTGCGGAAGCGGCCAAAATCCTGTTGATTTTGTTTTATGCAGCGTTTATCATGAAGTACAGCGGGAAGATGAAGTATCTCCTTTTTGATCTTTTATGTCTTCTCCTGGCACTGCCTCCGATCTATCTGGTCTACCGGCAGCCCGATCTCTCCACCAGTATCATGCTCGTACTGATCTTTCTGGTGCTGATGTTTGTCGGCGGGATCCGGATGCGGCTCGTGGCATCATTGGTCGCCATCGCCGTCCCCGCAGTGCCGCTGCTGTTTTACTATGCGTTAAAGCCGGATTCGCCCCTGATCCGCAGTTTCCAGCAGAGGCGTATCCTGGCCTGGCTGCATCCGGAGGATTATGCGACAACGGAGGCTTATCAGACACTGAACTCCCTGATGGCCATCGGTTCCGGACAGCTCCACGGCAAGGGATTTGACACCAATGAGATCGGCTCCGTGCTCTCGAGCGGTTTTATCTCGGAATCGCAGACGGATTTCATCTATACCGTTATCGGAGAGGAATTCGGCTTTGTCGGAGCCTGTGCGGTGATCCTGCTGATCCTGGCGATCACGGTGGATGCCTATGTGATCGCAGCGAGGGCACCGGATGTGGCCGGGCGTCTCATTGCGGCAGGCCTCGGCACCTGGGTCGGATTTCAGGGCTTTCTGAACATCGGCGTGGCGACCGGCGTCGTCCCCAATACCGGGATCCCGCTGCCGTTCGTCAGTTCCGGCCTGACATCGCTCCTGTCCACCTATGCGGGAGTCGGATTTGTGCTGAGTGTCCGCATGCAGTCGGGCGATACGGTCAAGATCTCTCCGGGTAAGGAGTTTGAAGGTCTGTGACAGAGGGATAAGCATTGAAGATCATTCTCATCGCACATGATGCCAAGAAGAAACTGATGCAGAATTTCTGCATCGCATACCGCGGGATCCTCTCAAAGCACGAGCTTTATGCCACGGCGACCACCGGCCGCCTGGTGGAGGAGGCTGCCGGTCTGACGATACATAAGTTCCATGCGGGGCATCTGGGCGGCGTACAGCAGGCCGGTGCGCAGATCGAGTCCAATGACGCGGATCTGGTGCTTTTCCTCAGGGATCCGCTGACCCCGGGGCGCAAGGACCCCAATCCTGCCAATATCATCCATCTGTGTGACATGCATAATATTCCGATCGCCACCAATCTGGCGAGCGCGGAACTGCTGGTGAAATCCCTGGACAGAGGGGATCTGGAGTGGCGTGAGATCTACAGGAGATAAGATCAAAAAGGGGATCGTATGGATCCTGCTCACATCATTATTGCTGTGCGGCTGCGGTGATACCTATCCCGAGGCTTTTACGGCGCCGATCGCGGAGGCGGGGAACAAGCCCCGTTATGCCGCGTTTTTCGCAGAGGATCTGTGCGTGCCGGAGGGCGATGTCGCCGACAACGCGATCAAGGTGGCGGACGATACGACGGCCGGCCTGTTCAATCTGACGAAGAATAAGACCGTTTTCGCCAAGGACGTCTATAAACGCATCAATCCGGCTTCCCTCACCAAGATCATGACGGCTCTGGTCGCCATCGAGAACGGCGATCTCACGAAGACCATTGTCGCCACGCCGAATGTCGGCAGTATCGAATCCGGCGCCCAGCGGCTTGGACTTAAGGAAGGAGACCGCATGACGCTGGATCAGGCACTTCATATCCTGCTGATCCATTCCTCCAATGATGTCGCTATCCTGATCGCCGAGAGCGTGGCAGGAAGCGTGGACCGTTTTGCCAGGCTCATGAACGAGCGCGCCCAGATGATCGGTGCGACCGGCTGTCATTTCACCAATCCGCACGGTCTGACGGAGAGCGAGCATTATGTGACCGCTTACGATATGTATCTGATCTTCAACGAGGCGATGAAATACAAGGAATTCCGCGAGATCGTCAATGCGGCGCATTATTCCTCCTCCTATCACAATGCCGACGGGACAGAGGTGCCCGTGGATCTTCATTCCACCAATTCCTATCTCACGGGCGGTTTTACCGTCCCGGAGGGTGTCACGATCATCGGCGGCAAGACCGGTACCACATCCGCGGCCGGACACTGTCTGATCCTCTATATGCAGAACCGTGCGCAGGAGGAGTATATCGCCGTCGTCATGGGCACACCGGACGCAGAGGCGCTGAACAGGGAAATGACGGAACTCATGCAAAGGATCAACAACTGATTTTTTAAGTTGTATTTCCCCGCAGGATGGGATATAATATCACATATAAAGTTTTTCTATGCAGGAGGGCATAAAGCTATGGTGCAGTTGATCGTCGGAAAAAAGGGCAAGGGCAAGACCAAGGCACTTCTTGACAAGGTTAATGAGGAGATCCGCAATATTCTGGGCAATGTCGTATTTCTCGACAAGAACACCAAGCACATGTATGAACTGAATAACAAGATCCGCCTGATCGTGGTGCCTGATTTCGATATTGAGAGCGCCGATTCCTTTGTCGGTTTCGTCGCAGGCATCATCTCGCAGGATCACGATCTGCAGCAGATGTATTTTGACAGCTTCCGCAATATCGCCTGCCTCGAGGACGAGGATATCAGCGATACGGTCGCCAAGCTCGACAAACTCTCCGAGAAGTACAGTGTGGACATGGTCCTCAGCGTATCCACGGACAAACAGGAGCTTCCCGAGAACCTGCGCGAGCGCGTGATCATGGCACTTTGAGGTTCAGCATCATGACAGCCGCGGAGAAGCAGAAACTCCGCGGCTGTTTTTATGTCAAAAAGGAGTCGGAATCCAACCATGGCTGACAGTAACCGACGCGGCAAGATCCTGCGTTATCCGCGCGGCATACAGCAGAATATCGGTCTGATCATCTTTGCGGTCCTGCTGGTCTATCTCATCATCACGATCTACGGCTATATGCACCGGAAGCACGTGATCGGCTATGAGGTCAAGGAGGGCGCGCTTTCCTCCGCCAACATCTATGAGGGCATCACGATCCGTAAGGAGAAGATCATCACTTCCGACGCGGCCGGATATGTCAATTATTTCGCCACGGAGGGCCGCCGCGTGGCCGTCGGGAATCTGGTCTATACGATCGATGCTTCGGGACGTCTCCTGGATTACCTCAATGCGGAAGGCGCGGACAATCTGCATCTGACCGCCGAAAACCTGCGCGAGCTGCGCACCCAGATCGTGAATTTCGAGGAGGATTTCTCTCCCGCACATTTCCGGACGGTCTATGATTTCCGCATCGGACTGGACGGTACGGTGCAGAAGCTTTCCAACAACAATATTCTGGCGGACATCCGTTCGCTGAACGCCGGCGAGACCTTAAGTTCCATTACCTACCGCAATGCCGCGGAATCCGGCATCGTTGTGTATTCGACGGACGGCTACGAGGAACTTGAGTTCGGCCAGATCCATAAGGAGCATTTCGCCAGCAATGAATATGAGAAGCATCAGCTGGTCGGGAACGCGCTGGTGGAGCCGGGCGATCCGGTGTACAAGCTCGTCACTTCGCAGGACTGGGCCCTGGCGATCCCGGTGGAGAGCGAGGAACGGGCGCAGGCGCTTCTTGACGAGGACTATATCAAGGTGCGTTTCCTGAAGAACCAGTATGAGTCCTGGGGCAAGGTGTCAACGAAGACCGACGATGACGGCAATGCCTATGTGCTCCTCACCTTTAACAATTCCATGTCGGCCTTCTGCACAGACCGTTATCTCACGGTGGAGCTGATCCTGAACGATAACAAGGGGCTCAAGATCCCGAACACGGCGATCGTGGAGCGCAGTTTCTACCTCGTGCCGCTTTCCTATCTGACCTCCAGCGGCGGCAAGGAGGGCGTTCTGCGCAGCATCTATAACGAAGACGGAACGGAGAGTACGGAATTCGTGGAGACCGTGGTCTATAACAAGACGGAGACCGATGTGTATCTCGACCAGGCGGTCTTAAGGAGCGGCGACCGTCTCATCCGTCCGGAATCGGCAGGGGATACCTATACCGTATCCAGACAGGACTCCATGATCGGCGTGTATAATATCAACAAGGGATATGCGGACTTCCGCAGGATCCGGATCCTGTTCCAGAATGACGAGTACGCGATCGTTGCGCCGGGCACCGCTTACGGCCTGAATGCCTATGATTATATCGTTCTCGACACGTCAACGGTTGATGATAACGAGCTCATCTTTGAATAAACTTGACACACAGCGCAAAATAGCGGATAATACTATGTTGTTGTAACTGTATGCAACGGGGAGAGTAGTATTTATGAGCAGGAAAAAAGGTGTGATCGATATGATCGTCGGCAAGATCGGCGGAGTGAACGACGAGGATGACTTCGGCTTCGAAGACGACGATTATTATGATGATGAACCCGGCGGCAATATAGAGCCTTTTCGCAGGGGCGGCGGCTCATCGCGCGGCAGGGATCTGGACGATTACGACGAACCCGAAAGGCCCGCAAAGAAGCCTTCCCGGCCTGTTCTGAGCAGCAAGCCCCGCAAATCCTCCGGCTCCGGCAATGAGGTCTGTGTGATCAAGCCCACTTCCATTGAGGAAGCGCGTGAGGTGACGGATACGCTGCTGGCGGATCGTGTCGTTGTCCTCAATCTGGAGGGTCTTGATGTGGACAATGCCCAGCGGATCATTGATTTCACATCCGGGTCGACCTATGCGATCAACGGCAATCTGCAGAAGATCTCCCGTTATATCTTTATCATCACGCCGGCCAGTGTGGATATCTCCGGCGATTTCCAGGATCTGCTCACCGGTTCCCTGAGTCAGAGCGGCCCGCAGAGAATGGACTGATCCGCCCTGAATGATCGTACGTTACGAGGGCAGGGACTGTTACGAGATCGTCTTTTCGGACAGTTTTTCCGGTCTGGCAGACAAGCTTGATGTTTTAGGTTTCGGTCACAGAAGGATCTGTGTCGTGACCGACTCTCAGGTGGCCCCTCTTTATCTGGAGGCGCTCGGGGAGCAGCTTTCATCGCTGTCCGGCGAACACATTTCCCATGTTTTTGAAGCAGGTGAGAAGAACAAGCAGCTCTCTTCGATCGAGCAGCTTTATATCCGGCTCACCGAATCCCGTTTTGACCGGCATGATCTGCTCATCGCGCTCGGAGGGGGAGTGGTCGGCGATATGACCGGCTTTGCCGCCGCCACCTATCTGCGCGGGATCTCCTTTATCCAGGTCCCGACCACCGTGCTGGCGCAGAGTGATTCCTCGATCGGCGGCAAAACAGGCGTGGATCTGCAGGGCTACAAGAACATGGTGGGCGCCTTTTACATGCCGCGCCTGGTATGGATGAACGCCTCCGTGCTCCGTTCACTGGACGACAGACAGTTCCGGGCGGGGTTTGCCGAGGTGATCAAACACGGTTTCATCAAGGATGCCGGTTTTTACCGGTGGCTTGCCGATCACCGGACCGATATCACGGAGCGCAGGCTCCCCGTTCTGTCCGAAATGCTCGAGAAGAGCTGTGAGATCAAACGCAGTGTCGTAGAGATCGATCCGAAGGAGCAGGGGGAACGCATGCTGCTCAATTTCGGTCACACGATCGGACATGCGATCGAAAAAGCCATGGATTTTTCCCTGCTGCACGGGGAATGCGTGAGTCTCGGCATGTGCGCGGCCGCACATATCTCCGCCGCAAGAGGGCTGATCACGGGATCGGACCGCGACGGGATCATCCGTTCCCTCGCGGATTTCGGTCTGCCGGTAACCTTTGACCGGACGGATCTGTTTGAACGGATCGTCGCGATCACACATTCCGATAAGAAGACAGACGGCGGCCATGTTCGCTTCGTGCTGCTGCGGGCTGTCGGGGATGCCTTTGTCAGCGCGGACGTGACCGACAGAGAGATGCTGGCAGCTCTGGAAAAAATGGCATCATAACCTCACAAGGAGTCATCATATGTTATCCGGTAAGAAAAAAGTGCTTCTTCTCATCGATCTGGCGATCATCCTGCTCCTCATCGCGGGGGACCGTGTATCCAAATATCTCGCCGTCAATCATCTTAAGGACAGGCCGGCGATCCCGCTGATCCGCGGTTTTCTCGAACTCAACTATCTGGAGAACCACGGTGCCGCTTTCGGGATGCTGCAGGATCAGAAGGTGTTCCTGGTACTCATCGCCGTCCTGATCCTGTTCATCATCTTTTATGTCTTTTTCAAGCTTCCGGACGACGGCAAATACACGATCATGCACATTTTGCTCTCGGTCCTGGCGGCCGGCGCGGTCGGCAATATGATCGACAGGCTCTGGACGGGTTATGTGGTGGACTTCATCTATCTGGTCATCATCCATTTCCCGATCTTCAATGTCGCGGATATCTATGTCACCGTATCCACATTTGTGCTGATGCTCCTGTTCCTGTTCTTCTATAAGGAAAAGGATTTCTCCTTCCTGAGTTTCCGTCTGCAGAAAAAATACCGTGAGATCAAATGAATGAGGAGACTTCCGAGATCCTGATCGAGATCGAAGAGGAGCAGGCCGGAGAACGGCTGGATCTCTTCCTCACGGATTTCTTCCCGGAGCGTTCCCGCACCTGGATCCGGAAACGGATCGAAGACGGGGATGTCCGTCTCGTCAGTGCGCAGAATAAGAACTGCAAGCCTTCCACCATCGTAAGGGACGGGGACCGGGTCATCTTCACGGTACGGCCAGATGCGCCGATCGAAGCAAAACCGGAGAATATCCCGCTCGATATCCTGTATGAGGACAATGATCTCCTCGTCGTGAACAAGCCCAAGGGAATGGTGGTCCATCCGGCCCCCGGTCATCCGGATCATACGCTGGTCAACGCGGTACTGTATCATACCGGCTCGACACTTTCCGGGATCGGCGGCATGCTCCGTCCGGGGATCGTGCACCGGATCGACAAAGATACGACCGGGTCAGTCATCATCTGCAAGAATGACGTAGCGCATCAGGGGATCGCCGGACAGCTGGAAAAGCATACGATCGACCGCGTGTACCATGCATTGCTCATCGGCCGGCTGCCGGAGGAGGAAATGCGGATCGAGAAACCGATCGCACGCAGCAGGACGGACCGGAAAAAGATGGCGGTCGCCGCTCCCGGACAGGAGGGCAAATATGCCGCCACCACGCTGCATCTCATCCGCTATTTCCCGGTCGATCAGATCAGCTATGTGACCTGTACGCTCGAAACCGGACGGACCCATCAGATCCGTGTCCACACTGCCTCCATCGGACATCCGGTCCTGGGCGATCCCGTCTATGGCAGCGATGCCGGCAGGAAGTTTAAGACACAGGGGCAGTGCCTGCATGCGAAAACGCTGTGCTTCGAGCATCCCGTAACAAAAGAGCGCATCGAAACCGATGCGCCCCTGCCGGAATATTTTGAACATCTGTTGCAGATCTTACACTAATAGAGTCTGAGCACGCCGAAGACTTTGCCCAATATGGAGCAGTCATCCACGATGATCGGTTCCATCGTGTCATTCTCCGGCTGCAGTCTGATATGTCCCTTTTCCTTATAGAATGTCTTGACCGTGGCGGAATCATCGATCAGCGCCACGACCTGGTCCCCGTTGTCGGCTGTATTGCAGGCGTGGACCAGAACCTTATCCCCGTCGAAGATGCCCGCATTGATCATTGATTCCCCGCGCACATTGAGGATAAAGGATTCCCCTTTGGGAAGGAAGGAGGCCGGCAGCGGGATATAGCTGTCGATATTCTGTTCGGCAAAGATCGGTTCTCCGGCGGCGACACGGCCGATCACGGGGATATTGGTCATCTCGGTGCGCACCATCTGGAAGCTGTCATCGCAGATCTCGATGGCACGCGGCTTGGTGGGATCGCGGCGGATGTAGCCGTTTTTCTCCAGGGTCTCCAGATGAGAGTGCACACTGGAGGTGGATTTTAAATGCACCGCATCGCAGATCTCGCGTACGGCAGGCGGATAGCCCCGCTTCAGGATCTCTTGCTTGATATATTCCAGTATCTCTTCCTGTTTCCTGGATATCCTGCCGTTCGCCATAAAGTACCTCCCTTGAACACATCGGAATACGGATAGAACGCTGAATTTTCTTTATCATAGCATGCCGCTTTTCAAAAAGCAAACATATTTTCAGAAAATATGTTCGATTTTTGCTTGACAATCGAATATATGTTCGGTATTATGATAACAGAACATTTGTTCTGTTTGTTCGGTGCGATCGCCGGGGAGGTAGGATATGAGGAAGCAGGTGAACAGGATCCCGTATGAAGTAAGAGCCCGCAGGAACCGCATGCGCAGGATCAGACAGCTGCGCCGCCGTCTGACCGCCGGAGCGGCCCTGCTGTCCGCGGTATTGTTTGTTCTGGTCTTCATCATGACGGGCACCATGTCGGATGCCAGAGAGGAAACCGGAGAGGTCCTGTGCAAGTGCTACCGCAGTGTCGTGATCCTGCCCGGCGACCGTGTGGATACGCTCGGCCGGACTTATCTGACGGATCGCGAACGGCTGCCGATCACGGATGACGCCGCCTATGCGGCAGAGATCCGTTCCATCAATCATCTGACGGATGCGGAAGAGCCGCTCGCCGGCGACTGCCTGATCATCCCGTACTACGATATCGTCAGCTGACGGGAGTTTCCGTACCCGGTTCCTGTTCATATATACATTCATGTGTTCGCCCGTGCCTGTCAAGTAAATATGCTTGACAGGCATATTCTTTATTTTGTTTGCCGTCCGATGTGATATTTCTGTTGGCAATACTGTGTATTTCGAGTACAATAGTATGCGGAGGACAAACACATGGCACAGAAGAATACAGATCATTACGGAACGATGGCAACGGAGGTGAAGCCCTCCGTGAACCGCGCGGTCGCGAGGGCAAAGAAAGCAGCCGCCAAAACCGCAGCAAAGAAGAAGGCTTCCGCGTCCAAAGCAGCGCAGAAGAAAGCTGCGGCTGCCAAAAAAGCGCCTCTGAAGTCGCCCGGAGAAAAAGCCCTGGAAGCGACCAGACGCAAAGCCGTACGGAAAAAGCCGACCAATGTCGTATTACAGTACAGCGATCTGAGCGTCAATTACCGCACGATCGTCGAGAATGCACGCAAGATCTGGCGCGTGGAACATCACGGCAAGCTCGCGGATCTCACGGGCCTGGATCTGTATATCAAGCCCGAAGAAGGCAAGGTCTACTATGTATTCAATGATGAGATCGCCGGGGATTTCCCGTTAGGATAAGACGATAATCCGATTCACCGATCATGAAAAGCGTCCTGACTGATAAGCCGGGACGCTTTATTCTTTCCGTAATTTGACTTTTCTGGCGGCCATCCGGCGGTTCTGATCGTCGATATCGGCGTAATGCTTGCGCGTCGTGTTGACGTCCTTGTGGCCGAGCACCGCAGCGACGAGATAGATGTCGCCCGTTTCCTGATAGAGGCTCGTGCCGTAGGTGCTGCGCAGCTTATGCGGCGTGATCTTCTTAAGTGTCGTAACGGTCTGTGCGTACTTCTTAACCAGGTTTTCCACGGCGCGCACCGTGATCCTGCGGTTCTGGATCGATAAAAACAGCGCGTTCTCATGACCGGCCTGCGGGTTGATCTCATTTCTCGTGACAAGATACGTTTTCAGCGCTTCCTCGACCTCATCCCCGAAATAGACGATCGCCTCATAACCGCCTTTGCGATGGATCCGGATCCCGTTTACGTCGAAATCTATGTCATTGAGATCCAGGCCGACACACTCCGAAACACGGATCCCGGTTCCGAGCAGAAGAGAGATCATCGCCACATCACGGTCTCTGGTGATCTTATGGAACCGTGACTGCTGTTTGGTGAGCTTTCCTCCCTGTTCCACCTCATCCAGCATCCGGGCCACCTCGTTCGGCTCCAGACGGATGATCGCGTGCTCATGCATCTTGGGCATATTCACGAGAACCGACGGATTGGTTGTGATAAGCTCGCACTTGAAGAAATAGGCATAGAGGGAGCGGAGAGCAGAGAGCTTGCGCGCCTTGCCGTGCTCATCGTTGGAGAGTTCCCTGTCTTCCTTTTGATATAAAGCGATATGCTCGATATATTCCTCAATATCTTCCCGTGTGATCTGATCGAGGAGTGTCAAGGGAAAATCCTTGACAGCTGTTCCGGAAAGTGACGGATTGGAATCGTGCAGGAAATTAAAGAAGGTCCTGAGATCATATGCATACGCCAGTTTCGTCCGCGCCGATGTTGTATCATCGATCGAACGGAAATACTGTTTGCAAAATGCGGGAAGCGTCGCGAGGACTTCACGGAGCTTCCGGATATTCTGTTTGTCCTGTGTGATATGGTAAGCCTCGCCTTGTGGCTCTTTGGTCTGCATATCCAGAAATCCCCCTGAATCCGGTACTAACTATTCGTTAAAGCCGTGTTTTGCGAATAGTTATATCCGTCTCCCAATACCGCCCTGTCAGTTCTGATCATCCATCAGGCGCTTTTTGCCGCCGGTTGCTTCGAAGTCTTCGATGTACTGGATGATGAGATCCGTTGTTCCTTTGATCCCGAGGATCGCCGAATTGATCGACAGATCATAGCTGTCGGATCGTCCCCATTTCTTTGTAGCGTAATAGTTGTAATA
>JAFXTJ010000013.1 GCA_017535945.1 Lachnospiraceae bacterium
AGCGCCCTCACATCCATGGCTGCAGGCCTGACGATCTGCGGCAGAAAGGAAATCCTCCGGGCACGTTCGCGCCTCCTGTAATCCCGGGATTCCTTATCGCCGATCCGGATGCTCCCCTTGTATGGCAGCATTCCCGCGATCGTCTTAAGGAGCGTCGTCTTACCGCAGCCGTTTCTCCCGATCACGGATGTAATCTGTCCGCGCGCAAAGGAGAGCTCTCCGATCTCAAAGGGTCTGCCATGAGGGTATTCCATTCTCAGATCACGGATCCCGATCATCCCGCTCCCATCCTCTTTCTCTTTTTCACCAGCAAACCGGTCAGGAACGGGGCTCCGATCAGACTCAGCAGCAGACCGCAGGGCAGCTCATAGGGAAATACGAGCAACCGGGATAAGGTATCACAGGCGAGGAGAAACACGGCGCCGCACAGGGCACACAGGATCACGCCGTTCCTGCATCTGCCGCGCTCGGCCATGCGGACACAGTTCGGCACGATCAGTCCCACGAAACCCAGCAAGCCTCCCATGCTGATCGACGCACCGGCGAGGAGCGCGGCGCATGCGATACTGAGATATCTGCAGCTTCGGACATCAAGTCCCAGCCCCTGCGCCGTCTCATCTCCGAGGCAGAGCAGATCCATGAACGGTGCGAGAAGATATGCCGCGATCAGGCCCGCCGCAATAAAGAGGAGTCCGAAAGGAACGATGCGTCCGTTCAGCGCTGCGAATCCCCCGATCTGAAATGCTGCGCGATCGGCAACGGTTTCCGGCCTCAGGGAGATGATCATATCGATCGCGGACACACAGAGCGCGGATACCGCGACCCCGGAAAGGATCACGGAAGTCCTGGATATGCCCGTCCGCACCGCGATCATGCTGATGAGCGCCGTGACCGCAAGGGCCCCGGCAAAGGACATCACGCACCGCATCCCGGACCGGAAGGGAAATAAAAGCGCCGACAGCAGGACAAACAGACCGGCGCCATTATTGATCCCAAGGATACCGGGAGAGGCGATCCGGTTATCCAGACTTGCCTGGAGGAGAAATCCCGCGACGGAAAGGGCTGCTCCGCACCCCGCAGCGGCCGCGATCCGCGGCAGCCTCACCTGAAACAGGATGACGCCGTGACTGGCCTTGCCACTCCCGGTAAGGAGCCGCAGGATATCCGCGGTGCCGATCGCACCGTTCCCGGCAAAGACCGAGAGTAGAATGACCGCGATCAGGATAAGGAGTACCGCGGATCCTTTGCGTCTCATATCACTCGCAGCATCCGCCGGCGTCGACGCTGACAGCGACGTCTCTGACCGCAATGTCTATGACGGCAGCATCACCGGCGGCAACAGCGTCGACGGCTGCGCGATAGCTCTCCGCCCACCTCTGATTCGGCTTCAGACCGAACAGATCCTTGGAAAGCAGTCTGAAGCTGCCGTTCTTTACCGCCGTCAGTCCCTGCCACGCGGGCTGGGAAGAGAATATCTCCGCAAAGCTGTCCATCGCTTTTTTCTCATCCCCGCGAGGGACCACAAAGATATAATCCGGATCTCCGGCGATGATCTGCTCCATCGAGAGCTCGTCAAAGCTGCTCTCCGTCGCCAGATTCACGAGCCCGAGATCCTCAAAGATCTCGCAGGCGAAGTAATCGCTCTTCTCCGCCTTGCTCTTCGTCGCCGAGACATGAAGGAGCAGAAACGATCTCTCCCTGTCCTGAGCCGGCGCGTCCGCGAGGACCCGGCCGATCTCCGCCCTGACCTCCCGGACATTGCGATCATACAGATCCGTCCTGCCTGTCATCTGCGTGAACGAGCGCATGACCTCCGCGTAATCGTCAAAGCAGTCGATGTTCGTGTAATATACCTTCACGCCGACCCCCTCCAGCGCTTCTCCCAATGCCCGCTGCTTCGGATCGGTCGAAAAGAGGATCACCAGATCCGGCTCCAGCGCGACTGCCGCCTCCAGACTGACATGATCCATGTCACCGAGGGACACCGTATCCGCGGACAGCCCCTCCGTCTCCATGGCATCATCCGAGGTGGCGATGAGATCACCACCCGACAGGAGCCACAGCTCCGCATTGGATTTGGAGAGGGCGATCACCCGCTCAGGTGTCCCTTTCCCCGCGGTGCTGTCGTGCCCGGCCGGACAAGCCGCACTGCCGCACCCGGCCAGACAGGCCGCGCAGATAAGGAGCAGCAGGACTGTGTCAATGATCCGCCTGATAGGCACGCTGAATGGTTTCATCAAACTTATCCCTCCCGATACGGTCGATCGTGAATTTGAACCTTTCCCCTGCGGCGGCGTGTCCCTTAAAGAATGCGAGCGCCGCGTCACATACCCTGAAGAGCGTCTCCTTATCCTCGATGAACGGGATGACGGCGAAGCCCTGATTGATCTTGTTTCCGAAGAGACCTCCGAAGCTGAGCAGATATCCGGGTGTCGTCTCATAGGCGTCCGTCGGACAGCTGAAGGCACATCTCCCGCAATAGTTACACCGGTCCTGATCGATCAGGATCCTGCCGTTCTCTGTGCGGATCGCGCCCTCCCGGCATACCTTTGCGCAGACCCCGCAGGAAATACAGGCTCCCTCCTTCCAGGCTACCCGGACACCGCCCTTGACTCCCAGATCGTTCTCCTCCGCCTTGAGGCAGTTATTCTGGCATCCGGTAACCCCGAATTTGAATTTATGCGGCAGCTCCTTACCGAAATACCGGTCATTGAGTTCCTGCGCGAGCTCCTCCGTCTCGATGCACCCGTTCGGACAGACCGCCGCTCCCTGACAGGCCGTGATCGTCCTGACACGGGGACCGCACACGCCGGGACGGGCGCCGCCTTTTTCGAGAGCTTCTTTGACTTCCTCAATATCCTGCAGCCGGATAAAGGGGATCTCGATCCCCTGCCTCGAGGTCAGATGGATATACCCGTGCCCGTAGCGTTCCGCCACCTCCGTGATCGCCGCCAGCTGGGACGCGCTGACCTGGCCACCCACCACGGACAGTCTCAGGGAAAAATAATCCTTCTGTTTCTGCCGCATGAAGCCGCCCTTTTTCAGTGTCGCGTAATCCGTTGCCATGCCACTCTCCTCCTTTCCGGTCCGTGTCAGCCAAACTGCGCCTGCAGATCGGCGAGCCGTTCCTCCTCTCCGTCACAGGAGAGCAGGTATCCGCCCTGATAACCCTCAATACCGCCAGCGGCGATGAGCTGCGCCCGTACCCCGTACAGATCGTACAGCGCGTCGAGTTCCGTATAAGCAATGCCCGGTGACGGATAGAGCCGAAGCCCCGTCGCCTCCTTCGCATTGGCATGCCCGGCAAGCTCTCCGACCGGGCGGATCACACGCTTCTCCAGGCCGACCGGATGAATGAGCGTCACCCTGCGTCCGATCACCGCCGCGGCCGCAGCCGCCATGGTCCCGCTCTGCGGATGCGCCACCAGGACCCCTGCGGAATGATCCTCCGCATAGACCGCGTTCGCGCCCTTAAAGATGAGATCATCCGGCCCGAGCGTCTCCGACACGTCATAGATCGTACTGCCCCTGCGCCATTGTCCCTTTTCGATCACCATATCCACCGGCTCGGCGGGAGACTTCGTCGCGGAACCGGGAGGCGTCAGGATCCCGCGGATAAACCCGTTCCGTTCAAAGCCGGACAATCCCAGATAACGGACTGCTTCTTCAGCCAGATAGCCGTTGGTGGTCCCGGCAACGATCACGACCGTGTGCTCCCTGAGCGCACCGCTTACATCGGCACGGGAGATCAGACCGCGGGCGATCAGCCGCTTGCCCTTCTCCGGTGTGATAAACAACTGCAGATTTGCCATTTTCCCTCCTTTTCCGCCCCGGATCAGATCGAATAGTAATCTACCATGGAGGACCGGAACGCGGATACGACATTGGTCCGGTACTCATCGAATTGCCGGCTGGACCGGTCGCGCGGATGCTTCAGCGCGATGTTGAAGATCTCCTTGACCCGGCAGGGTCTCGCCTCCAGGACCACCACGCGGTCCGAGAGAAAGACGGCCTCCTCGATGTCATGCGTGATCATGATCATGGTGTTGCCGTTATTCATCCAGATCTTTTCCAGCTCCTCCTGCATGCTGTAGCGCGTCATGGCATCCAGTGCGCCGAGCGGCTCGTCGAGCAGGAGGATCTCGGGCTTCCTCAACAGGGCTCGTGCGATACTCGCCCGCTGCGCCATACCTCCCGAGAGCTGTCTCGGATAGGCATTCCCAAAGCCCTCCAGATCGACCTTCCTAAGATATTGATTGACCAGACCGTGCGTCTGCTTCCTGTCCACCGAGAGGCCAAGCGAGACATTCTCCTCGATCGTGAGCCACGGGAGCAGTCTGTGCTCCTGGAAGATCACGCCGCGGTCGAGTCCGGGCTTCTCCACCCGCACCCCGTTGAGGGTGATATCTCCCTCGTAGTCTCTTTCCAGTCCGGCGATCAGCCGCAGCAGGGTCGTCTTGCCGCAGCCGGACGGGCCGATGATCGATACGAATTCGCCGCGTTCCACCGAGAAACTGACCTCATTGATCGCCTTGACCTCTTTTCCCTTTCCGTGAAAGGTCTTGGAGACGCCCCGTATCTCCAGGAGCGGTCCGCTGTTTTTGATTTCCTTTTCTTCTTTCCCCATAGTCCGATCCTCTACGCCACTTTCCACTTGAACAGACGTCTCTCCACCAGCCGCAGCACACCGTCTAAGAGCATCCCGATGATCGCGATCACAAACATGAGGGCGATCAGTTCATCGGAGCGCATGAAATCCTTGGCATGCAGCAGCGCGTAGCCGACACCCGTGAGTCCCCCCAGCATCTCGGCCGCTACGACCGCCATCCAGGCGTTGCCGACCGACAGACGCAGACCGGTAAAGATACTGGGCGTTGCCGCCGGCAGGAGGACCTTGCGGAGGTAGAGCGGCTTGGACAGTTCCAGCACCTCCGCCAGTTCCGTATATTCCCTGCGCACATCGCGGATCCCCGAGAGGCAGTTGAGATACACCGGTACCACAACGCTGCGTGCGATGATGATGACCTTGGACGTCTCTCCGATGCCGAACCACAGGACGATGAGCGGGATCCAAGCATACACGGAGATCTGCCGGATCGCGTCCACAATGGGTTCAAAGATCCGGGCAAGCGGAGGATACAATCCGCTGAGCACCCCCAGGAGCAGCCCGAGCGCGATCCCCCAGAGGCAGCCCCAGAGGACACGCGTGCCGCTGACCAGGACATCCGTATAGAGCATCCCGCTCTTTGCGAGATCGATCAGGGCCCGGAAGCACTTGACCGGTGAGGGCAGGAAGAGCTCGTCCAGGATCCCGAGGCCCGACAGCAGCTGCCAGGTAAGGACCAGCAGGATCGGGATAAAGGCAGAATTAAGCAGATCCAGCACCTTCCATTTGACGATCCTTTGATGTTCCGACATGTGACTCCCCTTCCTTAATCAAAATACTGTTCATCAAACGCCGTGCTCGATGCGATGTCCAATGCTACCGTAAACTCGCTGTCATGCTCCAGCAGCCAGTCGGCATAAGTCTGTGCGTTCGCCTTGAGCTGATCCAGCGGCAGTTCCGTGAAATAGTGCGTCTGCGAGGAATTCTCCCACCAGTAGATATTGTTGGCCGCAGGCACGCGCGTCACCTGCTCGACCGTGGCCGCCGCCTCCTCCTTATTGTTGAGCGTGTAGGCGCTGATCAGCTCATACAGCTTGGAATACGCACGCACGATGTTGGGATGATCCTTGACAAACTGCGTCGGTCCGAAGACCACCCGGCTCCCGCCGTTGTTGACATAGATCCCGTCCGGGACCGCGTTGCTGATGATCCTTGCCTCACCCGAGAGCACGATCGAATTGATGTTCTCACGGGGATGGCTCGAGACGGCATCCACCTCGCCGGAGAGCAGGGCTTCCTTGAGCTCCTTGGTATTGACGAATTCCCAGTCCTCGCCAAAGGTCCAGCCCTGATCATCCGCCAGCTCCAGAAGCGCGGCATACTGGCAGCCGGAGGTTCTTGCAGCGATCTTCTTCCCCTTCAGATCGGAGAATTTCTCGTACGGTGCATCCGCCCGGACAAAGATGCTGATGATCTCCTTCTGCGGGTTCCGGGTCTCATAGAAGGCCGTGACCCTGGAATTGCTGGCGATATAAGTCAGGTAGGGATAGAGCATGCGGTTGGCAAAATGCAGATCGCCCCGGTCCATGAGCACCGCCTCCTGATCGGAAGCATCGTCCACCCGGGCCGTCCTGATCCCGGCCTCGTCAAAGAGCTTCTTAAACCATCCCTTTCCGTCGCCGATATAGGTCTGGAAATCCGCCGCGTACTTGATCTCCTTGACATCCTCCTCATAGGTGTATTTCTGCTTTAACAGCCCGATCACCTCCTCGATCACAGCCTCCGTGATCACATCATCCGGTGTCGTGTGACGGTCGATAAGCTCCTTCGCGAGCGCGGAGGCATTGCTGTCCACAGCGGGACTATCCGCGGATACCTCCGCTGCCTGCGCGTTCTGTGCCGGAGTCCGGGACCCGCATCCGGCAAGCGTCCCCGCCGTCACGGCAAGTACCAGGATCATGGCAACCAGTCTGTTTTTCATAATAAATTCCTCCCTTTCTTGTTGATGAGTTCCTTTTCCCACTCGATATACTGATGTTCTTCCTCCAGCGATCTCCCGGTAAAGCTGTCATGCCACT
>JAFXTJ010000014.1 GCA_017535945.1 Lachnospiraceae bacterium
CGGCAAGACGTTCTCGACAACGAATCTTTTCATCGGCGCCGGCTCGACGATAACCGTTCCCGATGGATGCACGATAACAGCCGCGAATATCACATGCGAGGGCACGGGAGGGCTTATCAAGCTTGAACCCGGCTTCAAGCCGCTCACGATCAGCGGAAAAGAGAGCGCGGGCACGATAAAGCTCGTCTCGGATACACCTATAGAGGACGATGTACAGATCCTGAACTCCGCGAACTGCCCTCTCGGCGTGTTCGATGTCTCGGGAATCAAGGGCGAAAGCACCGATTACTGCCTTACAAGGACCGGCTCAAAGGTTTATTGCAGGAAAGCGGCCTTCCTGATGAACAGTGTGCGATACGCAACTTTCGCGGATATGGTTTCCGAAATTGAAAGAGTAAAGGATCCTACGGCGGTCTATGACATCAAGATGCAGAGCGATTATGATGCAGCCGGAGCTCTCAAATTCCCGAAGGCGGGTACCTGCGGTGAGATCAAGGTCATAGGCAGCGATTATACGATCACATTCACCGGGAATCTCTCGCTCACGGGCAATACAAGCCTCAATACAGTCACGCTGAGATCTGTAAATGCAGCGGGTGTTTCCGCGGCTTATACCATGACCGTCACAAACGGCGATCTGTCGGCGTCGGGGGTTAACTTTGGCGATATCACCGCCATCACGGCGGCGAACCGGAAGATCAGTCTGAATGTCGTGACCCTTGGAAGCAAGCCCGTGAAGATCGCTGCGAAGGAGTTTTCCTTCATGAAGGTCACCGGGATGGTCGACTCGCTCACGGTCGATACGATAGCGGCTACCGGTTCGGACGACGCGCAGAATACGCTGAAGATGCTCGAGAAGAAGCAGAGCAGGGTCAATGTGGGAATTACAGATTCCTCTCATAAGATAACCTTCTACTATGTCAAGGCGGACGGTACGGATGCGCCGCTTGTCAAGGGAACCGTTCTGTTCACGGTATTCAAGGGGAATTGGGATTATACGCATAATGTGTGGACAGACCCGTTCGGCGCGAGCAGAGATCCGAAAACGTTCCGGGTGACAGCTTCTTTGCATTGAACGGGCGGCGGAACCGTCGGCTCCGGCCGTGTGGCTTCCATCATCGAGTAAGACAGAGCACAACACAGATTCACCAAGAAGACCTCCGGGAGTGATCCCGGAGGTCTTTTATTACTATTCACAGTCCCACCCACATGAGCCAGCCCTCTTTCTGCTTGCTGCTCGGTTGTGAATAGTAACTTTTTTTCAAAATACCTACTTTTGGCGGTATTGGAATAATAAAAAATGAGATTATATTATTTTGTATTTTTTTTTGTGATCCGTCCGGATCGCAGAACGCGAGAGATGAAATGCAGAGAGGAGAACCGACATGAAGACATGGAGACAGGGACTCGCGATCATGGTGGCACTGGCAATGGTATGGACCAGCGCGCCGGTATCCAGAGCGGCGGAGCTGCCGGGCGCGCAGAACAGCGCTGCCACGGCACCGCGGATCGTGGAAACCGTTCAGAGCGTTACCGGCGGGGAGACTGACCTCGCGGAGCCTGACGAAACCGCGCCTGCGGCGATGCAGAAACCGGAACCCGCGGAAAACACGGGCAATCCGGAGGAGACCGCGCAGACCGGAGATGAGACGGCTGAGCCCAAGGGCGGCGAGGATGCTCCTGTTTCAGATGCGGAGGATCCTGTTGACGATGTGGAAGAGCCGGTTGAGCAGGAGGGATCCCTGACCGTGCAGACGGAGGATGATCTGCCGGAGCTGGTCGGTAACGGGGATAAGCCTGTCATCGTGAAAAAAGCAGATGCGGATTTTGGTACCTATACTACACTCGCATTAGCCCGCACGGCAATTCTCACCGATGCATACGGTACCGCTGATCCGCAGGATTCTGCGTTATCCGACAGCATTTCAGCATATACCATCAGCTTTGCGGATAATGAGGGGATCTCCTTCTCCGAAGACGATCTGGATTATGCCCCGGAGATCAACGGTTCCCGCAGTCCTCTCTGGCAGTATGTGGAGTTGGACATCACATCTACTGCGCTTACGGCTATAAACGATGCGACGATCGAAGTGAAGCAGATCTCCGGCGGCAATACCTGCGGCATCATTATCGCGGAGGACGCGGAACTCACGGTCCGTGCCACACCGGATCCGGCGGATCAGATCAGGCATACGATCAACTCCGATGTCCCCATTACCGGTGCCGGTTCACTGGTCTTCACGAGCATGGACGATGATCCGTCGATCCTGACTGTTTCCGCATCCATCGGTACGGCAGATGATCGGCTGGAGAGTGTTACGCTGCAGGGCGCGATGACGGTTGACGGCTCTTCGGGAGCCGAGGTGGTCGCTGATAAGATCGTGGTGGCCAACCGGGAGGTTGGCGGTCAATGCGTCGCTCCGACCGTTACGGCGAACCTTACGGCAGAGCATGAACTGGAAGTCTGGACCGGTGCGGAATTAAAGGATGTCGAATCCAAAAAGAAGACGACGATCCGGCCGCTGGTTTACGGCTCCGAGCAGCCGCAGACTCAGACAGCGGCCGCATGGGACAACAGGATCCTGCTGAACGGAGAAATGACCCTGGGCGAAACGACAAGTTTTCTGCAGGGTCATGAGACAAAGCCGGAAAATGATGCTTATGTAGCGTCTGGAGCCGCCTGCCCTGCGGTGCTGGCGTTTAAATCCACGGACGCCCGTCTGAATCTCGCCGGTGCGATCTCTTTTGCCGATTATTCAGGAAAACCTGTCACAGCGGCGGGTCAGCCGCTCCTGTATCTTGACAAGCAGCCTGAGGAACAGCAGTTTGCTGAGAATGAATTTATCGGATCGGTCGCTGCCGGTACGACGATCGCGGGAGTGCCCGCCACGGCGGCGAATCTGACAACCCTGATCGGCTGTGATTATGCGGATCAGATCGCGGAAGACGCGGGACTGAAACTGGACGGCACAAATCTTATGATCAGCGGCAGGGCGAAGAGTGTCATGGTTTCCTTCGGCACGGTGCAGGCGTATTTCCCGACGCTGGAGGATGCCATTGCGGGTCTTGATTCCGTGGCGGGCAAGGCCGACGGTGATTACACCTTTACGTTGGGATACGATGAACGTCTGACCGCAGACCGGACGCTTCCGCTATACGTTACCAGAGCCTTCTTCGAAGGCAGAGAGACGGTCACGACTCTTGAAGAATATCCGGGGAAGACTGTACGGGACCGGCGGATGGTGATACTTGATCTGAACAAGAAGACGCTGACAGCGAACGAACTCTATTTTAACGCAACGGTCATCCCGCACAGCAGCGAGGCCGGAGATGCGACTGCACAGGCGAAGCTATGTGCGACAGGCACCACTGGTTCCGTATGTTTCGACACGATCCGCCGGGATGCCTGGGAACAGGAGGATGTCATCAGGCTCACGGATTTCACGGGGATCGTGTACGGTACCCTCCCGGATAAGAACGGCCAGGGCGGAACAGTCGCATGGAGCAATGTGCAGACCAGTTACGTGCAGCGTTTCCTTGATAATACCAACATCTCAGCCGTCACTGTCGGTTTCCACAACGCGCCGGAGGGGGTGACAGTGCCGGGCTTTGAGAATCTGGATTGGACGATCTCGGAGAGCATCAACGCGTCAACAAGCGTGACATTCGGGGGCGGTTCCCATATGCTGGACGGTGCGCAGGTAAAGACAGCCTCCGTTACCGCGACGGATCTGGCCATGGAAAATGGTGCCGTCATCGAGGCCGGAAGTATCACAGTGTCGGATATGCTGTATCTCGGCGACGAGGAGATGAGTGAATCCGGGCATAACTGTCTGACAGCCACCGGAAAGCTCACCTTAAACGATATCACGACCTGGCAGACAGGGAACACCTTTACGGTTGCGGACAGGGACAAGCTCATCCTGAACGGCGCGGTGACCACCGATTATCCGGTGATGTCCGTGAAATGTAATGCGGACGGGAAGTATACAAACGGCAGCACGGCCGGCACGGGAGAGCAATTTGACGTGAGCTCCAATGCGATCCGCGTGGTCATCGGAGACGGGAGCGGCTATGATGCCATCGCCGATGGCGTATTGTTCACCGCGAAGCAGGTGACGGACGCTCGTGCCTTTGTGGCATTTAAGAAAGGTGAGGACGACGATCATGATATCTACTGGCCGTTGAAGAAGAGCGGGAACGATCTCGTCCTCTGCACCGGAATCCCCGGCGGCATCATATTACAGAGCACGGCGATCGATCCCGAATTGAATACACCGGTTGCGGACGAGGGATTTGATACACTGGCGGAAGCGTTGGCGGCCATCACGACACGTAAGGTGAATGACGCAGAATATACGGTTCTGGTGCAGAGCAATGCCAACGCGACGCCGAAGAACAGGAACAATGCTTACGATGCGCTGAAGTTTCCGACGGCCTGCGCAAGCCTGAAGATCCTCGGCGCGAGCGAGGGGCAGGCGACACAGCTTGATTACAGCGGCAATCTGGACATCAAAGGCGGTACGGTCGTACTGGACAACATCATACTCGCCCCCTCCGCAGTGAGGTCAACCATCGTCCTGGGCAAGGGCACGCTGACGCTCACGGACGTGACGATCTCCGGTACAAACGGAGGAAAACTCACCGGTATCACCGGCGCGGGCGTGGGCAGTACGGCGACGCTGGAGATCAGCTGCAGCGAATATACGCAGCAGAGTCCGTCGGAGAGATTCGTGGTCAACGGTCCCGTGAACGGGATCGGCAGCGTGATCCTGAATAAAGCCTGCCTGCAGGCCTTTGACAAGATCAACATCGGCAGCCTGACAATGCGGGATGCGGATTCCGTTCTGGCCGGAACGGCGACCGTCAACAAAAACGCGAAGACCCAGACCACCAATATCACCATCGAGGGTAATAAGGATGCCCTGACACCGATCGGCAGTGCCAGCACCGCCAAAATTGAGCTGTGGTACAACGACGGCACGACGGCGGTTCCCGACTGGAAGCAGCTGGATTTCGATGCCATTGAAGAACTGGGGCTTGATGTCTCCCGGACCGGCAAGGGCATCCAGCTCGTGAAATCCGGGGCGGCGGCCTGCAGTGCCGTGGATTTCGATTCGAACAATGATCCGGACGCGATCCATGCTCATATCATCAAGAAGAACGGCGTTCTCACGTATTACAATTTCGATGGCGGCGTCTATGAGGTGCAATACGCCTATATTGATGAGATCGGCACGTTCCTGAATGCGACTGTGCAGTGCCTGACCTGGGCGGATGCGGTCAAGGCCATTGAGGCGGTTGGCGTCGCACAGGACTATACGATAGCGTTGCCTGTCAACACGCCTGATACGGCGGAAACACTTACGATGCCCAAAGTTTCTGCGGTCACTTCCCTGACATTGAAACCGGAGGATGGATATGCCGGAGCCCTGATGCGGTACTATTATACGGGCGCTGTGAAACTCACAAGCAATCTGACACTGGATCGTCTGTGCATGTCACCCTGTGAGAGATCCGGAAGAAATTATGTTGTATCGTCAAAGTCGCAAAAATGGACACTCAGTGGTTATGATCTCACGCTGACAGAGGGTGTGGGATTTGACGCGCCTCTTGATATCGACGGCGGCAGGACCGGCGCTCTCTGTATCGAAAACGGACCGGTGGTCATGAACTGTGCGGCACTTGGTGAAGATCTGGAGAAGGGATACTCCGTCTTCTCCGGTACCTTGAAGAATCTCCGGCAGATCACGATCCCGGCGGGACAGAGATTTATGCTGCGCGGATATCTTAACAACGGCAGGAAAGTCCAGCCGGTCCTCGGGGTGACCCGCCTCGGACTCAATGCCTCCGAGTTTATGATGGAGTATATGGAGGGGGATATTACAACAGCCAGACCCACGGCGACGATCACGGAACTCTATGCCAACAACGGCGCGACCCTTTCGGTGGACGGCAAACTCACCGTGACGGATCTGGTCCTGCCGGCGGATACCAAGCCGGAGGCGCAGGTGACACTGATACAGGCCTCGGATGCCTTCACGGTGAGCGGCAGTGTGACTTCTTCCACGGACAATGCGGTGCTGCAGACCACGCAGGCAACCGTGAGAAACACGACCACAACGAACCTCACCATCGGCGGAGAGGTGCGGCTTGCGGATCCGGATCAACACCGTGTCGCTGTGTGGATGACGGAGTGGAATGAACAGACGGGAAAATGGACACCGTCCGCCCTTACTGCGGAGGGACTGCCTCTGGTAATGGCAAAAAAGGCGTCGGCGGAAGCTTTCCGTCATGCAAAGGATGTGTATGAGGATGATGACAAGCGCGTGATGTCTGTCGCTTCCTTTGATCCCGCAAATATCGGGGGCAGTGATGAGGCTCTTTGCAAGCGCGGCGATCTGGTGGTGGTCTATATCGCTTCCGATATCCGGATGGCGGTTTATGCCACAACAGAGGATGTGAACGCTGACACGCAGGTGGTGCTCACGGGTACGGAACAGCATCGGGAGTTCAATTTCACGGACGGTGCCGGTTACGATATCGTCGGCTATGCGCCCACGATGCAGGGCGCGATGGATCTGATCACGGCGAAGAAGGACGGTTCACAGCATTATGCGGTGGTCCTCCTCAGCGATATGACCGGAGCGGAGACCTGGAAATACCCCGCAAAGGGCATGGCGGCCTCCATTGAGCTCGTGGGCACGACGAAGCAGGAAAACAGTTCCTATGCGGATGAAGGTAAGGATTACAGGATCCTGAAGTTCACCGGAGCGCCCGCGATCACCTGTGATGTGACCTACCGGGATCTGATGCTCGAGACGGACGGGCTGGGGGATCTGAATGCCGGTTCCAATCATCTGAAGCTTGTTAACTGCCGCGAGCGGATCGATGACAACGGGAATTCGACGGATACCTTTATCCGGGATCTCAAGGCGGACAAGGGCGGCAGGATCTCGCTGGTCCACTGCTACTGCCTGCAGAATAAAGGCGGTTTAGATACGATAGAGCAGTACGCGCTCTGTGTGCAGGGTAGTGTCCGGATGGCGGCGGGCAGTCTCGATGTGCTCGGCTGGACCTGGGTCAACGGTGATGTATCGGTGCAGGATCTGACCATCGGCGATCCGGTCATCCTGGTCAATGGCAAAGCGGATAAACTTATCGTCAACGGTGTGAACTGCAAGGTGACCGGCCGGACGGCCCTATCCAACGGTGCTGTCCTGTTCAAGAGCGGCGGGAAACTGGAATTGAAGGATATCCGCAACGGGGTGAACGGGACACGTCCGAACCAGATCCGGTACGCGGCGGCACCCGCCACACCGGCCGATGCCGCGATCACCGGGGAGGTGACCGATGAAAACGGGGCAGTAAATGCTCTTGCAATCGTGATCGGGCAGCAGAACGGAACGGACAGATTCCCCGAAGAGGTACATCAGGTGACGGATGTCAAGGCACTGAAGGGAAAGCAGATCCTCAAGGCGCCGAAGCTGCAGACCGGTGATTTTGATCTGTATTGCACGGAACACGACCAGAGCAATAATATCACGCTGTCTCTGGAGCAGGACAAATTTATCAATCCGCTTGCCGATAACGCGCAGGAACCTCTCTACAGGCTCCTCAACACCAATCTCACGAGTGCGACGGTGCGAACCGATGGCCTCGTTTTCAAGGCAAATAATGAGATCTACTATCTGGCGAAGGCGGACGAAGAAAACGGTTTTGATCCGGCGGGAGTTCTGCCGACGATCGCCACGCTGAAGAAGAACGGCGGCGCAGCCGGCATCTGTCTCGATTATGCCCAGGCGCTGGCGCAGATCGATAATTACGGTGCCGGAGAGGCCTATGAGATCACGGTGGGCTACGGTGAACCGGTCAATATCGGGAGTAACGAAAATCCGGAATGGATCTATCCCGTACCGGATCTTAATGTCACCGACAATCAGGTGCCCAGCGCACTGACGCTGCCGAAGAAGGATAAGGCGTCCGCGCTCACCGTCAGGCCGGCGACGATGCCTGCCGGTCAGTGGACCGTCGTCCGCTTCAAGGGCGGAAATACGACCGCATACGGGAATCTGACTCTGGATCATCTGGTGCTTGCACCGGAGGGCACGCAGAACTTCACACTGAGCGCGGAAACAGCCGTGCCCGCACCGCTCTTTACGTTTGCCCATACCGGCATCGATACGGCGAATGGCTGTGTCGACAAGATCACCGGCAGCAAGACGGGCTCCGTACGCTCATACTACAGCGAGACGGACAAGGTCAATGCGCTTTGCCTGAAGACCGGCTTTGACAAACTCGATACGTTGTCCATCGACGGCGGCACGGTGGTCACGGGCGGCAAGACCGATATCGGGATGCTGCGCTACGGCGGTGCTCACGAGGAAAATGCGAACCAGTGGGAGAAATGGGAGTACGCGGCACTCGGCAAGACGACCGTCAGCACGATCCTGATCGATAAGACAGCCGAAGCCGGTGGCGGCGGAAGCGGTTTTATTCCGGGCAATGTGCGGCTCACGACGATGAGCGCGGATGCGCAGGCCTTTACGCTGACCGGGGAAGTGCTGCAAAAGAAGGATGGGGTCGACGGCCCCGTGATCTCCCCGATGGGCGGCATGAACGGCGGTACGGGGACGATCTATGAGGTCCTGCCGGTGCAGGTGGCGGTGAATGACCAGGCATGGGATCAGCCGCTCGCTTACATCCACGGCACGGTGAACGGCAGTACTTCCGGAGCGAAGTACACCGACGGCGTGCGGCTCCTCATCGCGCCGAAAACATCCGCGTCGGTCTTCCGTGCGGCGGTATTTGTGGAGAAGGCCGACAATTATCTGAATGATAACGCGGAAGGGATCGGCAACATCTACAATCTCGCAGCCTACAAGGATGCCGGGGGCGGCATCTACAACGGCAGAAAGTCCGATATGGCGGTGCGCGTGACGCGCGAGGCCGGTGTCAACAGCAGGGGCACGGCATTCGGCAGCATGGATACCTATACGAAGAGCTGGGCGGAGGCCGTGAAGGTCGTGGAAGCGGCCGCGGAGCCCGACGCGTCATACACCTTTGCTCTGCAGGGCGCGAATGCCGGCTATTTCGTCACCGGCGCGGTGAAGAACGGCCATGCGACCGTAGGCAAGTTCACGCTGCCGGCTAAGGGCAAGAACGCAAAGCAGGTGACGGTCACCACGGGCTACGACGATATGTACTACGAAATGAGAGGGGATAATGCCGAGAAGGGCAGCACCACGGCGGCCATCTTCTTCAGCGGCGCCCTCGCTCCGACCTGTGATGTGATCTTTAAGGATGTGGTGCTCTATGAAGTGAAGAATGCATCGTTCAAACTCGATATAGATCTGACACAGGAAGGGAAGGTCGGCGAAGACCAAGTGGTCCGTGCCCGCAAGGCGGCGGAAGGTCTGGTGAAGACGGAGGGCATCTCTCTGACTGCCGGCGCCAATGCGGTGGTCTTTGACAGCAAGGCGATGACGATCGCTCCTACGCCTGCTTCGAACTGGATCGGCACCCTGATCAACGACCCGGTCCTGCAGGATACCGTGACAAAGGAGCATACGCTGTTCTTCTACGGTCTGACCCAGAGCAAGGGCGGCAGCGTCACGATCACGGATGCGCACGCGGTCCTCTCCAAGGGGAATCTGAGCCTCCAGGAGCTGACGCTCATCAACCATCCGGCTGAGGAAAGTGTTGTACTGCCGATGAGCCCGGCGGGACAGGGCTATACCGCGATCAACGAGACCGCATTCTATGTGCTGAACGGCACGGTGGATGTGCGCAAAGTCACGGTATACGGCGCTGTCGCCATTGACAACCGCTGCCGCGGCAACAACGGCGCGAAGACCATGAAGATCGGCGATGTCCTCCGCGCGGAGGGAACGCTTCCCGCGGAAGGCAGCGGTTTTGTAATTAACGGCAGCACTCTGCCGCCTCGTCCGCTGATCTCCAGGACCCATCTGACTCTGGATTACAGCTTCTCCAAAGCGGCAAGAGACAAGGCGGCGACGCAGCTGACACTGGATGGCAGGATCCTGCCGGACAGCACGGTGAACGATACGACCCGCGAGGTGGAGAGCATCCGTCCGCTGGTGTACCTGCGGCCCTGGCTGTGGGACGGCGATACGCAGGCCGGTGCGCCGGTGCGCTATGATGCGTTGCAAGAGAGCGATGTGGTCACAACAGATGCCAATGAGGCGACCTTTGATACCGCCGGCGAGGAGCTTCCGTCAGGGTATAAGAAACTCGCTGTGATGGCGAAGGGGGCCTCCGGCGCGGTCAATGTGCTCCACCGGTATGAGAATGATCCGTACTATCCTTACGATGCGGTGGATACAAGCACGGCCATGCATTTCTACAAATATGACAAGGGGCTGTATCTGACCCGCGAAGAGCCGGTGCTCACGGTGGTCTCCACCGCGCCGGTGGCATCCAATGCGGGCTATCAGTCCGATTTCTCCAGCTGGCAGATGGCAGTCAATGAACTCAATGCCATCGGGGAGTCGACCATGGGCTATACCATGATCCTGAAGCGCGATATCGGCGATCCGACGGTGGAGGGCGGCGTGACCTTAAAGAGTCTCGACTTCCCGGCCAAAGCCGGTGCGATCACGCTCCGCGGCGACACGTCGAATCCGGAAAATCAGGTCAGCATCTTCTTTACCGGTAACAAGCTGACGTCGGCGACGGATGTCCGCATCACCGGTCTGAACGGAACGAACGAGGGGAAGATCGGCATCTATGCCGTGAAGGCCACGAGGAATGCGGAGGAGCCTTATGAGAGCGTTCCGATGAACATCTCCATTGCCAAAGGCAAGTCGCTCCAGATGGAGCGCATGGGTACGCAGTGGCTGCAGGCCGGGACGGGACCGTACAAACTGACGCGTACCCTCGGCACGGTATCCGCCACGGGTGCGGCGGACGGCAGTGCCTTCAGCTACTGGCCGCTCGCGACGGAGGATCTGACCGTGGAGTCCGTCTCCCGCGTGGGCACGGTCAATCTGTACAATTATGTGGACGCGACATCGGATGGCGATCATGACGGCAGCATCAAGGCCCGCACCAGGGACGGATCAGGCAACCCGGAGGACGGCGATACCACCTACACGGTGACGAAGTCCCTGACGGATGTCGGGCGGCTGGAACTGGGGACGGAGGCCACGCTGGATGTGAAGCAGGGCAATACCTCGATCCGGGATCTCATGATGGCGGACAATGACGGGGTTAATAACCGGCCCGTGCATTTCATTCAGGAGAAAGGCAATCTCACGGTTTCACAGTCCGCCGTGATCAAAGGTACGGTCAACAACCGGCTGGATGAGCGGCACAATCAGGCGATGCCCGGAGAACTGCAGGCCCTTACGTTCCTGGAGGTGCGGGACGGTACTCTCACGTTTACGGATCCGGATGTGCAGTATGCGCGTCTGGAGGCCAACGACATCGAGTTTAAGGGCACGGCCGCGCTCGAGCAGGTCCAGCTCTTCGCCGATGAGAGCAGCCAGGCCGGCAAGGGCAAGGTGACCATTGCCAACGCTGTTGTGGGCGACAATATCCAGGTCATCGCGAAGCAGGGCAATACGGGGGCCTCCCAGTTTACGGTGACTGGTACGGTGAACTACAGAGAACCCGCTGATAATACGGATGATTTCGTCGGCAGGCCGGTGTTCCGCGTGGCGCTGCTTGACAAAGGCAGCGGAAAAACGGTGCGGACCAATGACGGGACCGGTTATACGTTTGCCCGCTATGCGGCCCTGACCGACGGCTTCGTCCTCGGCACCGCAAAGCTGGCGGATGCCTCCTTCTTCACGCCGTGGCTCGTGGAGAATGCATCCTATGACACGGATGATACCTACATGGGCCCCGCCGATGCCTGGCGGAAGGTTCCGACAGACAACACCACACCGGTGGTCTGGACGCTCATGAAGAATGTCGGAAGCCTTGTCTGGAAAAAGCCTGCCGATGCCGCCAAAGTACGTCTGGTGACGGCCATGGCGCTGGATGAACAGGGAGATCTGGTGATCGATCCGACCACACAGGAACCTGTGGTCGCAGAGAGTACGTATTTTGCCACCTGGGCCGATGCGGTGAAAGAGATTGATGCCCGCGGGGACATGAAAGCGGATTACACGATGGTGCTCCTGACGGACGATGCCAACGGTGCGCCGGGCGGCGTGAAAGTGAACACGCTCGCACTGCCTGCCAAAGCACATTCGGTCACGGTAACCGGCGATGATCCGGAGACGTCGCAGGTGGCTGAGGCAAGGAAACTTTACTTCACCGGAGGCATCGGTCTGAAGAGCGATCTCTTTGTGGATCATACGGTGTTCGCGCCGGTAACGGCAGCCGGGAAGTATTCGGCTCCTGCCGTCAATGTGGGTGCATACAGCCTGGCGCTAGATATTTCCACAGTAATGGATCGGGACGGGACTGCCGGTTCGCCGGAGTTCGGCGCGGTGACCGGTAAAGGTGAGTTTGCGGTGTACGCGGAAGATGGTGCCGGTGCGATGGATATGTCGGGCGCTCTTCTGGAGGAATACCGCGGTACGGTACGGATCAAGAGTGTTACGGGGCTGAAGACGCTCGCAGCTGCCGGCAACGGCGCATCTCTGGATATCACAGGAGACTGCAGCGCCGATGTCCTGGCGCTTGCGGCGATCAACGAGGAAGACACCCAGGCGATCGATCCGGTTAACAATCTGATGGAAAGAATGCCTGCGGCGACGGTCACGCTCCACGGAAAGGGCACGTTTACGAAACTCCTGGAGGAGGGAGAGGGCACGACGCGAGTCGAAGTGGATCCGGGCAAGCTCATCACGCTGAAAGGAGAACGTGTTACGAAGGATGAGACCGGTGCGGCGCTCCTTGTTCCGTATTGGGAGACCGTGAAGAGCGACGGAGAGGGACCGGCATTACAGATCGCTGTGACCGGGAATGCGGGCACCGGCACCAAAGTCGTGACCAGCACGAATCCCGGCGACCCGGGTCATGGCTACGATCTTCTGCAGCTGGTTGCCGGCGGCGTGCAGCGCGCATCGATCATCTCCGGCAAGGATCTGCTGATCGGCTGACAAAGAGATAAGGGAACCATGCAGAGAGGAGCTGTCACAACAGCTCCTCTTTGTGTTTTAAGTTGTGAAGCCCCCGGGAGGTTTGGTATAATCATGGCGGCGATGGGATCTATTACGCGCGGAAAGGATGTATTCCATGTGGCTGGCAGACAGATGGCGGGATTATGAGGTATTGGACTGCTCCGGCGGAGAGAAGCTGGAGCGATGGGGGAGCTATGTCCTCGTTCGCCCGGATCCGCAGGTGATCTGGAACAGCCCGAAGACGCACGGCGGCTGGAAGAACCCCAACGGCATCTATCACCGGAGCGATAAGGGCGGCGGCAGCTGGGAGATCCGGGATCTGCCGCAGGAGTGGAGCATTTCCTACGATACTGCACAGCCGGCGCGTCCGCTCACCTTCCGCCTGAAGCCTTTTCAGTTCAAGCATACCGGCCTTTTTCCGGAGCAGGCAGCCAACTGGGACTGGTTCATGCCGCTCATCCAGGCGGAAACAAAGCGGCGGAAGAACACGGATCCCGTGCGGGTCCTCAATCTCTTCGCCTATACCGGCGGCGCCACGGCGGCTGCGGGGATGGCCGGAGCGGTCACGACCCACGTGGATGCCTCCAAGGGCATGGTCGGCTGGGCCAAGGAGAACTACGCGGCCTCCGGGCTGGAACGCGTGCCCGCCCGTTTTCTTGTCGATGACTGCGCGAAATTCGTACAGCGGGAGATCCGGCGCGGCAAGACCTATGACGCGGTGATCCTCGATCCGCCGAGTTACGGCCGCGGTCCGGGCGGCGAAGTCTGGAAACTCGAAGACTGCATCTACGATCTGCTCAAGCTGATCCGCGAGGTGGTGAGCGACCGCCCGCTCTTTTTCCTGCTCAATTCCTATACGACCGGCCTGCAGCCGCTGGTGCTGCGTGATCTCGTGAGCCTGACCCTCGCCGCGGGACACGGCGGACGGATCGAAGCGGACGAACTGGCCCTGCCCGTCACGGGAGATCCGGCCGGCGGGAGTTCCGATGCCCGTCTCATTCTTCCCTGCGGAGCGAGCGCGCGGTGGAGCGCTCATTGAAAAACACAGGCATCAGGTCAGCATGCGGCATTTCCGTTTGGCCCGGAATGTGTTATAATGATATATCAGCATCTTTTGCCGGATACGGCCCTGAACATGAGGCGGCGGACCGATAGCAGACAATGAAGATGACAGAGAAGTACGCCAGATTCATAAGAAGCATTCTGGTGCTCGCGGGAGTCATCC
>JAFXTJ010000105.1 GCA_017535945.1 Lachnospiraceae bacterium
TATGGACATCAGTTTTGCTAATTATTCACAAACAGTATAGGCCGAATCAAATATTTTGTCAATATATTTGAGTTTTTTTCTCAAATATATCAGCGAAGATAAAAAATAAGATTTGTTAGACAGAATGTACAACATATTCATCTGTAAAGGCAGAACTCAACTGCATCATAATTCACCAAATGAAGCTGTTATCTCATATGAGGCAATTAGATTTGGCAACAAAAATCCGGATAAATAGAATAATATAAATAATAGCAGGCATCATATATAATGCCTGCTATCAAAAGTACTATATAGAAAATATAAACCGCTTGGCACTACTCCAGCTCTATCGTCCCCGGGGGCTTGCTCGTAAGATCATAGAGGACGCGGTTGACGCCCTTTACTTCGTTGATGATGCGGTTCATGCAGGTCTGCTGGACGCTCCAGGGGATCTCAGCTGCTTCGGCAGTCATGAAGTCGGAGGTGATCACTCCGCGCAGCACCACCGCGTACTCGTAGGTGCGGCCGTCACCCATGACGCCGACGCTGCGCATATTGGTGAGTGCGGCGAAGAACTGGCCCGCGCCCGTATCGATGCCGGCATCTTTAAGTTCCTCGCGGAAGATGTAGTCCGCCTCCTGCACGATCCGGACCTTTTCCGCAGTGACGTCCCCGACGATGCGGACACCGAGTCCCGGTCCGGGGAAAGGCTGGCGATAGACGAGCCCTTCAGGGAGTCCCAGTTCGAGACCGACCCGGCGCACCTCATCCTTGAACAGGGAGCGCAGCGGCTCCACGATCTCCTTGAAATCCACATGCTCCGGCAGGCCGCCGACGTTGTGGTGGGATTTGATCACGGCGCCGCCGCTGCCGGTGCCGCTCTCCACCACATCCGGGTAGATCGTCCCCTGCGCGAGGAAGTCGACCGTTCCGATCTTTTTGGCTTCCTCTTCAAAGACATTGATGAATTCCGCGCCGATGATCTTGCGCTTCATCTCGGGATCGGTCACACCGGCGAGTTTGAGATAAAACCGCTCCGCCGCGTTCACGCGCACGAAGTTGAGCTCGTAATCCCCTTCTGGTCCGAAGACCTGTTCCACTTCGTCGCCCTCGTTCTTCCGAAGCAGACCGTGGTCCACAAACACACAGGTGAGCTGCTTCCCTACCGCTTTGGACAGAAGTGCCGCTGCGACCGAGGAATCCACGCCGCCCGAGAGGCCTAACAGGACACGGCCGTTCCCGATCCGCTCTTTTAACTCCGCGATCGTCCGTGTCGCAAAACCCGCCATCTCCCAGTCGCCGGCGCAGCCGCAGATATCAATGACGAAATTCTTCAGGATCTTTGTTCCCTCGACCGAATGGACAACCTCGGGATGGAACTGCACAGCGTAGAGTTTCCTGGCCGCGTTCTCCATCGCCGCCACCGGACAGACGGACGTGTGCGCGGTGACCGTAAAGCCCTCCGGCGCCCCGGCGATATAATCCGTATGGCTCATCCAGCAGGCGCTTGACGGGACAACCCCGTTCATCAGGAGTGATCCGGCAGCTGCTCCGCTATTATCTCCCACGATCAGTTCCGCGTGTCCGTACTCCGATACGGGCGCTGTCTTCACCGGCCCGCCGCATCGGATCGCCATGAGCTGCGCGCCGTAGCAGATGCCCAGGATCGGGATGCCGGTGTCAAAAAGCGCCGCGTCATAGGAAGGGGACTCCTCCAGATAGACGCTCGCCGGCCCGCCGGTCAGAATGATCCCCTGCGGGTCCTGCCGCTTCAGTTCCTCGAGCGGCGTCGTATAGGGCAGGATCTCACAGTAGACCCCGAGTTCACGCACGCGCCTCGCGATCAGCTGTTTATACTGCCCGCCGAAATCCAGTACGATGATCTTGTCCATCTGGCTGTTCCCCCATATATAGATGTTTAGACCGAATCGGTCAATGTTTAATAACGATCGTTACGTATCAATTGTTATTTTTATATCCAATGTCCGTTTTCTTCCGATGCCGTGCCGGTTACCGCAGACCTTACAACAGCGAAAATCCGTTCATTTCCTGATAAAGCCTGCTCGCATAGGCATCCGTCATCCCGCAGATAAAATCCGTCACGAGCAGCAGCCGCAGATACAGGCGCTCCGCTTCGCTCTTCCCCTGCGCAAAATGATGATAGATCGCCATATAGTTATCCGAGATAAACGGGATCAGCTTGTCGCCGATCACATCCGGCCCCTGCGCGGTATCGTAGTACAGCACGGCCCGCACGAAATTGTCCAGCAGGAAGGACAGCACACGGTGCGCCGCGATCTCGATCTTCAGGATCGGCTTGGAGCGGAACGCATACCGGTAGGCGATGTCGCCGAGCGTATCCGCGACGGCCTCTCCGCCTGTTCCGGCCAACAGTTCCGTCGAAAAGCTCCCGTCCATGATCTCGCTGTAGTGCGACCCGAACGCATCCGTTGCATCGCCGATGAGCCGCCCCTGCACATTGACCACCCAGTTCTGGATGGCATAGCCCCCGGGATCCCTGCGCCCCTGGCTCTGTGCCTTCGCATATTTCTTCTCCAGCTTCTCCGCCAGCTCGCGGATCGCCGCGGCGCCTTCCCTGTCAGGACGCGCTTCGTATTTTTCCGCCGCCGTACGCAGTTCCTCCAGCAGTCCGTGATAACTGATGAGGCCCTTTTTGTACGCATCCTCGATATCCGCCGTACGGTAGGCGATGTCATCCGCTGCCTCCAGCACAAAGGTGAGCGGATGCCTGCGGCCGGCCGGGATCCCGCAGCTCTTTGTGATGCATTCAAAGATCTCCCGGTCCGCGTAATAGTATCCCATCTTGTGCCGGCAGATATCCGGCGAATGCTTATCGATCTCCAGGGAGGAGACCGGATACTTGATGATGGTCGCCAGCAGCGCCTTGGTGAGGTTCATGCCGTGCTCGTCCACCAGATAGTGGAGCTTGGTCACGACACGCAGCGCCTGCGTGTTGCCCTCGAAATGCCGGAAGTCCTCCCGCATCTGATCGTTCAGCCATGCGGAGAGCGGCTTCTCGATCCCCTCCGAAGAACGGAAAAAGATCCGGTCCATATTCTCCGTGAACCACTCGCGGATCACGGTCTCCCCGAAATGTCCGAACGGCGGGTTCCCGATATCATGAAGCAGGCCCGCGCTCATCAGGATGTCGCACACATCCTCCTGATACGCCGCCGAGAATTCCGGATCGCCGATATCCCTCGCGATCTTGCGGGAAATGTTCTGTCCCAGAGACTTGGCAAAGGAGCTCACCTCAAGGGAATGTGTGAGCCGCGTGCGCACGAAATCCGACTGGTCAAGCGGAAATACCTGCGTCTTGTCCTGCAGCCGGCGGAAGGACGCCGAGCCGATGATGCGGTGATAATCCTTCTCAAATTCCGAACGCAGATCCCGTCCGGACTGATGGGAGTATTCCCGGATCCTCTCCGCACACAGGAGTTCACTCCATTTCATACCCTGTCCCTCCGCATGATGACCGGCTCAGATGACCCGCCGGATCGTGATGATCGTCTTGTAGTTGACATTGCCGTATTTGATCCCGGTCTTTTGTGTGGATGCGTGCACGATCTGCCCGTTGCCGATGTAGATGGCCACATGACCGGCATAGCAGACGATGTCGCCCGGCTGCGCCTCTTCAAAGCTCACCTCTCTGCCCACACGCTGCTGGCTCCAGGACGTGCGGGGGATCGAGATACCGAACGCCTTGTAGACGGACATGGTGAAACCGGAGCAGTCACAGCCGTCCGTGAGCGAAGTGCCGCCCGCCACATAGGGATTGCCGACGAACTGGCACGCAAAGGCGACGATATTGTTCCCGGTGGCGGATCCCGCGGCGGAATACGTCTTCGTGCTCCCGGAAGAAGAGGAAGGTTTGGTCGTTGTTGATGAGGAAGAAGTGATCGTCCCGGTCTCCTTTCCGGACTCCAGTGCTGCCGCGGCCGCCTCCGCAGCGGCCTTCTCCTCGTCCTCGCGCTTCTTCGCGGCATCGGCTTCCTTCTTGATCTTGTTCTCCTCCGCCGCCTTGGCCCGGATCTGATCGGCCAGCTTGTCGATCGCACCCGCCTGCTGCTTGATCTTCATCTGATAAGCCGCCGCGTCCTGTCTGGCGTGGACCAGCATCAGCTCATAATTCTCCGCCTCCACCTGCAGTTCGGCGAGGATTTCTTCCATATCTGCCTTGCTCTGCTCCAGTTCGAACTGATCCGCCTCCAGCTCCGACTTCTGCTCTTCCAGCTGCTCTCTGAGCGCATCGGCCGCTTCCTTGCACCGAATGTAGTTCTCCAGTTCCTGTCTGTCGTAATCATGGAGCTGCTTCACGTAAAAAGCACGGTTCAGAAAGTCGGAGATCGTCTCTGATTGCAGCAAAAGGACGATCATATCCTGATCGCCCTTTTCATACATGAATTTCGCACGGGCCTTCATGGCCTCGTACTGTTCCTCTTCCAGTGCCTTTGCTTCCTCGTACTCCGCCTGCGTATCCGCGATCTGCGTCTCGGTATCCGCGATCTGCGCAGTGATCATGTCGATCGTGGCAAGCAGGCTCACCAGATCATCATTGAGATCGCCGATCGCTTCGTTCACCATGTCGCGCTCGCCGGTGATCTCGCGGATGCTGTCATTGGTCTCATTCAGGGACTGCTGCGCCGCGTTCTGCGCTTCCTCGGCACGCTTCTTCTCCTGCTCGAGCTTCTGTCCCTCCTCATGCAGCTCCTTCTGCTTATTGTAGAGTTCCTCCGAGGACTGCGTGGCACAGACCGGCGCGGTAACGGACAGCACGAGTATCAGTGCCGTCAAAGCCGCTGCCGCGATCCTTGCTGTGAATGTCCTCCTGCGCACCGGATCCCCCGATGATCAGCAGATGCTGCCGACGGTACGGGGATAGGCCTCCACATCGCGGATGTTCGTCATCCCCGTGAGATACATGATGAGACGCTCCAGTCCCAGCCCGAAGCCCGCGTGGCGCACGCTACCGAACCGGCGCAGATCCAGGTAAAACTTGTACTGCTCCTTGTCCATCTTCAGCTCGTCCATACGGGATGAGAGTTTCTCCAGATCATCCTCTCTCTGGCTCCCGCCGATGATCTCACCGATCCCGGGCACGAGGCAGTCCGCCGCGGCAACCGTTTTGTTGTCGGGGTTGAGCTTCATGTAAAAGGCCTTGATCTCGCGCGGATAATCCGTGACGAACACCGGCTTCCTAAAGACCTCCTCCGTCAGATACCGCTCATGCTCCGTCTGCAGATCGGTGCCCCAGTCGACCTTATACTCGAAGCGGTCGTTCTGCTTCTTTAACAGCTCCACGGCCTCCGTGTAGGTGATCCGGCCGAAGTCGTTGTCCACGACATTGTGCAGCCGCTCCAGCAGCCCCTTGTCCACAAAACTGTTGAAGAATTCCATTTCCTCCGGCGCATTCTCCAGGACATAGCGGATCACGTATTTGAGCATCTCCTCCGCCACGCGGCAGTCATCCGCGAGATCCGCGAAGCACATCTCCGGCTCGACCATCCAGAACTCCGCCGCATGTCTGGGCGTGTTGGAATTCTCCGCACGGAAGGTCGGTCCGAACGTGTAGACATTACGGAAAGCAAACGCAAAACTCTCCACGTCGAGCTGTCCGCTCACCGTGAGATTGACCTGCTGCCCGAAGAAATCCTTACTGAAATCAGCGCTCCCGTCCTCTAAACGCGGCGGATCCGCGGGATCGAGGGTCGTCACGCGGAACATCTCTCCCGCGCCCTCCGCGTCGCTCGCCGTGATGAGCGGCGTGTGCACGTAGACAAATCCGTTCTCCTGGAAATAGCGGTGGATCGCATAGGAAGCGAGGGAACGCACACGGAATACCGCCTGAAAGGTATTGGTACGGGGCCTTAAGTGCGGCATGGTGCGGAGAAACTCCATCGTATGGCGTTTCTTCTGCATCGGATAATCCGTTGTGGAAGGTCCTTCCGTGACGATCTCGTCCGCCTGCATCTCGAGCGGCTGCTTCGCATCCGGCGTCAGCACGATCCTGCCGGTGATGATGAGCGACGCGCCGACGTTGGTCTTGCCGATCTCCGCGAAATTCGCGAGCGCATCGGTGTAGACGATCTGCAGCGGCGTGAAGCAGGAACCGTCATTTAATGTAATGAACCCCAGTGCCTTGGAATCACGGATGCTCCGTACCCAGCCGCCGACCGTGACGGTCTTGTCCGCAAACGCATCCGCCTGTGCAAAGATCTGTTTTACCTGTGTCAGTTCCATTTTATTTCTCCTCCGCTTCTACCTGATTGTTCGCCACCAGGAAATCCATGACCTTGTCCACCAGAAGATTTTCCCGGATCTCCTCCAGATCGCTCGCCTTCATATATTCCTCAATGGTGGCATACTCCGTGGAGGAAAGATTCTTCTCCATCTCCGACCGGATCTCGTCATCACTGACGCTGATCCCCTGCTCGGCGGCGATCGCCGCGGCCGTGAGATAATCATTCGCCTTGTCGGTCACATTGCCGGAGAGATAACTCTCCTCATCTCCCGTATAGTCCTCGCTGCTCATGGCCGCACGCAGGATATCGGAGACCGTGATCGTCTGTCCGTATGCGCTGGAATAGGCGCCGGCCAGGATCTCCATCTGCTCCCTGTAGCTGTCCGTGATGCGCTTGGTGAACGCTTCGGGCGGAGTGGAAAAGACGGCGTTGGACTCGACCTGATCGCGGATCGCATCCTCCACGCTTCTCCTGTAGGAAGCCTCCACCTGATCGGCATATTCCTGCTTGAGATAGTCGGTGTATTCCTCCAGCGTAGAGACGCCCTCGACGCCGAGTGCCTGCACGCTCGCATCCGTGAGACCGCTCAGGGCATTGAGCGTCACCTCGAAGACCACGTCCTGCCCGGCCAGAGCTTCGGAGTGATAGTTCTCCGGAAAGGTGAGCGGGATATCCTTGTGTTCGCCGATCTCCATGCCGACCACGGCATCCTCAAACCCCGGAATGAAGCTGCCGCTCCCCAGCACCAGATCATAGCCGGCGCTCGTGCCGCCGTCGAAATACTCTCCCGTATCCGCCATCCGGCCGGCAAAATCAATATTCGCCGTGTCGCCGAGCTGTGCCGGTCTCCCTGTCACGGGTCCCCCGGAGAGTGTGCTCAGCCGCTGCGTCGCATACTGTTCCTTGATCTCCTCATCCAGTGCCGGTTTGTCCACCTGCACCGTGAGCCCCGTGTAATCACCGAGGGTCACATACTTTGACGGATCCAGATCCTTTAAGTACGCGCCGCCCGCCGCAGGCAGACTCCCGTCGCATCCCGCGAGCGCCGTGCACATGAGCAACAACGCAGCCGCCCGGAACCGATTCTTCCTCATGACATTCTTCCTCCCCTGTTTCCTGAATAAAGAATCATAACAAGTAATTTTACCACAGAATCCTCTCAGGGAAAAGTGATTCCCGAAAAGACGATCCCCGCAGGTGAAATGCCTGCGGGGACCGTTCATTACTGTGCTGAGGATGAAGCTGCTGTTACTTCACTTCATTAAACCCTTCTCTCGCGGCATACGAGGTATGAAGCAGTTCATGCGCCTTGTGCGAATTGGGTTCCCCGAGGAACTTCTCGTACAGGGCCTTGACGTCCGGATTATTATGGCTCTGACGGACGCTCTGACGCTCGTCCTCGGAGTAGAGCGCCTTGGCCCTCTTCTCCTTGTAGGTATCAAGGATATCATCATCCTCGTCAGGCAGGAACACGGGACGCACATACGGCTGACCGCCGCCGTTGATGCAGCCGCCGGGGCAGCCCATGATCTCGATGAACTGATACTTGCTCTCGCCCGCACGGATCTGGTCAAGGAGAACCTTGGCCGACTTCATGCCGGAAGCGATCGCCACATTGACCGTGGTGCCCTTGATATCGATGCTGGCCTCGCGGATACCCGCGTCATGGCCTCTGACCTCGGTGAATTCGATCTTGCCGTACTCCTCACCCGTAAGCACATGGTAAACGGTACGGAGCGCCGCTTCCATGACACCGCCGGTGACACCGAAGATGACACCCGCACCGGAGTATGCGCCCATGATATCGGAATCCCACTCCTCATCAGGCAGGCGGTTGAAGATGATGCCTGCGCGCTTGATCATCCTGGCGAGCTCTCTGGTCGTGAGGACAGCGTCCACATCCGGGATACCGTTGACCTTGAGCTGCTCACGCTCCTTCTCGAATTTCTTCGCAACACAGGGCATGACGGAAACAACGAACACATCCTCGGGCTTGTAACCCATGGTCTCCGCCCAGTAGCTCTTGATCAGAGCGCCCTGCATCTCATGAGGCGACTTGCAGGTCGAGAGATGCGGGATCAGATCGCTGTAGTTGTACTCTGCGTAATTGATCCAGCCCGGAGAGCAGGAGGTGATCATCGGGAGCACACCGCCGTTCTTCAGACGGCCCAGCAGCTCCGTGCCCTCTTCCATGATGGTCACGTCCGCGCCGAAGTTGACATCGTACACACGCTCGAAGCCGAGACGTCTCTGCGCCGCGATCATCTTGCCGGTCACAGCCGTACCCACAGGATATCCGAACTCTTCGCCGATCGCCGCACGGACAGCAGGCGCTGTCTGGATGACGACATGCTTGCCGGAAGCAAGAGCCGCATCCACCTTGGCAATCTCGCTGTGCTCCATGAGCGCGCCGGTCGGACATACGTTCACGCACTGGCCGCACTGGATGCACGGGCTGTCCGCAAAGCTCCTGTTCTCAGCGGGAGAAACAAATGTCTTGAAGCCGCGGTTCTCGAAACCGAGGATTCCCATGCCGTGCGCGTTCTTGCAACGCTCGATGCAGCGGCCGCAAAGGATGCACTTGCTGGTGTCGCGCACCAGTCCGGGAGCGATCTCGTCAAAATAATGCTCGGATTGAACGCCCTCGTATTTTCCTTCCTGTGCGCCGGTGACCTGCGCCACATACAGCAGTTCGCACTTGCCGTTCTTTTCACACTGCTGGCAGTCCTTGCTGTGATTGGAGAGCATGAGCTCCACGGATCGGCGTCTCGCCTCCACAGCCTTCGGCGCGGAGATGCTGATCTCCATGCCTTCCGAAACAGGATATACACAGCTCGCCACAAGCCCTCTGGCTCCCTTTACCTCTACGAGGCAGACGCGGCAGGATCCCTGATTGCACTCTCCGTGGTTGAAGGTACACAGCGAAGGGATCTCGTATCCGCAGGCTTTTGCAGCTTCCAGGATGGTCAGGCCCGACTCAACCTGGTAGTCCACACCTTCGATCTTTATGTTCACTTTTGCCATCTCTCAGCCCTACCTTTTCTCAATCGCGTTAAATTTGCAGGTGCTTATGCAGTTGCCGCACTTCACGCAGGCTTCCGCATCGATCTCCATGCTCGCCAGCTTGTGTCCGGGAGCGATATACTCGGTCCTCTTGATGCAGCCGGCCGGGCAGCCCTTGGCGCACATGCCGCAGCCGATGCAGACCTCGGGATCGATATGATACTCCATGAGGTTCTTGCAGACGTGTGCCGGGCAGTGCTTGTCATTGATATGTGCCAGGTACTCGTCCTTGAAATGCGTCATGGTGGAGACCACCGGGTTGGCAGCGGTCTGACCGAGAGCGCAGAGGGAGTTGGACTTGATCGTCGTCGCCAGTTCCTCGAGCTCCTCGAGATCCTGCATGGTACCTGTACCGCTCGTGATGCGGGTGAGGATCTCCAGGATCCGCTTGGTGCCGATCCGGCACGGTGTGCACTTGCCGCAGGATTCGTCGCAGATGAACTCCATGTAGAACTTGGCGACGTCCACCATGCAGTTGTCCTCGTCCATGACGATGGCACCGCCGGAACCCATCATGGAACCCTTCGCCACGAGATTGTCGAAATCGATGGGCTCATCGAGATACTCCGCCGTGAGGCAGCCGCCGCTGGGTCCGCCCGTCTGGATGGCCTTGAACTGCTTGCCGCCGGGGATGCCGCCGCCGATGTCGTAGATGAGTTCCCTGAGCGTCGTGCCCATGGGGACTTCCACGAGACCGACGTTGTTGACCTTACCGCCGAGAGCGAACACCTTGGTGCCCTTGCTCTTCTCGGTGCCGACGCTCGCAAACGAAGCGGAGCCGTTGCGGATGATATAAGGTACGCAGGCCAGGGTCTCGACGTTATTGACGATCGTGGGCTTCTCCCACAGACCCGATACAGCCGGGAACGGCGGACGGGGACGGGGCATGCCGCGCTTGCCCATGATGGAGTTGAGCAGAGCCGTCTCCTCGCCGCAGACGAACGCGCCTGCGCCCAGTCTGATGTGGCAACGGAAGCTGAAGTCCGTACCGAAGATGTTGTCACCGAGAAGTCCCAGCTCCTCCGCCTGCTTGATGGCGATGTTGAGACGTTTCACGGCGATCGGGTACTCCGCGCGCACGTAGAAGTAACCGTTCTTCGCACCGATGGCGTAGCCGGCGATGGCCATGCCCTCGATGACGGCCAGCGGGTTGCCTTCCAGGATGGAACGGTCCATGAACGCGCCCGGGTCGCCCTCGTCACCGTTACAGACGACGTACTTCTCTTCGCTGTTCTGGTCAAGAGCAAACTGCCACTTGCGGCCGGTCGGGAAGCCACCGCCCCCGCGTCCGCGCAGACCGGAAGCGAGGATCTCGTCGACGACCTCCTGCTGCTTCATGGTCAGCGCCTTCTGCAGTCCCTTGAAGCCGTCCATGCCGAGCGCTTCGTTGATATCCTCGGAATTGATGACACCGCAGCCGTACAGCGCGATGCGCTTCTGCTTCTTATAGAAATTGATGTCGTCCTGCTTCGCGACCTTCTCGCCGGAAGCGGGATCCACATAGAGCAGTCTCTCGACGACCTCGCCGCCGATGATGTCCTTCTCGACGATCTCTTCCACGTCCTCGATCTTCACCAGACGGTAAAGCGTATCCTCGGGATAGATCTTCACGAAAGGTCCCTGCGAGCAGAAACCGAAGCAGCCGACCAGATTGACCGTAGCCTTGTCAGCCACACCCTTCGCCTCGAGCACCTCTTTGAACTTCGCCATGATCTCATCGGAATGAGAGGAGAGGCAGCCTGTGCCGCCGCAGAGCACGATATGGCGCTTGCCGTCGTTCCCGTGGAGCTTATCCTCAAGGCACTTGGTACATGCAGTTGATTTTTCCTTGAATTCTTCGACAGATTTGATCATGACGCCGCACCTTCCTTTGCCCTGTATTCCTCAACGATTGTAGCAACCTTGTCCACCGTCACCTTGGGATATACGGTGCCGCTGATGCTGACGGCGGGAGCGATCCCGCATGCACCGATGCAGCGCAGCGCATCCAGCGTGAACATCCCGTCTTCCGTGGTCTCTCCGGGTTTGATGTGGAGGATCTCGGAAAACTTGTCGATCACCTGCTGCGCGCCCTTGACATAGCAGGCGGTGCCGAGACAGCAGCCGATCACGTACTTCCCCTTCGGAGTGAGGGAGAAGAACGAGTAGAAAGTGACCACCCCGTAGATCTCCGCGACGGAGATGCCCGTTTCCTCCGAAACGATCTCCTGCACTTCCAGCGGGATGTAGCCGTACTCTTTCTGGATATCGCTGAGGATCATCATGAGGGGCGTTCTCTCGTCCTTGTAACGCCCGCAGATCTCTTTGATAGTCCGGACGGCATCTGCTTGTAGTTTGCCCATAGCCATTCCCCTTCCCTTTCTCTTTCTCCTTTTCCTGAGTCTGCCCTGATGCAACAAAAAAACACGATCATCAGACCGGCACGCGGCCCGATGACTTTCTGTGTCTTCCACATTATACAGTATTGTTCTTCGATTAACAAGTGAATGAGAAAAAAAAGATAAAGGGCGTCCGCCTTGCTTTTTCCGCCGTTTCAAAATAAACTATATGTTTAGAGATTCATGCACTTTTCACTGACATCAGGCGGAACGCAACCCGTTTGCGGGAAAGGGGGATCATGGATTTTCAGGCGTTAGTAGACCATATGTCCGCAATGACCTGTGTGGTGTCGGTGGAGCGGCTGCCGGATGACCGCTACGGCAGGATCCGTATCGTCGCCGGAAACAAAGCCTACGTCGATTCGATCGAACACCCGGCGCCGGGCACGAAGATGCTCACGGACAAGTTCGTCCCGAACACGGAATACACCGATTATCTCACACGGGACTTAAATTTCGAGGATTACTGCTACCGCTCCGCTGTCGGCAAAAAATGTCTCCATTCCTACGCGCATCCGGACCGGATGGATGTGTGGTTCAACATGAGTTTTCTCCCGCTGATCGAGGAAGGGGATCTCTGCTACTGTCTCTACATGATGGAGATCAATTTCGAGCCGGATTCCTCGCAGCTCTCCAATGTTTCCAACGAGACGGCGACCGCGGTGCTGGATACCTGTATCCGTCTGCGCGGCACCAATGATTTCAGGGCAGCCATGAAAGAGGTGATCGCGGGGATCCGCGAGCTGTGCGATGCGGAGCACTGCTGCATCCTCGTCATGAACGAGCAGGAGCGCTCCTGCTATGTCCTCGGAGAGGCCTTTGCCCCGGACACCAAGCTCCTCCCCATGGAGCACTATGTGGATGACGGGTTCTATGATATCGCCGATTCCTGGAAGGATACCATCGCCGGAAGCAACTGCCTGATCGCGAAAAACGAACAGGACATGGAACTCGTCAGAGAACGGAACCCTGTCTGGCATGAATCCATCACATCCGCCGGCGGCAGGAGCATCGTGCTCTTCCCGCTCAAATCCGGCAATCATCTCCTGGGCTACATGTGGGCGATCAACTTCGACCCGGAGCGCTCCGTGCGGATCAAGGAGACGCTCGAGATCACGACCTTTATCGTGGGGAGCGAGCTGGGAAACTATCTTCTGGTCGACAGGCTCCGTGCCCTGAGTTCCAAGGACATGCTGACCGGCGTCATGAACCGCAACGAGATGAACAACTATGTCGACAGTCTCTGCCACGGGGATGCGGGCGACACCTCCGTCGGCGTCGTCTTCGCCGACCTGAACGGTCTCAAGGCGATCAACGATCTCGAGGGGCACAACGCAGGCGACCTGCTCCTGAAGAACGCCGCCAACGCGCTCCGTGAGATCTTTGATGAGCAGGAGATCTTCCGCGCCGGCGGCGACGAGTTCTCCATCATCGTCACCGGGATCACGGAGGAGGAACTGGAACAGCGCATCGAACGGATCCGCCGGGCCTGTGTGAAATTCGGCAATCTCTACTTCGCTCTGGGCGGCGCCGTGGAGAAGGACAGCCGCAATGTCCGCATGGCCTTGAAGTGCGCCGATGAACGCATGTACGCGGACAAGAAGCTCTTCTACGAGAAATTCCCGGAACGTCTGGCCGAGAGCAAGGCCGGCAGGCATCCCGAGGCGCAGACGGATTCGGACTTCCGTGAGCAGAGCATCTTCCGTGAGATGAACTACGACCGGCTGACGGGCCTGCCCAGCATGACGTATTTCTTCCGGCTGGCCGAGGCGGGCCGCAAGAGCCTGCATGAGCGCGGTATCACGGGCGCACTGGTCTTCCTCAATATGCGTGGGCTCAAGTACTACAACCAGCGCTACGGATTTACCGCCGGAGATACGCTGATCCGGGATTTCTCGCGGGTCATCTCGGAGCAGTTCGGCGAAGAGACCTGCAGCCGTTTCGGGCAGGATCATTTCGCTGTTTTCGCCGATACGCAGGATCTTGAGAAGAAGCTCAACATGATCTTCCACGAGGCAAAAGGCTGCAACAGCGGCCGGTCTCTGCCCGTGCAGGCCGGCATCTATCTCGATTCCATGGGGATCGTGGAGACGTCCCTTGCCTGCGACAGGGCTAAATACGCCTGCGACCAGATCCGGGACGACAACGTCTCCTGCTTCCTGTACTTCGATGACAGGATGCTGAAAGCCGAGATGAACAGACAGTACATCGTCGACAATCTCGACCGCGCGATCAGCGAGAACTGGATCAAGGCCTTCTATCAGCCCATCATCCGCGCCACCAACAAAAGGGTGTGCGACGAGGAGGCGCTGGCCCGCTGGATCGATCCGGAAAAGGGCATGTTCTCTCCCGCCGATTTCATCCCGATCCTCGAGGATACCCGTCTCATCTACAAAGTCGACCTGCACATCCTCGATCTGATCCTGGAGAAGATGAAGAATCAGAAACACGCCGGCCTGGATGTCGTGCCCGTCTCGGTCAATCTCTCCCGGACCGATTTCGAGACCTGCGACATCGTCGAGGAGATCACGGGCCGCGTGGACGCGGCAGGCATATCCAGAGGACTCATCACGATCGAGATCACGGAGAGCGTCATCGGGGAGAATTTCGACTTCATGAAGGAACAGGTGAACCGCTTCCAGAGTCTGGGCTTCAAGGTCTGGATGGACGATTTCGGCAGCGGCTATTCCTCTCTCGATCTCCTGCAGGATCTGCAGTTTGACCTGATCAAATTCGACATGCGATTCATGCGGCAGTTTGAGAACTCCCCCAAGTCCCGCGTCATCTTAAAGGAGCTCATGCGGATGGCACAAAGTCTCGGCGTGGAGACCGTCTGCGAGGGCGTGGAGACCATCGAGCAGGTCCAGTTCCTGAGCGAAGTCGGCTGCACCAAAATGCAGGGCTACTATTTCTGCAAGCCCATCCCGCCCGAGGAGATCTTCGCGCGCTACGAAAAGGGCATCCAGATCGGCTTTGAGGATCCGGAGGAGGTCGGCTATTACAGCGCGATCAGTTCCGTCAATCTCTATGATCTCGGTTCCGTGACCGCCGGGGATACAGAGACCGTACGTCACTACTTCGACACGCTGCCGATGGCCGTTATCGAATACGACGCGGAGCACGTCCGCGTGATCCGCTGCAACCGGGCCTACAAGGATTTCCTCAAGCGTTATTTCAATGTGGATTCCGTGGGCGAGGTCGATTCCGTATCGGATATCGCCTCCAGCGCCGGCACCGGTTTCACCGAGGGGCTCGAACAGTGCAGGGAGTCCGAGAGCGCCAGAGCCTTTGTCAACGAACGGCTCTATGACGGCTCGACGGTCCACAGCATGATCAAGAAGATCGCCGATCACCCGCACCGTCCCGTCGCCTCCTATGCGATCGTCGTGCTGGGGATCACGCCTGCGGACGAAAAGAAGCTCTCCTATGTCAACGTGGCGCAGTCGCTCTCCGCTGACTATGTCTATCTCTATTACGTGGATATCGAGACGGAGCATTTCACGGAGTACTCCTCCGACGGCTCGGGCAGAGGCCTCAATTCCGAGCGCGAAGGCGAGGATTTCTTCGCGCAGAGCCGCAAGGATGCCGCGGTCTACATCCATCCCGACGACAGCCCCGGCTTTATCCGCGCCTTCACGAGAGAAAATGTGCTCAAATCCATCGTTGAGAACGGTTCCTACCTGAAGTCCTACCGTCTCATGGTGGACGGCACACCCTCCTATGTGAGCATGAAGGCCGTGCGCATGGCCGGGGATGACCGGCATATCATCATCGGTGTCAGCAATGTGGATGCCCAGACCAGACAGCAGGAGGCGCTGGAGAAGCTCCGGGAGGAGCAGACGGTCTACTCGCGGATCTCCGCCCTCATGGGGGAATTCCTCGCGATCTACACCGTTGATCCGGAGACCGGCGCCTATATGCAATACTCCTCCGCAGCCGGTTATTCCGACCTGAACACTTCCAAAGCCGGCACGGATTTCTTCGGCGATTCCGCCAGAGAGAGCGAAGGCATCCTGCATCCCGATGACGTCGCCTATTTTGCCAAGGAATTCACCATGGCGAATGTCAACCGGGCTGTGAGCAGAGGCCGGATCTTCAAGATGCGCTACCGCCTGATGCTCGAGGGGAAGCCTGTCATGATCTCTCTGCGCGCGGGCCTCGTCAGGGACAAAGACCGCACCGAACTCGTCGTGGGCATCAGCAGGACGGATCAGTCCTGACTGCTCTTTACGGATGGCGAAAAGCCTGTTATACTATATCGCGCCGCATAACAGATTCGGAGGATAAAGCCAATGAACACCGTTGCCATCGTACTCATCGTCATCACTGCCGTCCTCGCCGTCATCTTGATCGTGCTCACGATCCTCGGCAAGAAGGCCCAGAAGAAACAGGCAGAGCAGCAGGCCCAGATTGAGGCCGCCAAGCAGTATTACTCGATGCTCATCATCGACAAGAAGCGCATGCGCCTCAAGGACGCGGGACTCCCGCAGGCCGTGATGGACAAGACGCCGAAGCTCCTGCGGGGCTCCAAGCTTCCCATCGTCAAGGCTAAGGTCGGGCCGCAGATCATGTCCTTTATCTGCGACGAAAAGATCTTTGAACGGGTCCCGGTGAAGAAGGAAGTCAAGGCGGGAGTCAGCGGGATCTACATCACGGAGGTCAAGGGCCTCCATGGTAAGGTGATCGCCGAGGAGCCGAAGAAGGGCTTCTGGAAGAATCTGGTGGCGAAAGCCCAGGAGAAGGCGGGCGCCAAGCCGGTCTGATCCTCCTTCAGCCTGTCAGATCCCCATCGGACAGGATCTCATAAAAGAATTCATGCGCCTCACCGGCAACATCCGCGATCCGGTACCGGATCCGGATATCGACCCGGCGGGGCGTTTTTTCTGCCGCAAGTTCATCCGTCATGGCCGTGAGCGGGATCTCTCCGTAAGGCGTGCTCAGGAGAAACGAAGTCTCCTCTCCCGCCCGGAATCGGTATTGCGAGAAATACGTCGGATCGCTCCGCAGGATGCGGATCTCTCCGTCCTCCGCGATCTCCAGGATATTCTCCGACGGGATCCCTTCCCGCTCCTCTCGGTAGATCACACGCAGACTGCTTCCCGCGGGATCCGTTTCGATCCGGCAGGGCAGATCCCGCATTTCCTCACAGGCGGCCATGATCTCCTCTCCCCCCGCCCGTTCCTGCAGGATCCGTGTTCGGTAGGAGAGATGCCCGTTCGGGGACATCATATCCATCAGAAGAACCTTTCCCCGGCAATGTGCCTGGCGCTGACCGGTCCGGTCATCTGGATGCTTTCGGCGATCCCCGTTTCCCGGATCGTCCGGACCGCCGCCTGCGCCGTCCCTTCCTCTGCAAACAGACCGTAAACCGCCGAGCCGCTGCCGGTCATCCGGGCCCCGCAGGCGCCGTTTGCCTGCAGCAGTCCGGTCAGTTCGCGGACAGCGGGTACCAGCGGAGCGGTCACACTCTCCAGGATATTGGCCCGTTCGTCCAGCTGCTCGCCGATGCGCAGCAGTCTGTCACTGCTGCCGCCTCCGGCACTGAGCGATGCCAGAAAATCATCCCACGAAGGGTGCGCCGGCTCCTTCATCGCATCCAGCGCCCCGTAGATCTCTTTGGTGGAGGCAGAGCCCGCAGGCTTTGCGATGACGATCGTGCAATCGGGCATCTCCGCCAACGGCGTCAGGATCTCCCCGATCCCCTCCGCACGCATCGTCCCGCCGAAGAGGCAGAAGGGCACATCCGCTCCGAGAGACAGTGCGGTCTCACGGAGCACATCATCCGTCAGTCCCAGTCCGAGCATCCGGTCCACGGCCAGGAGCGCCGCCGCACAGTCCGCACTGCCGCCGCCGAGTCCCGCTCCGGACGGGATCCTCTTCTCCAGACGGATGTCAAACCGGATCCCCGCGGGAAACCGGTCCGCACAGGACTCTCTGAGCGCCGCGACCGCCCGCAGGACCAGATTCCGTTCGTCCGTTTCGATCCCCTCAAAGCGCCCGAGGCCCTCCGCATCGGTCAGGATCAGCGTATCGCGCCCGCCTGCGCCCTCTTTTACCGAAAATGTCAGATCGTCGCACAGACCGATCGTCTGCATCACCGTGTTCAGCAGGTGATAACCGTCCGCACGCCGTCCCGTTACATCCAGGAACAGGTTGATCTTGGCATAGGCGCGGACCCGCAAATTGTCAGTCATATTTTTCATATTTTTTCGAAAAACCCTTTATTTTTGCACAATTGTATGATACAATACGCTCGGTACACCCTATATACCACGTATCTGTCAACATTGCAACCGATGCACCCAGCATCAGAAAAGGAGTTCAGTATGAGTGTAAATGGAGTTACATCTGGGGTAAGCTCGTCGGCGTACGCATCACAGGCCGCAGCGTCTTCACAGGCGCCCAAGGCCGACGCGGCGGGCAAGGCAACCGAGGCTCAGGCTTCCGAAGAAGCCGCAGCCACCTACGAACAGGGCGAAGGCAAGATCGAGACCGGCTATTCCAACATCCGCAAGATGTCCGCGGAAGACCGGGAGAAGATCGTGACCCAGCTCAAGGCCGATCAGGAGCAGCGCCAGTCGCAGATGCTCGATCTCGTCCAGAAGATGATGACCGGGCAGGGTGTTGCGTACAACAACGCCAACGACATCTGGAGCTTCCTGCGTGAGGGCAATTTCACCGTTGATGCGGCGACCAAGGCCCAGGCGCAGCAGGACATCTCCGAAGACGGCTACTGGGGCGTCAAGCAGACCTCCGGCCGCATCCTCGATTTCGCGGATGCACTGGCAGGGAGCGATCCCAAGAACATCCAGAAGATGTATGACGCCTTCAAGCAGGGTTACAAGCAGGCCGAGGAGACCTGGGGCGGCGAGCTCCCGGAGATCAGCAAGCAGACCTACGATGCGGTCCTTGAAGGTTTCCGTCAGCGTGCCGAAGAAGCAGGCGTCACCCTGAACGAAGACTGATCGCGACGATCAACAAGAAAGCCCCGGCGGGATCTCCTGCCGGGGCTTTTCCATTGCCTGTTTTATCCGCTTCCTTCAGCCGACCGCACCGATCAGTTCCCGCACCGAAGCGATCCCGTGCCGGTCAAGATACGCCTCCATTTCCCCGATGATCCGCGGCATGGCGGCAGGTTCATGGAGAGTCGCCGTACCCACGGCCACTGCTGCCGCTCCGGCCAACATCATCTCGATCGCGTCCGTCCCGCTTGCGATGCCGCCCATCCCGATCACGGGGATCCGTACCGCATGCGCCGCCTCATAGACCATCCGAACCGCCACCGGATGGATCGCAGGACCCGAGAGCCCGCCGGTCCGGTTGGCGAGGAGGAACTTCCTGCGCTCCACGTCGATCTTCATCCCCGTCAGTGTATTGATCAGAGAGACCGCGTCGGCACCGCCCTCCTCGGCGGCACGGGCCAGCACGCGGATATCCGTCACATTGGGCGTTAGTTTCATGATGACGGGCTGCTTTGCCGCGTTTTTACAGGCCTTTGTGACGTCCCTGAGCATCTCCGGATCCTGTCCGAAAGCGATCGCCCCCTCCTTCACATTGGGGCAGGACACATTGATCTCGAGCAGATCCACCGGCTCATCCGCGAGTCTTCGGATGACCCCGACATATTCCTCCACGCTGTGGCCGCACACATTGACGATGATCCGCGTCCCCGCTTCTCTGACCTCCCGCAGTTTCGGCAGTTCCCGTTCGATGAACACATCGATGCCGGGATTCTGCAGCCCGATCGCATTGAGCATGCCGGAAGGGGTCTCCGCGACGCGGGGCGTCGGATTGCCCTCCCAGGGGGTCAGCGACACGCCCTTGGTCACAACGGCGCCGAGTTTCGCCAGATCAAAGAATTCCGCGTATTCCTGTCCGTTGCCAAAGGTCCCCGAGGCACTCATCACCGGGTTTTTCAGGGTCACTCCCGCGACCGTCACTTCCATCCGTTCCGACATTCCCATCCGTCCTTTCCCGGCGTTCTCACCAGACGATCTGTCTGCTGTCAAAGACCGGCCCTTCCGTGCAGATCCTGGCGTTATGCACTCTGCTGTGCGCATCGACCTCCGTTGTCTTCACGACACATCCCAGACAGGTACCGATACCGCAGGCCATCCGTTCCTCGAGCGATACATAACATGTGATATTTAATCCTGCGCCGCGTTTTTCCTCAGCAAATCCCGCCAGCGAACGCAGCATGGGAAGCGGTCCGCAGGCGTAGATCACCTCCGCATCGTCCGTCTGTGCACGGATCACATCCGTCACCGTGCCTTTCGTGCCGATACTGCCGTCGTCACTGGCATACAGAACCCGGCCGTATCCCTCGAATTCCCGGTCCAGGAACACCGTCTGCCGGTCCCGGTATCCGGGGACGACTGTGAGACCGGCCGGCGCCAGCGCATCGTGCCGCTCCATACGTTCCCAGAGCAGGCGCGCGGTAAAGAGCATGGGCGGTACCCCCAGGCCACCGCCGGTGACCACGACATGTCTGCCGGCAGCCGCCTCCAGGTCGTATCCGTTGCCGAGGCAGCCCAGGATCCGCACCTCATCTCCGGGCCGCAGCGCGGCAAATTCCCTCGTCCCTTCACCCACCGTGCGGTAGACGAGACGCAGCCGTCCGTCTCCCGCCTCGCAGATGCTGATCGGGCGCGGCAGAAGCCGGGAACGGTCACCGCAATAGAGATTGACAAACTGGCCCGGTCTTGCGCTGTCCGCGAGGGACGTCTCGAGGAGCAGGGAGAAGATCCCCTCCGCCAGCTGCTCCTGTCCCGCCACACGGGCGGTTTCTTCCTGTTTTCTGCTCATGCTTCCTTCTCCGCTTTCCGGTCTTCATGGACGATGCTGCCGCGGCAGACCGTCAGTTTCACGACACCCGGCAGCTTCTCCCCGAGGAACGGCGTATTGCGCGCCTTGGAACGCAGGGTTTCATCGTTCGGGATCCAGGTCTCCCCCGGAGCAAACAGTACGAGATCCGCCTCCGCCCCCTCCGTCACACGTCCGCCGGGCAGACCGTAAACCTCGTAGGCTTTGGTGAGACGCGAAGCGGCCTCCCGCCAGGTCATGATCCCGGACTGCACCAGTTCTCTGTGAACGAGACTGAGCGCCGTTTCAAGGCCGATGATGCCGCTGGGCGCCTTGGAGAATTCCACCGCCTTTTCTTCCCGGGTATGCGGCGCATGGTCCGTTGCGATCATATCGATGGTCCCGTCGGCGATTCCCTGTATGATCGCGAGACGGTCCTCCTTTTCCCGAAGCGGCGGATTCATCCTCGCATTACTGCCGTGTTTCAGGACCGCCTCCTCAGTCAGTGTGAAATGATGCGGGGTGGCCTCCGCATGGATCCGTACTCCCCGCGCACGTGCCTGCCGGATGAGTTCCACGGATTCCTTCGCGCTGATATGCTGGACCGTCAGGACAGCCCCCGTCCGTTCCGCCAGTCCGATATCCCGCCGTACCATGGAGATCTCCGACTCGCGGGAGGCCCCGCGCAGTCCCATCTGCGCCGCCACCGCGCCGTCATGGATCCCTGCCTGTCCGATGAACTGCGGATCCTCCTCATGCAGGGAGATCGGGAGTCCGACGGCAGCCGCCTCCGTGCAGGCCTTCTCCATGAGATCCTCATCAAGCACGGGAAGCCCGTCATCAGACAGCAGGACCGCACCGGCCTCTTTGAGCGCCGCGAAATCGGTGAGTTCCCGTCCCGCCATCTCATAGGTCACATTCCCGCAGGTATGGATCCGGATCCCTGTCTTACGCGCACGGGCGAGCACATCGGCGATCCGTCCCGGCGTATCCGGATGGGGCCTGGTATTCCCCATCATGATCACCGTGGTGAAACCGCCGTGGGCCGCGGCCGCGGCGCCTGTCATGAGATCCTCCTTTTCCGTGAATCCGGGATCCCGGAAATGAACATGAGGGTCCGCAAAGCCCGGGAAAAGGAGCCATCCCGTGGCGTCGATGACCCTGTCCGCCGTTTCGTCCGCGGAGTGCCCGCCCGGGATCTCGGTCTCGATCGATGCGATCCTGCCGTCCCGCACCAGAACGGATACCGAGCGGTCCTCTCCTCCCATCGGATCGATCAGACGCGCATTTCTGATATAAATGGTCTCTTTCAAATCTGTCTCCTTTTTTCGTTGCCACCGGCACGTTCTGCGATTATAATAGCGACGTAACAGACGACACACAGAAGGGAATAAGCTATGCTCCGTTTGATCCTGGTCTTATTGTTCCTCATCGTTTTTCTGCTCATCAGCATACCGGTCCTGTTTGTGCTATGGCTCATCGGGCTCGCGCGTCCCGTCATTAAGGAGCGTGCCTCTCTTGCCATTGTCAGCTGGGCCTTCCGCGTCATCGCCTTTCTCTCCGGCGTGAAGCTCTCCGTGGAGGGGCGGGAAAATGTCCCGCAGAATGAAGGCGTGCTGTTCATCGGCAATCACCGCAGCTATTACGATATCGTTCTCGCCTACGGACTCGCGACCTCGCCGGTCGGCTTCATCTCCAAAAAGCAGGTCCGCCTGGTCCCCGTGCTCGGGTTGTGGATGAAGAACCTCCATTGTCTGTTCCTGGACCGCGATGACTTAAAGCAGGGCCTCGCCGTCATCAACGAAGCGGCCGAACTGGTGAAACAGGGGGTCAGCATCATGATCTACCCGGAGGGCACCCGCAACAAGACAGATTCCGCGCTGCTGCCCTTCCACCGCGGGAGCTTCAAGATCGCCCAGAAAAGCGGCTGCAAGATCATCCCGGTCACCGTGACCCGCACGGAAGAAATCTACGAAGCGCACCGTCCTTTCATCCGCAAGGCCACCATCCGGCTGATCTACGGAACTCCCATTGACACCGGCGCCATGGAACCCGCCGAGCGCAGACTCGTCGACGCCCGGGTGCATGATGTGATCGAACAGACCTATCTGGAAGCCGTGAAAGCCGGCTGAAACGTATTCTCTTATCCTTTGGCGCCGCCCTTGGTCCCGCCGAGTTTCGCCGTGGACAGGATGTTGGTGTCAAAGGAGGTCGTCAGTTTCTCTTTCTCTCTGGCGCTCTTCAGGGCCAGGGAGATCAGTTTTTCCAGCATCGCGGGGTATTTCAGCCCCAGCGGCTCCCACAGATAAAAAGCCAGGGAACCCGGGATCGTATTGATCTCGTTTAAGAAGAGTTCCCCGCTCTCCTCATCGATCATGAAATCGATCCGGGCCACGCCTGCCCCTTCCAGTGCGTGAAACGCCTCCACGGAGGTACGCCGGATCCGCTCCCGCATCTCTTCCGAGATATCCGCGGGGATCCTGCGCTTCAGGCTCGCCATCCCCTTGGAGCCGCCGGCGGTCTTCGCTCCGCCTTTTGCCCCGCCTGTTTTACCGCCGCTCATGTACTTATCCGAAAAGCTGAGGATCGATTCCTCATCGGATGCGAAGGGCTCCTCGCATTCGCTGGCTTCCGCGCCGTCCCGGTCCCCGAGCACGGCGCAGTTGACCTCCTTGAGTTTCACGATGGCACGTTCAACGAGCACCCTGCCGGAGAAGGTAAATGCCAGTTCGAGGGCCTCCAGAAGGGCGGCACGATCGGCCGCTTTGGAGATCCCGATACTGCTGCCCAGATTGACGGGCTTTACGATCATCGGATAAGGCAGCTCCTGCTCCAGCGCGTCGATCACGGCGTCCGGCTCCTGCCAGTCCCTCATCGTGATCACCCTGCACGGAAGTACAGGGATCCCGTGATCCTTGAAGACGCTCTTCATCACGGCCTTGTCCATGCCGAGCGCGGAGGGCAGGACGCCCGGTCCGACAACAGGCAGGCCCGCCGTCTCGAGAAATCCCTGCAGCGTGCCGTCCTCGACATTGGTGCCGTGTACGATCGGAAATGCCAGATCCACCGGCGTCATTTCCGGTCTGCCGACGAGCTTCGGCGGATAGGTCATGAGGCAGGTGCGGTTCTCTTCCCTGACAAAGATGACACGCCGGCTCTTTTGCAATAACGCCGGGATGTCCCGGAAACTCTCGATCCGTTCCATGGCCGGATCCGTGTAGAACAGACTCTTTTTGGTCATGTAGACAGGCAGGATCTCATATTTCTCATGATCCATATATCCCATTGCCTGCACGGCCGAAATGACGGAGATCTCATGCTCCGTTGAATTGCCGCCGAATAAAACGGCGATCGTGATCTTCATACCATACCTCCCCGGGATCCTGTCCTGTGTCAGTGCAGATCCCCGATGTCATGCATACCGTCCAGATCGTGCCCGCCGCCGTAGCTGATATCCTGCATGTTGACGGTCCGGCGCATCAGGCGGCAGCGTTCGGAATTCTCAAGAATGAAATCCTTGATCTCGTGCCCCTTGCGGATGTTCTTCATCAGGATGATCCCGTCACTGGCATCCGATGTGTAGAGCGCGATCGTGGACAGTCCGAAGATCCGCTGCATAAAGGATCTGCTCAGGCGCACATCCGTGATCCGGTACATGTAGCAGTCATCCTCCTTCTGGTTGAGGAAGCCCGACCGGATCACCAGATCGTTATCATAGATGAGGAATTTCTTAAAGGTCCAGGGAAGGCCCAGGAACAGCCATCTCGCCGGTTCCGTATACTCCAGCTGACCCTTCTGTGTAACTGACTCGTAATCCGCCATGTTCTCTCCTTTCCTTCACTACGGAAGTCGCATTATTCTCCTGCAGGAAACGCAGGAATTCCTCCTGCGGCAGAGGCTGTGAGAAATAGAAGCCCTGTATGAATTCCACACCCAGCGCCGCCATGGCCCGCATCTGCTCCAGGGTCTCCACGCCCTCCGAGACGATCTTGAGCCCCATCTTGTGCATGAGATCGATCATGCTCTCCAGGAGGTCCTTGGCCTTCATGTTCTGGAAATAGCTCTGGGTAAAGGAATAGTCAAACTTGATCGTGGAGACCGGCATATCCACAAAATAATCCAGATTGGACCGCCCGGTCCCGAAATCATCCAGCGAGAAATGCACGCCGTAATCGATGAGCTTGTTCATGTTCTTTAACAGCACCTGCTTGGCACTGTTATTGGCGGTCTCCGTGATCTCAAAATTGATGAGGGACGGATCGACGTGATTCTCCTCCATGATCCGCACGGCGAATTCCGTGGGGTTCTCGCGCTCAAACTGTGCCACGGAGAGGTTGACCTCGACATAATTCAGTCCCAGCTTCTGCGGGATCCCGGTCGCCAGGAACACACATACCTGACGGAAGATCTCCATACCGAGCGGGATGATGAGTCCGTTGTCCTCGGCGATGGGGACGAACACGCCGGGCAGGATCACGCGGCCGTCCAGATCGCGGATACGCACCAGTGCCTCGGCGGCGCTGAACCGTCCGGTGGACACCTCGTAGAAGGGCTGGTAGAAGACCTCCACACGTCCGTCGTCAAGCGCTGTCCGGATGAGCTCCTTGATGTCGGAATACTCCCGCATCCCTGCCACGGTGACGCGGTTGACGATGAGCTCGTCCTTCTCCTCCGCCTCATAGATACAGTAATGATGGAAACGGAAATACTCGTCCGCCGTATCGAGGATACTGCTGTCCGGCATGACGATGTAGCGGAAACGCACCGGCATGCTCACGGCGTTCTGCAGTCCCGAACGGATCCTGCCGTATTCGGCCTCCATCCGTTCCCTGTTCCGGTAGATCACCACGAAGCCGTCATCTGCGCTCCGGAACACATAAGCCGCGCGGTCCCTGTTGAGGAATTCCGCGATCCCCAGCATGGCCGCCTTGCCGGCCTCCATCTCCACATTCTCCGTGAGATACTCGACCAGGATATGGATGGAGGAAAAGGTGCGCCGGTGCTGGTACAGATCCCCTACATAGGACTGCAGGGCGTTTGCGGTATACTGTCCCGTCATGCGGTCGATCCCCTCATGCGGGTTTTCCAGTTCCGCATAAATGATGAGCATCCCGAACGCGGCGGCAAAGCCGACCAGCAGAAGAGACGGTGCCAGCAGCTGGATCAGGGCGGCGGCCAGCCAGCTGCCCTGCCACAGCAGGATCGCCCATCTGCGCTGTCTGGTGGAATACCCGTTGCCGCGGAAAGCCATGATGATCGTGGAGACGATCAGTACCAGCACGACGATATAGGTGACGACAGTGGCGGGACCGTAGGAATAAACCTCCCGCCCGTTCAGCGTATAATCGATCGGCAGTCCGAAAATGAGGACCATGCCTCCAAAGGTCCAGATCTGATAGACCGTACGGAAGATGCGCTTTTTCCGCGCCTCGAAAAATTCGCCGGCGGCATACAGAAAAGCCTCATAGCTCTGGAAAGTCAGGGAAGCGACGTAGAACTTGCAGATCAGTTTCGCCGCAAAGGGCGGCAGATTACCCGCTGCCGCCGCATTGATGCCGATGATGGAGAGGATATCGAGACTGACACAGATGATGCAGGAGATCAGCGCGAAGAAAAACAGTCTGCGGCTGTGCAGATCCAGATTCTTCTCTCTGACAAAGATGAGGAAAAGCGTGACCAGCATGGCCAGCGCACAGCATTGCAGCACGATGTTCAAAGCATAGCCTCCTTCATGGCCTTTTTGCGCTCGTACATCAGATCGTCCGCGCGCTTGAGCACCGTCTGCAGATCACCGTCCTCCTCCGCGTATACGGCATATCCGAGTGCCGCCGAGATGCGGTCCCAGGGTTCCAGGCTCTCATCGGACGCCGTTTCTTCGATCTTCTTGATGAACTCCCCGATGAGCTCCTCGGCATGGTCGAAATCATGATTGCGCAGGATAACGACGAATTCGTCGCCGCCCACGCGGTAGACCGGCGAATGCTTGAAGATCTCGCAGACCACATGGCACAGGTTCATGATGGCGGTGTCGCCCTTCTCATGACCGTGCTCATCGTTGATGACCTTAAGATTATTGAGATCGATCATGGCGATCCCGACCGCGGTCGCGCCGTTTTTGATATCCTTGTTGATCCTGCTCTGCGCGTCGGTGTAGGCCCGCTTGTTCTTCACATGCGTCAGGGCATCCACATTGGCAAGAGCGCTCATCTTGTCCGCCTGCTCCCTGGTCATCTCCAGTTTTTTGCTGGTAGCCACGAGGCGCTCGATATGATCGTTGATGTCCTTTTCCATCTTTTTCATCGAGTCTGCCAGGATCTCCAGTTCATCACCGGTATGGATCCTGAGATTCTCAAACTTGTGCCGCGTGATCTCCTCTCCGTCGTCGTAGTACTTCGAGGAGGCATCGGACAGCACATTGATGGGCCGGACCAGCATGCGGTTGACGATAAAGACCCCGAGCAGGATGATCACGAACATGATCCCCGCGAGGATTGCCACGGTGATGCTGTAGTAGCGGTTCCGCACAGCCGCGATCTCGTTCATGGAAAGATCCACCGCCAGATGGGCGATGACATTGCCCTGTTTGTCAAAGATGGGCATCCCGCCGGCCACGAGCCAGCCGTACTCGGGCGTATTGGTCACGGTGGGGCGGATCCCCTCTTCCGGATGATCCGGCGATGTAAGATCCTCCAGTGCCGCATACAACGGGTCGATGCAGCCCGGCGGGCAGGCATCCTCGTAGCCGGCATCCACTATATAGATGGAGCAGCGTCTGTCCTCGTCGATATAACTGATATAGACGGATTCCACATCGAGACGGTCCAGATAGACCCGAAGTGCATCACGGATCGCGATGAATTCCGGCATCTCCTCGATCGCGGAGTAATTGGCCAGATAGGCATAGAAAGCATCGGATCCCCACTCCTCGCTGGTCACGCGGACCGGGGTGGCCTCATAGATCGTGAGCACCGCATCCCGGACCTTCCGGGTCGCCTCCGGATCCACGGCGACCGCGATCGCCGTCGCGATATCGACCGAGCGCTCCTCGTACTGCTTCTCGATGAGCCGCTTGGTGATCTCGTTGGTGCCGATGATCTCCACGATGCTGACCAGAAGGGCGATCACGATGATCAGGATCGTCGCCTTTTTCCCGATGGAAAACTTCATCCGGAGCTCCCCTTTCTCCGTTCCGTCATGATGAAAAAATTACTCTTTATTATACTATATCCGTGCGTGCATGAAAAGCGGATATCGGTCCCCCCTGCGTGTTTACTTCCTTGAACCGGTGCGCACCAGCCACACATAACCTCCCGCAAGACAGAGCACCCCGAGCACGGCGAGCAGGATGATCCCCCACTTCTTCGCGGGGATTGACGCGGAAGCAAGTGTCCTGCCGCATACGCTGCAGTTCTGATAGCGCAGGCCGTCCTCCGTGAGCGTGGCGGAGCGGACCGTTTCCCAGCCGCCGGGCGTATGCTCTTTCCGGGGGATCACCTCGGTAAAGGTCTCTCCGCATTCGGCGCAGGTGTAGGAGATGATGCCGACATGGGAGCAGGCGCTCTCCTGCATGACGGTTCCCGTGTAGACATGCTCGTGTGAGCCGTCCGCCGCCGCGACACGGATCTCGTTCTGTCCGATCTGATCCGCGGGGATCCCCTCGGGCGCTCCGGTGACATCGGCCTCCTTGGCCTCCTCACTGACTGGTTCCTCTTTGGCAGGCTCTGCTTTCACAGGCTCCTCTTTTACGATCTCCGCCGCGGCCGGTTCCGCTTCCTTTGTTTCTTCTTTTGCGGGTTCTTCCTTAACTTCTTCTTTAACTTCTTCTTTAGTTTCCTCTTTAACCTCTTCCTTTACTTCCTCTTTGGTTTCCGGCGCTTTTGTCTCTTCCGCCTTCGCAGTTTCTTCCTTCCTGGTCTCTTCCTTCTTTTCTTCCGTCTTCGCAGTTTCTTCTGCCTTTGTCTCTTCTTTCTTTGTCTCTTCCTGCTTTATTTCTTCTTTCCTGGTCTCTTCTTTCTTTACTTCTTCTTTCGTTGTTTCGGTTTCCTTGATATCAGCCGCCTTAGTAACAGCGGCCTTGGTATCTGTCGCCTTGGTATCTGTCGCCTTTGTATCTGTCGCCTTGGTATCGGTCGTCTTCGTATCAGCTGCCTTGGTTTCAGATGATTTGGTATCGTCAATCTTTGTTTCCGCTGCCTTTGTATCTGTTGCCTTGGTTTCGGCCGCCTTGGTTTCAGTTGCCTTGGTATCGTCAGTCTTTGTGTCCGCTGTCTTTGTCTCTGTCGCCTTGGTATCGGCTGTCTTCGTATCAGCGGTCTTCGTCTCCGCCGTCTTCGCTTCAGCCGCCGGCGTCCCGTTCTCCGTCATCAGGCCCCGCAGCCACAGAGACTTCGTCCCCTTCACATCCGTCACGAAGCGGTAGGAGATATAGCCCGCCGGCACATCCGAGGCCTTCACGCGCAGCCACTGGGTATCGGCCACGCCGGTCACCGTGACCTCCTCCTCCTTATCGAGCGTGCGGATGAATTCCCAGCGGATCCCCGGACCCTTGCGGATGTTCAGACGCGTGGTCGTGTAGACCGTATAGGGGGTGACGTCCGTCACCGTAAAATCCATGGAAGACGTATTCGCCGCACAGACCGGACGTCCCGGCAGCGCCGCGATCAGGCACGTCACAGCCGCGGCAGTGCAGACCGCCACCCCGACCTTTTTGATCAGATCACGCATTTTCTTTTTCATTTCCTTCCTCCCCGGACTTCTTCTCCGGCCCTTCCTGCTCCTTGTCCGGCGCGAACTGGTCAAAGACCATCATGATGGCGGATGCCGTCACGACAGAGACCAGAAACGCCGACATGGCCACGACCACAAAGATCAGGATCTGTTTGCCCACATTGCCGGAAACACCTCCGTGCCACAGCAGATAGAAGGCACCGGTACTGACCAGAAAATACAGTGAGATCGTCCCCAGCCAGAAGGTCTTCGCACGTGCCTCCGTGCAGAAGATCTCCGTCAGGATCGCCACGATCGCCGCTATGATCGCGGTGATGGTCATCATCTTGAGCATTGCTTCCTCCCTGTCCTGCCTGATCAGTTCTTCATCAGATCAAAAATACTCATCTGGTTGGATTCCGGGATATCTCCCAGGATCCCGAGTTTCTTCAGGACCTCCGCCGAAGGCCCCGGACACTTCGACCGGTTGCGGAAATCCTCCACCGACAGGAAGGGGCCGGCCTTGGCCGCTTCCTCGATGGCACGCGCAGCCGTATCGCCCATGCCGTTCACGCAGTTGATGGACGGCATGATCTTGTCTTCGATCACGGTGAAATGTCTGGCCTTGGCGCGATAAAGATCCAGCGGCAGGAATTCGATCCCGCGCGCATACATCTCCTGCGCCATCCGCATGTCATACATCTCGTTCTTCTGCGCCGTGGACAGCTTTTTCTCCGCCTCCAGCCTCTTGTACTCGGCCATATGCTCTGCCAGTACCGCCGCCCCGCAGCAGATGTGCTCATAATCGAAATGCTTGGAGCGGATGGAAAACCATGCCGCGTAGTAATCCTGCGGCCGGTGCACCTTAAACCAGGCGATGCGCCAGCACATCGTGACATAGGCCGCCGCGTGCGCCTTGGGGAACATGTACTGGATCTTCAGACAGGATTCGATGTACCACTCCGGTACGCCTGCGTTCCGCATCATCTCCTGCTGTTCCCCGCTCAGTCCCTTGCCCTTGCGGACCTGCTCCATGATCTTGAAAGCCGCGGCTTCCTCCAGCCCCTGCTTGATCAGGTAGAGCATGATATCATCGCGGGTGCAGATCGCCGTATCGATCGTGGCAATCCCGTCCCGGATCAGATCCTGCGCGTTGCCGCTCCAGACATTCGTCCCGTGTGACAGTCCGGAGATCCGGATCAGATGGGAAAAGGTCTTCGGCTTCGCCTCGATGACCATGTTCATGGCGAAATCCGTGCCGAATTCCGGCAGGCCGAGACACCCCAGCTGCGTACCGCCGATGTCATCCGGACGGATCCCGAGGGACTTCGTGGAGATGAACAGTTCCATGACCTCCGGGTCATCCAGCGGCACCCCCAGCGGATCGATCCCAGTCAGGTCGTGCAGATAGCGGATCATCGTGGGATCATCGTGACCGAGGATATCCAGCTTCAGCAGATTGTGCTCGATCGAGTGATAATCGAAATGCGTCGTGATGCTCTCCGCTTCCTCCTTGTTGGCCGGCCGCTGGACCGGCGTAAAGGTGTCGATCTCCTCGCCCTTAGGGAGCACGATGATGCCGCCCGGATGCTGTCCGGTATTGGTCTTGATCCCGACCAGATGCGTCAGCTGCCGGTTGATCTCACCGGAGCGCTTGGGGATCTGCAGCCTCTCGTAATACTTCTTCACATAGCCGTAGGCATTCTTGTCCGCGAGGCCCGAGATCGTCCCCGCGCGGAAGGTCTGGCCGTTGCCGAAGATGACCTCCGTATACTTGTGCGCTTTGCTCTGGTATTCACTGGAGAAGTTCAGATCGATATCCGGCTCCTTGTCCCCCTTGAAACCGAGAAAGGTCTCGAAGGGGATGTCAAAGCCGTCCTTGTTCAGTTTTCCGCCGCAGACAGGGCAGTCCCGGTCCGGCATGTCGCAGCCGGAATTTCCCGCATAGGACTTCACCAGATCGGAGTCAAAATCAGTGTAATGACATTTGGGACAGATATAGTGCGGACGCAGGGAATTCACCTCGGAGATCCCGGCCATATAAGCCACAAAGGAAGAACCGACCGATCCGCGGGAACCGACCATATAGCCGTCCTCCATGGATTTCCAGACCAGCTTCTGGGCAATGATATACATGACGGCGAAGCCGTTGGAGATGATGGAGTGCAGTTCGCGCTCGAGCCGCTCCTTCACGACCTCCGGCAGTTCCTCCCCGTACACCTCGTGCGCTTTGTCATAACAGATCCGCCGCAGGGTCTCGTCGCTGTTCTCGATGACCGGAACGCATTTGTCCGGCCGTACCGCCGAGATACTGTCGCACATATCAAAGATCCGCCTGGGATTCTCAATGACGATCCGGTGCGCCGTTTCGGATCCAGATAATCGAATTCCGCGAGCATCTCCTCTGTGGTATGCAGGTACAGAGGGGCCGCTTCCTCCGCGTCCATCTCCTTGCCGCTCAGGACGATCGTGCGGTAGATCTCGTCCTCCGGGTCCAGGAAATGCGCGTCTCCCGTCGCCACCACCGGCTTGCCGTACTGTTTTCCGAGCCGCAGGATCTGCCGGTTCAGTTCCCTGATGTCATCCTCGCAGGTGATGTCCGGATATCTCTTTTCATCGGCGATCATGAAGCGGTTGTTGGCAATGGGCTGGATTTCCAGATAGTCGTAGTATTTCACCAGCCGGACGATCTCCTCATCGGAGCGTCCTTCCACCAGCGCCTCGTAGAGTTCTCCGGCGCAACAGGCGCTTCCGAGGATCAGGCCCTCTCTGTACTGTTCCAGTTCGCTCTTGGGGATCAGCGGATGACGCTTTAAATGATCCAGATGCGACTTGCTGATCAGACGGTAGAGATTGACCCGTCCAACCGTATTCTTGGCCAGGATCACCGCGTGATGCGGATGCAGGCTCCTGATGGCCGCAGGGTCCATCTCCGTGCCCTTCTCCAGCGCAGTCATGTCCCGGATCCCGTCCTTTTCGATGTAGTCCTTGAGAAACCGCAGGAAGATCTCCGCCGTGCACGCGGCATCGTTCACGGCGCGATGATGACCCTCCAGCGGTACATTCAGTGTCTTGGCCACCGCATCCAGCGTATGTCTCGCAAGTGTCGCGAAGTAATGTCTGGAAAGCCCCATCGTATCGATCGAGGTATAATCCGCGGGCAGTCCCTGCTCCCTGCAGTTCTGTGTGATAAAGCCCACATCAAAGGCCACATTGTGCCCCACCAGGATGGCATCCCCGATAAATTCATGAAACCGGGGCAGGATCGCATCGATGGTCTCCGCGTCCTTCACCATGATATCGTTGATATGCGTGACCTCAACGATCCTGGGCGGGATCGGGCGCTCCGGGTTCACAAATTCACTGAACTTGTCGGTGATCTCACCGTTCCTGATCTTCACGGCGCCGATCTCGATGATCCGGTCCTTTGCCGGGGAGAAGCCCGTGGTCTCCAGATCGAAGACGACATAGGTTGCTCCCTCCAGGGCCTGTCCCTTTCCGTTCTCCACGGTGCGCTTCAGATCGTCCACCAGATACGCTTCCACCCCGGGGACCAGTTTGAAGAATTCCTGCCGGTCGACTGGTTCCTCTCCGGCCTCCTTGCGTTTCTTGTTCACCCCTTCGAAGATTTTCTTCCACGCGGTATAGGCGCCCTTCTTGCCTGTCAGACCCTGCACCACACCGTGATCGGTGATGGCGATCCCGGGCATCCCCCAGTCATAGGCGCGCCGCAGCATGTCCTCGCCTTCCGTCACACCGTCGAGCTCACTCATCTTGGTGTGGCAGTGCAGTTCCACCCGCTTCTCCTCCGCGTTGTCCCTGCGGATCTGACGGAAATCGGGCGCGATCTTCATGGCGTTCACGGACTGGATCGTCAGCTCGTGATCAAAGGAATCCATCACGGGTACACCCTTCAGTTTGATGAACTGCCCGATCTTCAGCTTCGGTGCGAGTTCCTCCTCCCACTGGGAGGCAGTGAGGAACAGCTTGCATTTAATGGTCTCCGTGAAATCCGTGAGATCGAACATGATGAGTTTCTTGCCGTTCTTCAGTTCACGGACGACAAAATCCCCGGATTTCTTCGGATCGGATGACAGGATCTGGCCGCGCAGGCAGACTTCCCCGCCCTCCCCCTCGAGATCGAGGATCTGCGTGGTCTCCTGGTCAAAATCCCGTCCCATGAGGACATCCGGATTGTCGGACCGGGAGAGCTTCGCTCCCGGACGGCTGTTTTTCCTGTATCTGTTATCCTGCGCGGTGCTCTGCGGGGGCACTTCGGGCGGCCGGTTCATCATATCCTCTTCCTCCGGTTCCTCATCCTGATAATAATCCAGATCACTGAAATCCTCCGGTTCCCGGTCATCCTCCGGCTCATTGCCGAAGAACCCGTCCGACGGCAGCGCCTGTGCTGCCTCCTCGCCGGCCGACCGGACCGTGAGCACCGGCTGCCTGTTCTCCGGCAGCGCTCTGCGGACCGTTCTCGACCTTTTCTCCCTGCGCGGCATGTAGGCGATGCTCACCTGCACGTCAAAGCCGCAGCGGTCGTTAAACACCTTTTCCAGGATCCGCGTGAGCTCCTCCGCGTGGTCTTCCGCCACGACAGACTCCTCCAGGGTGAGGACCACCTCCCGCTCCGACGGGTAGGAAAACTCGCCGTTCCTCACCAGCACATGCAGGATCGGATGGTAGAGCCTGAGTTCCTCCAGGAGGCTCTCCAGATAGTGCTCCATAAGATATTCCGGTGTGTACTGATCGGACAGGTCAAAGTGCTCATAGATCCGCACGGCGGTGTCGCTGCTGACACAGATCTGTTTCTTGATCGTCTTCTCCAGCCTGTTGATGGCCGTCCGGTCGATGAGATGGCTGCTGGTCATATAGATATGCAGAAATGTCCAGCGCTTCGTCCTGGAGACGCGGTCGATCACCACATCCCCGAAGATGTTCTCCTCGGCGGGTGTCAGGGTCAGTGTGGGAAAGGTCTCCGCAAGCGACTTACTCATTCCAGTGCTCCAGTTCATAACGGAGCGCGGACAGCAGTTCCTCCTCCGGCATCTTGCGCAGGATCTCCCCGCGCCTGATGAGGAGTCCCTCGCCGTCCCCTCCGGCAATTCCGATATCGGCTTCCTTTGCTTCTCCGGGACCGTTCACGGCACAGCCCATGACGGCCACTTTGATGGGCAGATCGAATTCCTGCACCATCTTCTCGACCTCCCCCGCCAGACCGATGAGATCGATCTTCGTCCTGCCGCAGGTGGGACAGGAGATCACCTCGATCCCTTCTTTCCTGAGTCCCATGGCGCGCAGCAGGATCTTCGCGCTCACGACCTCGTTCACGGGATCCCCTGTCAGGGAGATGCGGATCGTGTCACCCAGGCCTTCGTTTAAGAGGATCCCGAGTCCCGCAGCGGACTTGATATTGCCGGAGAGCAGGGTTCCCGCCTCCGTGATCCCGACATGCAGCGGGTGATCGGTCTGTTCGGCGAGCAGCCTGTGCGCCCGCGTGGAAAACGCGATATTGGAGGATTTGATGCTGACCACGAGATTGTCGTAGCCCATATCCTCCACCATGTGCACCTTATCCAGCGCGCTCTCGACGAGCCCCTCCGGCGTCACACCGCCGTATTTCGCGACGAGCTCGCGCTCCAGGGAACCGCCGTTCACGCCGATGCGGATCGGGATCCCGCGTTCCTTTGCCGCATCCACCACGGCCCACACCCGGTCCGCCGATCCGATATTCCCCGGATTGATGCGGATCTTGTCGGCACCGTTTTCGATCGCCGCGATCGCCATGCGGTAGTCGAAATGAATGTCCGCGACAAGAGGGATATGAATGCTCTTTTTGATGATGCCGATGGCCGCGGCAGCCTCAGGAGTCGGCACCGTGCAGCGCACGATCTCGCAGCCCGCGCGTTCCAGCGACAGGATCTGCTCGATACAGGCCCCGGCATCCTCTGTGGGCACATTCGTCATGGACTGGATCCGGACGGGATTTCCTCCGCCGATCGTCAGATTACCGATCCGGACCTCTTTTGTATGCTCTCTCGTCGTCACGGCTTCACCCGATGAATTTCCCGATGTCATTGAACAGCACTACCACCATAAAAGCCACCAGCGCGATCATCCCGGCCAGATGGACATAGCCTTCCTTGTCCCTGGGGACCGGCTTGCCCCGGAAGACCTCGATCAGGGCGAACAGCAGCCGCCCGCCGTCGAGCCCCGGAATGGGCAGGAGGTTCATCACACCCAGATTCACCGTGAGCAGCACCGTGAGTTCGAGGAGCGTGAGGACCACGGAGGGCAGCCCGTAGGGTTTGACACTCTCATAGGTGTCATCCACGATCTTCACCATTCCCACGGGGCCCGCGAAATCATCCAGCGTGAGACCGCCGTGGACCAGCATCTTCAGGCTGGTAAAGGTGAGGTCAAAGTAGTATTTCTCCTGATACCAGGCATAGGGCAGGACGCGGATCCCGTCGACGCTGCCGGCCTTGCCCACATAGAGGCCCATGTAGTAGCGGTCCTCCTCCGCGCTGTATCGCGGTGTAAACGAGATCTCCCGTTTCGCGCCGTCCCGCTCCACGATGAGTTCAACCGTCTCGCCGCGGTTTAACTGCGACATCAGCGTCACCTCGCCCGCCATGTGGATCCGTTTCCCGTTCATGGACAGGATCGTGTCTCCCTCCGCCAGGCCTGCCGCCTGTGCCGCGGAATCCTCCGTGAATCCGGCGACCACCGGGAAACTCCACACGGAAAAGGCCGTGACGATGAGCGCCAGGAGATACCCTAACAGGAAATTGGCGACCGGGCCCGCGACGCCCGTCGCGATCCTGGACCACACCCCCGCATTGCGGTAGCTGTGCTCATCATTGATGGTCTCCTCCTCGTCGTCGTACATCCCCTCAAAAATGCAGGCGCCGCCGAAAGGCAGGAGGCGCAGCGCAAAAACGGTGTCCCCTTTTTTGCGTTTCCACAGCGCAGGACCCACGCCGACCGTGAACTCCTGCACGCGGATCCCGTTGACCCGGGCGATGAGGAAATGTCCTCCCTCATGGGAGATGACGATGACCCCGATGATAACGAGAAAAACCAGTATGCTGACGATCATATCCCGTAGATACTCCTCACAGTCAAAGCGGTATCGCGTTCCACGGCGAGGATCTCCTCCACACCGGGTGAAGGGGCCGCCTCATGCCGCTCCATGGCGGCAGCGATCCCGTCCGTGATATCCGTAAATCCGATCTTCTTCTCCAGAAAGGCGCGCACGAGGACCTCGTTGGCCGCGTTGAACACCGTCGGCATGCTCCCGCCCGTCTTTGCCGCCTCAAGCGCGAGCGCAAGACCCGGGAAATTCTCCGTATCCGGCCGCTCAAAGGTGAGTCTCCCGAGCGCCGCGAGATCCAGCCGCTTCGTGTCCGCATGCCGCCTGTCGGGATAGAAGAGCGCGACCTGGATGGGGAGCTTCATGGTCGGGACCGAGAGCTGCGCGATCACGCTGCCGTCCTCATACTGCACCATCGAATGGATGATGCTCTCGGGCTGCACGACGACCTCGATCCGGTCCGTGTCCACATCAAAGAGCCAGCCGGCTTCCATGACCTCCAACCCCTTGTTCACAAGGCTTGCGGAATCGATGGTGACCTTGGCACCCATATCCCAGTTGGGGTGTTTCAGGGCATCCTCCGGCCGCACCTGCTTCAGTTCCTCCCTGGTCCTGCCGCGGAACGGTCCGCCGGACGCCGTGAGCAGGATCTTCTCCAGCCGCTTCCCGGAATTGCCCATGAGACATTGCCAGATGGCGCTGTGCTCGCTGTCCACCGGGAGGATACGCACACCGTGCTCAGCGGCGAGCGGCATGATGAGATGCCCGGCGCAGACCAGGGTCTCCTTGTTGGCCAGCGCGATATCCTTGCCGCTTTCGATCGCGGCGATCGTAGGGCGGATGCCGATCATTCCGACCAGCGCCGTGAGGGTGATATCCGCTTCCTCAAGGCTTGCCGCGACGATGAGGCCGTCCATGCCGGAGAGGATCTCCACGCCGGTGCCGGCCGTCAGACGCTCCAGTTCCCGCGCCGCATCCTCCTCATACATGCACACGAGGCGGGGGTGATAACGGCGGATCTGTTCCGCCATCAGCTCCGTATGAGACCTGGCAGCCAGCGCCACGATCTCCAGTTCATCCGCGTGTTCCGACACCACCTCCAGCGTCTGGGTGCCGATGGATCCCGTTGAACCAAGCAGCGCGATTTTCTTCATCCCAGGATCCTCCACAGGACGATGATGCAGAGATAGGCAAAGGGAGCCGCCGGGATCACGCTGTCAAACCGGTCCATGATGCCGCCGTGTCCCGGTATGATCCTGCCGAAATCCTTGATCTGATGATCTCTCTTGATCCCGGACGCGACCAGATCGCCCAGCTGCGTGATCACGCTCTCGAGCGCGGTCGCGACGATAAAGAACGGGATCGTCCGGTAATCTCCGAGGATATATCCCATGATGAGGGAGAAGACAAAACCCGCCAGGACCGAGCCCGCCACGCCGCCGATGGCTCCCTCCACGGTCTTCTTGGGAGAGAGAACGGGGGCCAGCTTGTGTCTGCCGAAGAACTTCCCGGCAAAAAAGGCCGAAGTGTCGCATATCCAGGCATTAAACGGGATCCAGGCGAAGTGATTTCCGTAGGGCTGTATGCGCAGCAGATAGATAAAGGAGAGCATACAGGGGACATAAAGGAAACAGAACAGGGACGCCGCGACCTCCCTGCTGTGAATGGCGGGAAACCGGAGCACATAAACAAAAAAAAGACCGAAGACCACCAGCATGGCTGCGATGATAAACCAAGAGAGAGACCCCGTGATGAGCAGTCCGAGGTAGAGTGTTACGATCCCGGTGTAAACCGCGAGATCGGGCAGTGTGACTTTCTTTCCGTCCCGGTTCAGGCCCATGGCGCCCGCCACTTCTCTGTAGGCGATGACGGAGACCGCCAGGAGCGTCGCCCACAGGAGCGGCCCGCCCACAACAAGCACCACCGTCAGCACGACGCCGATGAGGACACCGCTGATCACACGTTTCTTCATGACTGTTCCCCGTTGTCCTTCAGCCCGCCGAATTTGCGGTTCCTGCCCGCGTAAGCCGCGATTGCATCCTCGAGCTCCTTCTTACCGAAATCCGGCCAGGCAACCGGTGTGAAATAAAACTCCGTATACGCGCACTGCCACAGGAGGAAATTGGACAGGCGCTGCTCTCCCATCGTGCGGATCAGCAGATCCGGATCCGGAAGCCCGGCCGTATCAAGCGCACCGCCGATCACATCGTCCGTGATCTCTTCGGGGGAGAGTTCCCCGCTTTGTACGCGCGCCGCCACCCGCCGCACCGCCCGGGTGATCTCGTCCCTGCTGCCGTAATTGATGGCGATCGTAAAGGTGAGTCCGGTATTGCCGGCCGTCGCCTCCTCGAGACGCTCAATACTCTCCAGCACATCGGCGGACAGCCTCGAGCGCTCGCCGATGACCTGACAGCGCACATTGTTCTTCATGCTCTTTTTGATGCTGCCCACGAGGTATTCCTTAAGCAGCTTCATCAGCGCCGCGACCTCTTCCTGCGGTCTTGACCAGTTCTCCGTGGAAAAGGCGTAGACCGTGAGATAACGGATCCCGAGATCGTCGGCGACCGACAGGATATCCTCTACCGCTTTGGCGCCGCGCAGATGCCCGGCATTGCGGGGCAGCCCGTGCGCTTTCGCCCAGCGCCCGTTGCCGTCAAGGATGATGGCCACATGCGCGGGGACATTGTGCTTATCGTCCGGCACGGCTCAGATCTCCATGAGTTCCTTGCTCTTCTCCTCGATGGCCTTGTCGATCTTCTTGCACATCTCCTCTGTCATCTTCTGGAGGCTGTCCTCGAGATCCGCGATCTCGTCCTCGCTCACCTCGGAACCCTTTAACTTCTTTAAGGCATCATTGCCGTCGCGGCGGATATTGCGCACGGCGACCTTGGCATCCTCGCCCTTCTTGCGGATCTCCTTGGCCAGCTGCTTACGCCGGTCCTCGGTCAGTTCCGGGAACACGAGGCGGATCACACTGCCGTCATCGGAGGGAGTGATCCCGATATCGCTGGCCAGCAGCGCCTTGTTGATCTCCTTGAGCATCGTCTTGTCCCAGGGTGAGATCTGGATCATCCGCGCCTCGGGGACGGTGATATTGCCCACCTGCGCGATGGGGGTGGGGGTGCCGTAATAGTCTACGCGCACGCGGTCCAGCACATGGGGATTGGCGCGTCCCGCGCGGACCGCAGCAAGCTCGTCGGTCAGAAAACGATAGGCCTTTTGCATCTTTTCATCGTATACCTTGATCCTCTCATCCATCGCTAACGCTCCTTTGTTCCCCGTGATCAGTCTATGGTTACCGTTGTGCCGTTGAATTCCCCGTGTGCCGCGCGGATGATGCTCTCCCGCTCCTGCAGGGCAAAGACTCTGAGCGGCATACGGTTTTCCTTGGCCAGGATCGATGCTGCCAGATCCAGGGCCTGAAGTCTCTTTTCGATGATCTCGTCAAGTGAGATCGTGTCGTAGCGCACCGCCTGCGGGTTCACAGCCGGATCGCTGTCATAGATCCCGTCCACTGCCTTGGCCAACAGGATCACATCCGCCTCCATCTCCACCGCGCGCAGCACCGCGCCCGTATCCGTGGAGAAATAGGGATGCCCGGTACCGCCGGCAAAGAACACCACGCGGCCCTCCGCCAGATACGTGTTGGCCAGATCCTTGGAGAAGAGCTCCGTAAAGGAACTGCAGGCAAAAGGTGTGAGCACGGCGGTCTTCATCCCCTCGCCGCGGAACATCTCGGAGACATAGATGGCGTTCATGACGGTCGCCAGCATCCCGATCTGGTCCGCCTTGACGCGGTCCACGGTATCATTCTGCCTGCCGCGCCAGAAATTGCCGCCGCCGATGACGATGCCGCAGGCGCATCCCTCGTCGACGAGACGCTTTACCTGTCCGGCCACCTCGCGGATCGTCGGATCGTCAAATCCCTTTTTCTTATCTCCGGCGAGTGCTTCGCCGCTGAGCTTCAAAAGTAATCGCATGATCACCGCCTCCTCATGCCGCCACGGTATCCGGTATCGTCTCAGCCGTCCAGTCCGTCAAAGAACGCCTGCGGATTGACCTCCGCATAGGACTGCGAGCACATGCCCTCGATCACGGCGCCGTTGTTGATCTGCACGGACTGGGACTTGATGTTGCCCATCACGATCGCCGTCGTATCAAGGACCACGGGGCCGTGGACATCGATATCGCCCTTCACGGCGCCTGCGATCACGGCGCTGTTGGCATAGATATTGCCGAGGATGACCGTGCTCTGTCCGATCTTGGCCGCACCCGAGGAACGTACCTCGCCGGTGATGCGTGCATTCTCCGCATAGATCTCGGCAGCGGTGAGGTTGCCCTCCAGGGCACCCGTCACATTGAGCTTGCCGCTGGCCGTTACATTACCGTTGATCTTGCCGATCACATCGAGGGATCCGGATGTGGTGACATCACCGTCGATCCGCATGCCTGCGGTAATGACCGCGTTCTCATCCGTGGGTGCCGTGAGCTGCTTCATCTGTTCCATTCTTTTTTCCTCCTGCTTCATCGTCTGTGTATCCGGGATCATCTCTGCCGCCGGTTCGCTGTATACGGGTTCCGTCGCTGCAACGGCAGCGCCGCTCAATGCACTCTCCACGGTCGCGGTGTCCGCGCCGTCCACGCCGCCGAACTCCTCTTCCACCGCGATCGGAGCTTCCTCGACGGGAGTCATCGCCGCCGCGATCGCCTCATTCAGGACATCGGGCATCACCGGCTCTTCGGGCACCGCTTCCGTCGCGGCCGGCTCCGGTGCGGACTCCTCCAGTCCGGCCATGGAGAGCTGCTCATACGACTCCTCTGCCGGTGCCTCCTCGGGCGCCTCTTCTTCCGCGTCCTGCGCCCCGAAATCCGCATCCAGTTCATCGATCCGCGAAAGCATGCTGTCCAGATCCACGCCCTCCAGGGACAGTTCCTGCTCCGCGGCAGCTCCGGTCCCGAGATCCGTTCCGGTCTCCGCCTCCAGTTCCCTGGCCTCATTGAAGACATCCTCAATGGTCCGTCCGCCGGAATGCTCGGCATCGATCACGACACCGATATCCGTCGCGGGATCCGGCATGTCATCCAGATCGACAATGACCGGCTCCTCCGGCTCGGGCTCCTCCGCCTCCGCGGCCGCGAGCAGCGGGTCTTTGGCGGGATCGTCCGACGGCAGGATCGTGTTCACCGCCTGCGACAGATCATCCTTCAGTTCCGAAAAAAATCCCATACTCCTTGACCTCCGTTCCTTCCTGTATGATCAGTTCACCGTATGATGCACGGCAAAGGTATCCTCGTCGATGGGTGCAAATACCGTATTGTCCATCTCCTGCACCGCCTCGATGATCATCGGCAGCGCCTCCAGCGTGGTCCTCTTCTCCTGCGCATCGTGCATCAGCACGACCGCGTTGTGAAACCTCGGGATCCCGCGGATCACATTATCGGCGATCTGCCACGTCCCGATGCTGCCGGACGCGTCGCCGCTGTCGACATTCCAGTCAAAATAGCGGATATTCTCCCGGCCCAGATAATCGATCAGTTCCTGCATGTCCACGGAGGATGCCTTGTTGGAACTGCCACCCGGGAAGCGGTAGATCTTGCACCAGACCCCCGTGGTGTCGTAGAGGAAATTCTGCAGCTTATGCAGATCCGTCTGGAAGCTGTCCAGCGATTCGTAGACGGAACTGTAGCGGTGGGAGTAACTGTGCATCGCCAGCGTGTGACCCTCCTCGACGATGCGGTTGTACAGCTGCGCATAGCGCTTATCGGGCTTGCCCGTCACAAAGAAGGTGGCCTTCACCCCGTAATCCGAGAGCGTCGACAGGATCTGGTCCGTGGAAGCGCTGGGTCCGTCATCAAAGGTCAGATAAACACGGCGGATGCCGTCCCATTCCTCTTCCTCATCCGCGTCCGCCTGCTCCTCTTCGGCCGAAGGTGCCTCAGCGGCACCGTTGCCCATGCCGCCCTCCGGGACCGCCGGCTGTTCCGCAGCGGGTTCCGCCTCGGCGACCGCCGTCTCCGCCTCTGCCTGCCGCGCGTCGAAATGGTTCTTGTACCAGGTCAGTTCCTCCCTGCTCTTGTTCAGGGCATCCATCGCGCGGTCATAACGCATCGCCAGCAGGAGGGAGATCATCACCGGGACAAGCACGGCCATTCCCACAGAGAAGAGGATCAGCTTGCGTAAAAACAGTACTCTCTTTTTTCTCGCTTCTTGTTCCATACGGAGTTTATTCTAACATAAATGATGTGCGCTTAAAAGACTTTATTGATATGCATTGATAAAAGTTACTATTCACATCCCCACCCGCATGAGCAGAATAAAAAACACCCGCGGTCTTCTGACCGCGGGCGCGGAATACCGGATGGTACGTGCTTCAGCCGATGGCCTTCTGTACCGCGGAAATGACGCGGTCCGCCTGGAACGGCTTGACGATGAAGTCCTTGGCACCGGCCTGAATGGACTCGATGACCATTGCCTGCTGACCCATCGCGGAGCACATGATGCATACCGCATTGGGATCCACCGCCTTGATGCCCTTGAGGGCGCCGATGCCGTCGAGCTCGGGCATCGTGATATCGAGCGTCACCAGATCAGGCTGGAGCTCCTTGAATTTATCGATCGCCATCTGACCGTTTTCCGCCTCGCCGACAACCTCATAACCACCCTTGGTCAGGATGTCCTTGAGCATCATGCGCATGAACGCGGCATCGTCTGTGATCAGAATCTTCTTAGCCATAAATACCGTACCTCCTAAATCATCGAGCATGACAGAATCTCTGACATCTCAACGGACACTTACATACGTTTGACATTTTACAGGATAAGATTTCTTTTGTCAACATTCAAACATTGCCCGGAAGCACATCTTCCAAATACCTGCCCGCCGCCTCCGTAAGCCGCTCTATGACAGCGATCGGCGTGGGTTCCCCGGCGGTCATCCGGTAACGCGGAAAATATCTCGTGACATGCAGCACGATCTCAGGACTCACCGATGCCAGAAAAGCGGCTTCCTCCTCCATCTGCGCCTCATCGTCGTTGAGCCCCGGCACGATGAGGCTCGTGATCTCCGTATGGCAATGCCGCGCGCAGAGGCGGATGCTCTCCTTTACGGTGTCGAGATCCCCGCCGAGGCGCCGGTAGCCCTCCTCCGTATAGCATTTCAGATCGATGTTTACCGCATCCGTCACCGGCAGAAGCTCCCGCCAGACATGAGCGTTGACGCAGCCGTTGGTGACGATCACATTGACGAGGCCCGCCTCCCTGACGAGGCGCGACGTATCGCGCACGAATTCCCATCCCGTGAGTGGTTCGTTATAGGTGTAGGCGACACCGATGTTGCCCGCGCGCCGCGCATAGTCCACGGCCAGATCACACAACTGCTCCGGCGTGCAGGACTCCGCGGCATCCTCCCACGCACTCCCGTCCGGTGCCGTCTCCGCCTTGGAGATCTCGTGATTCTGGCAGAAGGGGCAGGCCATGTTGCAGCCGTAGCTCCCCACGGACAGGATCCTGCTGCCGGGGCGGAAACGGGCGAGCGGTTTCTTCTCGACCGGATCGATCGCGACCGAGGTGAGCCGTCCGTAGTTTAACGGGATCACCGCACCGTTTCTGCATCCCCTCACACCGCAGGCGCCGTTCTCTCCCTCATGCAGCACGCATCCCCGCGGACAGGTGTCACAGCGGACCGTCTCAGCGGTCAAGGTTTTTTCACCTCTTCAAAGAGGATCAGCCTGGCATCCCCGGTACGGAACACCCGCGTTCCTTCCGCGTATCCCGTTCCGGCGAAATCCGGTGCAAGCCGCACCCCGCAGGTGTTGAGCGCGCTGCCGGGGAGGATCTGGTCCTCCGCATCCTGCGGCAGGCGGTAAAACCGGTCGATGGCTCCCTGCAGCAGACTGCCCTCCCGGACGTGCACCGGCGACATCATATTGATGAGGCTTCCGAAATCCGCGGCGGAGATCCCTGCCTGCCGGTTCGTCACATGATAGAGTACCTCCGGCTCGAGCCCGCGTGTCTTCAGCTCCATGAAAGGCCGGTTCGGCCGGTTCTCCCGCTGCAGCAGGAGCGCGGCCGCCCTATGGTCCCCGGGGGCTTCCGAGACCGCGAGCATCCCGCCGTCCCGCAGCCGGTAGAGGCTGCCGCCGAAGAACACCTCCCGCCACTCCTTATACCAGGCGATCTGCTCCCGGATCTCTTTTCTCCCCTCCCCGGAGAGATCGCCGGGATCGAACTCGTAGCCGAGACAGCCGAAGGCGGCCACGGCAAAACGCGTCTCCATCGGCATCCGGTGCAGCGTCTGGTGGTTCGGACTCGCGCTCACATGACAGCCCAGAACGGACATCGGGTATCCGTAACTGTACCCCCGCTGGATGTCCGCGCGGCAGAGCGCATCCGTATCATCACTCGCCCAGATCTGCGGGAAAAAGGACAGGATACCGAGGTCAAACCGGTTCCCGCCGGAAGCGCAGCCCTCGAACAGGATGTCCGGGAAACGCTCCGTGAGCGTGCGCATCACGCGGTAAAGCCCCAGGATATAACGGTGCCCGAACTCCCCCTGTCTCGCCGGAGGCAGCGAAAGGCTGAACCGGTCCGAAAAGATCCGGTTCATGTCCCACTTGATATAGTCCGCGCCGGAACCGCGAAAAACGCGGGTCATCTCTTCGATCACATGATCCTGGACCTCCATCCGCGTCAGATCGAGGAACATCTGGTTCCGTCCCGTGGAATGTGCTCTCCCCGGGATGCACACGGCCCAGTCCGGATGCTTCGCATACAGCTCCGACCGCTCGTTCACCATCTCCGGTTCCACCCAGAGTCCGAACTGCAGCCCCATCCTGTGGATCTTCTCCCCGAGGCGCTCCAGCCCGCCGGGCAGCTTCTTCCTGTTTGCCGTCCAGTCCCCCAGTGAGGACGTGTCGTCATCCCGCGCACCGAACCAGCCGTCGTCGAGCACAAATAGCTCGATCCCGAGATCTTTGGCTGCGCGGGCCTGCCTGAGGAGCTTTGCCTCATCAAACTTGAAATAATTGGCCTCCCAGCTGTTCAGCAGGATCGGACGCGCCTTGTCCCGCCAGGTGCCGCGCACGATATGCCGCCGCACAAAGCGGTGCATGTTCCGGCTCATTGCGCCGAACCCCTCCGCCGAAAAGACCATGACCGCCTCCGGCGTCTCAAAGGTCTCCCCGGGAGCGAGCTGCCAGGAGAAGCCCTCCGGCTGGATCCCGCACACGAACCGCGACCGGTCGAAGCCGTCCGAGGAGAGTGCTTCATAATGATCGCCGCTGTAGATGAGGTTGACGCCGATACAGCCCCCGGCCTCCTCCGTCGCTTCCGCTTCCGAGAGGATCACGAACGGATTGGACCTGCTGCCGGAAGCCCCCGCGTGCAGACCTTCGCTGACGGAACGTCCGGCAGTGACCGCCTGATCGTGCCGGTGCATCTCATCCGCCCAGTGCCCGTGAAAGGTCGTGAAACGCAGTCCGCTTTCATGGAAGTCCAGCTGCGTGCTGAGGAGCCGGTTTACCGTGATCCCCTGCCCGGCATCCGCCGGTACGGTGAGAGCGGCGCTTCGCACGATGGCATCCGTCTCCGGGAATACCGCATAATATATGGTAAGGATCACGCCGGTCTCCCGCTCCGTGCAGGTGAGGACCAGTTCCTCCACGCCGGCATCCTCCGCGGCGAGAGCGCCCGGAAGTCCCTCCGGCGCGTGCTTCCCCTGTCGGATCTCGTATCCCGTATACAGGAAGTCCGATGTGCCGCTGCCGTCCGCGTAAGTCAGACAGACAAAAGGATCCCGGATATCCCCCTTGCCGAGCGAGGAGAACTCAAGATTCACCGCCTCCGGACACAGCGGGCCCGTCTCCGGCGAATACTGCACCATACCGCCGCCGGGGTTCAGGATCTTCTCCCCGAGCGCCGCTGCCGTGCCGGCGAGGACTTCGCCGCTCACATCAGCCCCGTCCGCAAACAGTCTGCCGCCGTAGTGCAGATGCTCCGCATGCCCGGAGGGCAGGATACGGAACAACCAGGAGCTGCGTGCGGTCTCCAGATAAAAAACGCCGTCCGCCGCCCGGATCATACGCGGTCCACCCTGAAGCGCACGGTTTCCGTGCGTCCCTCACAGGAAACCGTCAACCTCCCTTCGCCCGCATGGCCGCAGGTCCGCACATAGGCTCCCGTCATGCCGCCCTTGAAGGAAGTGAGGGAGGGCCCGATCAGCGACACGGCCCCGTCCGTTTCCAGCAGCACCCCTTCCCCGAAATACGGCAGGAGATTCCCGTTCTGATCCACCATGCGGATCCGCACCGATGCGCCGTCCCAGCTATCGGTCTCGCGCAATAAATAACAACCGTTATCGTCCTGCGGTGCCCCAACGAGGATCTCCGGATGATGGGAGGTCACGGCTTCCCGGATGACGGTCTTCACGACCCGGCCGCCGCGGATGGCTTCAAACCGGTAGGTCAGCGCCGTCCCGCCCCAGTTGCCGATATACTTGCCGTAGAGTCTTGTGGCCTCCTCCATCGTGATATGATCGACAAACATCAGCTTGGCGGCGAGCGCCTTGTCCGCAAGCGGCAGCGAATTCATGCCGTGCTTTGCCGCCGACAGGAGGATCGTTTTGATCTGCGCCGCCTGCGATCCCTTGTAGGATTCGTGCTTTTCAATGAGATCCCCCACGAAATCATCGATCAGGACCGGCGGGTGCGGCAGCGCGGGGAAATGCTCCGTATCCGGCAGGAACTCCGCGATGAACTCGTCATTCTTGTACATCTTCACACTGTCGGCGTTGGTAAGCGCATAGACGCTGGTGAGCTGCCCGCCCGGATGATCCCCGATATCCATTGTGGAGAGGATCTCCAGTACATCCGTCTCATCGCCCTGGGAAGCCCAGAGTCCGGCAGCCGGCTTGGGATTGCGGAACATATCCAGCACGCCGTGATAGCAGATCCGGTCTCCGCTGCCGAAATCCCGGTGTGTATTGTAGTCAAACATGCACCAGGCGAATTCCCCTGCCACGCCGTCCTGCGCATAGGTATCATTGAGGACTCTCGCGTGCCGGAGCACATGAGCCGTGCGGTGCGGTTCATCGTCGTAAGACTTGGTGGGGAACATGTGCCCGTTGTTCTCCGTGATGAGATAACCTTTTGCCGGATCCGGCGTTACGTCCTCTTTCTTTGCCACGCCCTCATTGGTGCCGTCATGCAGGAAATCATTATAGGTATAGACATCCTCCAGCAGTTCGCTCTTCCTGAGGTAGCGCACGCCGCCGGTCGGGCGCGTATCATCCAGTTTGTGCGCCAGTTCGTTGGTCCTTGTATAGAGCGCGTTGTTGTCCTGCGATTCATTGATGCGCACGCCCCAGATGAAGATGGAGGGATGATTGCGGTACTGCAGGATCATCTCCCGCACATTTTCCACCGCCTGCTCCTGCCAGGCTTCGTCCCCGATGTGCTGCCAGCCCGGGATCTCCATGAACACCAGCAGTCCCAGCTCGTCGCATCGGTCGATGAAGCTCTGTGCCTGCGGATAATGGGAGGTGCGCACCGCGTTGACCGCCAGCTCCCGTTTCAGGATATCCGCGTCCTCTCTCTGGAGACGGTCCGGCATGGCGTATCCCGTATAGGCATAGCTCTGATGCCGGTTGAGCCCGCGGACCTGCACGCGCTGCCCGTTGATATACAGGCCGCTCTCCGTAAAGGTGATCTGCCGGAAACCGAAGCGCACGTTCTTCTCATCGATGACGCGCTCCCCGTCCATGAGGCAGGCACGCACCCGGTAGAGCTCCGGTGAATCCGGCGACCAGGGACGGATCCCCCGGATATCCCAGACCGAGGAGAGGGATATGGTCCCGGACGCCACCGCCTGCCTGTGTGAAGCGATCTCATTGCCGGCCTCGTCCAGCACATGGCAGACCAGTGAGGCGCTGTCCGGGTACGCGGCCGAGAGTGCGGTTTCGATCGTAAGGGTCGCCATGGTGCGCTTCACCCCGGTGGTCTTCACGAAGAGATCCGTGATGTGCACGGGATCGCCCACGCGCAGCGTGACACCGCGGTAGAGACCGCCGTAGGTCATATAATCGATCACAAAGCCGAAGGGCGGCTGGTTCAGGCTTTCATTACTGTCAAGGCGCACGGCCAGCACATTCTCCCCGCCCGCCGGCGCGAGATGCGCCGTGAGATCGACCGTAAAGGCGGTGTACCCGTTCTTATGCACGGCGAGCTCGGTTCCGTTCAGATACACCGTTGCCTCATGGGCGGCACCGTCGAAACAGACCTCCACGGTCTGCCCCTCCCAGTCCTGCTCCGTCCGGAAGACCTTACGGTACCCGCTGACCATCTGATAGATCTGCTCATCGAAATAGTCGTAAGGTGTGGTCACCACACTGTGCGGCAGCACGACGGCTTCTCCGCCGGCGGGCGCCACTTCTCCCCGGATGCCGTCCTCCCATTCGGGATAAAAACTCCAGTCACGGTTCCAGCCAAATGTCTTCATCCTGCCGTTTCTCCTTTCTGCCTGCCGCTTTCATGCATTATATAATATCGCTTGTTATTGTATGATGCTCCGGTAGAATAACATCTGATATTATTTGTGATCGCATTAAATATCAATTGTTATCTTTTTACGTCCCAGGCTGCAAGTGCTTCCTTCAGAAATTCCCAGTTCCGGGCGACGGAGGAGATATAAAGCCGCTCCGCCGGCGAATGGATGCCTTCCATCTGCGGGCCGAAGGAGACGCAGTCCAGTTCCGGCTTCTTCTCCTTGAAGATCCCGCACTCGACACCGGCATGGATTGCCTCCACGCGGGGTGTTTTCCCCGTCATCCGCTGCCAGATGTCCCGGAAATGCGCGCAGATCACGGAATCGGGGTCATAACGCCAGCCCGGATAGAGACTGTGCACGCTGTGCGCCGCCCCGCATGCCTCAGCGAGGAGTTCCAGCCGCCTCACGAGGTGATCCCTCGCCGTATCCAGACAGCTGCGGACCGCGATGTCGAGAATGAGGCGCCCCTCCTCCCCGCTAAAGACCAGATGCATGATGCCCGTGTTGAGGGAGGTCTCCGGCAGATTCTCCAGTTCCGTGCTCATCTTCTCCACACCGTCCGGCAGGATCATGAGGAGTGCCGCCGCGCGGGGCACGGCATCACCCGCGATGCACAGGCAGTCCGTGACCGCATCCTCCGTAACAGTGACCGCAAAGCCGGGATCTCTTGCCCCCAGTTCCGAACGGATGATCTCCGCCGTATCGGCCAGGCACTTCCCGATCCGTGCCGTGTCGGCGGCCTGCTCCGCCGGAAAAACAAGTGTCAGCGTCGATGACGCCGGGATCGCATTGTCCGCGACACCGCCGTCCAGCGCGGCCACGCCGGGGGTAAACCCGGCATCCGTGAGCGCCTGCAGCAGGCGGCCGGCGATAAGGTTGGCATTTCCGCGTCCGCGGTGGATCTCCTGTCCGGAATGCCCGCCGAGCAGACCGGATACCTCTGCCGTCACGCGGCAGCCGGACATCCGCCGGACGGGAAGCGGCAGTTCCATGCGGACCCGCCCGCCGCCGGCACAGCCGGCGAGGAAGATCCCCTCGTCCTCCGAATCCATATTGATGAAGCGTCCGGCCGTCAGCAGCGCGGGATCCACCGCACGGGCGCCGTCCATCCCGGTCTCCTCTTCCGTGGTGATGATAAGAGTCAGCTCCGGATGCGGGATCGAAGGATCATCCATGAGCGCGCACATGTAGGCGACGGCGATGCCGTTATCGGCGCCAAGGCTCGTGCCCTCGGCATAGATCTTGTCCCCGTCGATCCCGAGTTTCAGCGGATCCGTCGCGGGATCCACGGCGGAATCCGCGGTGCGCACCGCGACCATATCCATGTGTCCCTGCAGGATCAGCGGATCCCTGTCCTCTCTGCCCGGCGTGGCGGGGAGCGTGACGATCACATTTCCCGCCGCATCGAGCACGGCATGATAGCCGCGGCTTTCCGCAAAGTCCTTCAGATACGCCGCGATCGCCGCGGTATTGCCCGAGCCGTGCGGGATCGAACAGATCTTCTCAAAGAATTGAAAGACCGGCTGTGGTTCCAGATGTTCCAGTACACTCATGATGCCTCCGTTTCGCGTCTCTGTGAAAAGTACAGAAAAAAACCCCGTTACCATTGTAACGGGGCTTTCCCTTATTGTCCATATGATCCCGTCTGACTTCAGGCGCTGATCTTTTCCTTGGCGATATCGGCAAGAGCCTTAAAGCCGTCCGCGTCATTCACTGCCATATCCGCGAGCATCTTGCGGTTGATATCGATCTCCGCAAGCTTCAGACCGTGCATCATCTTGCTGTAGGAGAGACCGTTCAGGCGGGCCGCCGCGCCGATCCTGGTGATCCAGAGACTGCGCATGTCGCGCTTCTTTAACTTCCTGCCCGCGAAAGCGGTGGAAAGCGCGCGCATCACGGACTGCTTGGCGATCCTGTACTGCTTGGATCTCGCTCCGCGATAGCCCTTTGCGAGCTTTAATACCTTGTTCTTCTTTTTCTTTGCATTGACTGCACCTTTGATCCTGGCCATTTCACACCTCCGAATTCAAACTCATGATCTCTGCTCATCAGATATAAGGCAGGATCTTCTTCATGTTCTTCATGTTGGTCTCGTCTACCACGCAATCCTGTCTCATGTTCCTCTTGCGCTTGGTGGACTTCTTGGTCAGGATGTGACGCTTGTAGGCCTTGTTGCGCATGAGCTTGCCGGTGCCTGTCACCTTGAATCGCTTTGCAGCGGCTCTGCTGGTCTTCATTTTCTTCTGCATGTTCTTTACCTCCTCGTTATTGTCCCGACCGGTTGTCAGCGCTTCTCTGCCATGATCATGTTCATGAAGCGCCCTTCCGTCCTGGGTTCCTTCTCCACTACCGCGATGTCCTGGAGCTGTTCGGCGATGTCCGTCAGGATATGCACGCTCGCTCCCATGTGCGCCATCTCGCGTCCCCGGAACCGGATCGTGAATTTCACCCGGTTGCCCTTGGAGAGAAATTTGCGCGCTGCATTGATCTTGGTGTTGAGATCGTTGGTGTCGATGTTGGGCGACATCCGGATCTCCTTGATGTCCACGATCTTCTGCTTTTTCTTGGCCTCCTTGGCCTTGCGCAGCTGCTCGTACTTGTACTTGCCGTAGTCGACGATCTTGCATACCGGGGGATTCGCCGTGGGCGCGATCTTCACCAGATCGACTCCCGCCTCCTCCGCAAGCCGCATCGCCTCCTGGATCGGCATGACGCCCAGCTGTTCGCCGTTCTCTCCGATCACGCGTACTTCGCGGTCTCTGATCTGCTCGTTGATAAACAGGTCATTATTGTTGTTATTGATGGCTTTGTCCCTCCTCAATACATGAAAAAAGGTCTGCGCACAGCAGACCATCCATCCCACCCGTACTATAACGGGGCCTCGTCCGATGAACACCTGAAGCGTCTGCCGCAGGGTGAGAGTCATGCTCTGCTTGCTGAACATCCCATATCATACGCGAAGGATGCGGCGCTGTCAAGGGGGAATTCGATCATCAGGCAACAGATCATTCTCACCGGATGGTAACTGAAAATGCTGAATCATCATGAATGCAGTTACCCTGATCCCCAAAAGCCGTCTCTGCACAACAGAGTTTGGAACAACGTGCAGGGTGTGATAAGATAAGCAGGGAAACGATGCATGCCGGGAAACCGGAGCACAGATGCTGCCAAAGACAGCAGGGGGATGATCGGACCACGAATGGACAGACCGGATTTTCGCAAACTGAATGAGATGATCGCCGCCCTGACCGGGGTAACGGAGCATTTCTATGCAATCTACGCGGACCGCGACGCAAGGCTGGAGGAGATCCGTACGCTCTGCGAAGAGATCCGCAGGGGCAACGCCGGCCGGGCGCTGGCCCATGTATCCGTGGAGGAACTGAAGAAGTCTCGCGCCGGGATCCGTGTTTCCGTCCTGCAGGAGGCGGGATACGAAGATCTCGCGAAACTGGCCGCTGCCGCCGACTGGGAATTACGGGCGATCGACGGGATCGGCGAGAAGCAGATCGAAGCGATACGCGGGATCATCGCCACATTTACCGGACAGCTGGCCGCGCGTGAGACGGTCACGCTCTCGGATGAGGAGAGCACTGCGGCGGATGCGAACGGACAGCTGATCCGGGCGCTCTGCATCTACCGCCGCGGTGAGCTGCTGCGCAGAGACGGTGAGAACCTGCTCACGGAGCTGCAGGGCTTTCATGAGAGCCTGCAGAGCCGGGGCATCATCCGTAACCGCGTGAGATGGCTCTTTTCGGGCAAAGCGCAGAAACTGCTGACCCTGCGTTCCGTCGAAGAGATCGTATCTTTTCTGGACAGCCCGGTCTTTGAACGGCTCACCCATTATATCGCGCAGTACCTGGAAATAACGGGAACCCGCGCCGCGGATGCGTTCTGTGACTTCCGCACAAACGCGGCATCGTATTACGCGCTGCTGGAACAGATCGGCGGAGAGAAGCCGTCCGGCACACTGCTTTACGAGAGCATTCCGGAGCAGCTGGCGGCGTCCGTGGATGCGTTCTCCCTTGACCTGTCCGGCTTTTCCGGGAGTCTCCGCGCCTATCAGGAATTCGGCGCGAAATACATCCTGCATCAGGGAAGAGTCCTGCTGGGCGATGAGATGGGACTGGGCAAGACCATCCAGGCGATCGCCGTCATGACCCATCTGCAGGCCGCCGGCCCCGGGGCGCACTTTTTGATCGTCTGTCCGGCCTCCGTTCTCGTCAACTGGTGCAGGGAACTGCAGAATTTCAGTACCATCCGTCCGTTCCTCCTGCACGGGAACGAACTGGAGCCCGCTTTTCTGCAATGGCAGGGGGAAGGCGGCGCCGCCGTCACCAATTATGAATCCATGGGCAAGATCGTTGACCGTATCAACAACCGGATGCGGCTTTCCCTGCTCGTGATCGACGAGGCGCATTATATCAAGAATCCGGAGGCGCAGCGGACGAGACACATCCGTATGCTGGACGAGGAATCCGAACGGATCCTGCTGATGACCGGGACGCCGCTGGAAAACCATGTGGAGGAAATGTGCTCCCTGATCGATTTCATCCGCCCGGATCTGTCGCGGGAGATCCGCGGGATGGCGCAGCTGAGCCACGCGCCGCAGTTCCGTGAACTTCTTTCCCCGGTCTATCTGCGGCGGACGAGGGAACAGGTCCTCAGAGAACTGCCGCCCGTTGAGGAGGAACAGGAGTGGTGCGCCATGACGGAGACCGACCGGCGGGCCTATGTCGAGGCGGTGCGGGAGCGCAATTTCACCGCGATGCGGCGTGTATCGTTCCTGCAGGGGGACGCGGCAGGCTCTTCCAAGATGAACCGCCTCCTGGAACTCTGCGGGGAGGGCTGCAAGGAAGGACGCAGGATCCTGGTGTTCTCCTTCTTCCGGGAGACGATCGCCGCGGTCGCCGCCGCGCTGGGAGAGACCTGCTTCGGCGTGATCACCGGCGATGTGCCGTTTGACAGGCGCCAGGCCCTGATCGATCGGTTTTCCCGTGAAGACAACGCCGGGGTGCTCGTCTGTCAGATCCAGGCCGGCGGGACCGGACTGAACATCCAGGCAGCGAGCATCGTGATCTTTTGCGAGCCGCAGATCAAGCCGTCCCTGGAAAAGCAGGCGCTCTCCAGAGTCTACCGCATGGGACAGGTTCGCAACGTCCTGGTCTACCGGCTGCTGTGCGCCGATTCGGTCGATGAGGCCATCGTGCGGCGCCTCAGGGAGAAAGAAGAGGAATTCGACGCCTTCGCCGACCGTTCGGTCATGGCACAGGCGACGGAAGACCTGCTCGACCGGGAGTGGATCCGCGATTATATCGAAGAGGAAAACCGGAAATACCTGCCGATGGTCATATAGGGCGGACAGCGAGGATCCCGCCGGTTTTCCGTATGAAATCGACCAATAGTCAGACCCGCGGACTCATCTGCCTCTCCACAAACCGGGGCTTCCTGTCGTCATTTTGCAGATAGTATTCGTTACCGTACAGACGTTTGAAATTTGAGACCACATCATTCATGGTAACGCCATTCTGTCGCAGAGAATCTGCAAGGACTTCCATATCCTGCACATCCTTGGGACGAAACGACACGATCTTCATACAATACAGATCAAGATCGCTTGCCACGTAAACTTTAAGGACACCGTCATATATCCTGAATAATTCGGCATTATCAAACAGGCTGTACGAAAATGAATCCGAATGCATCACATCGGCATTGATCCAGTCCTCCGGAAGATCATAATCTTCAGCCACCTGCTTACAGCATGCATACAGATTGTTCTGCTCACGGAAACATATATCTATATCAACCGTGGATCTTCCGTCATGGTATTTCAGAGCCATCGCCGCACCGCCGACAACAAGGATCCGGTGTTCACCTATTCCGGATTCCCTGATCTTTATGGCGAGCGCTTCGAAGTATTCTTCAACATTCTCTCTGTACAGATATTCCTTCTCAGCAAGATGCCCCACGGACAGCCTCCTGTACGCTTGTGATCAGCAGTCCTCTGTTAAGAAATGCCGGGATTGCCTTCTTCATTTCCTGCTCAAGCACATCTTTATCCCCATATTTGAAATACATAAGATAGGTATATGGATCCAGGACAAGATCGTTGGTCCTGCGCGTATTCCGCCGGTCGATTCCATTGATATGATCCAGGAATCCTGCGATATACCGCTTGTTTATGCCGCGATACCTCGAAACAGCATACTTCCTGATAAACTCATCCGTCTCCATCGTTTTATAGTCATGTGCAACCATCGACATGAAGAGCGTATAATCCTCATAATCAACATTTCTGACCGGTCGATATGATCTATGGATCCCGAGGAGCACGGCATAACTCTCTACTCTCGTCTGCAGATCCCGTGTTCTCTGTTCCAGTTTTTTTCTTTCTTCGATCAGATCCCTCATGCCGGCTACCTGATCCGCCCGGACATAGTCACTTCTTACATGCTTCCCGTCCCTGTATTGAAGATAATAATACTCGCATCCCTTTATCGTTCTCTTCCTGAGAGAACCTTTGGGATAAGTCTCCAATTGTTTGTGAAGTTCAGACAGCTCGTCATCTATTGCTCTGTACTCTTGAAGAAACGATCTCATCCGCAACACCTTTCTGATATTTTTTCAAACTGTAGGGTAATTCTATATCATCGCTTCTTTTCATGTCAATCAGTTTTTACGGGATAATGCAGAATAGTGCTACGGCACCCGCGTGAGCAGCGCCTCCGCAGTGCCCGTGAGGGTCCAGGAGCCGGAGGAGGCCGGCAGGAAGAAGGAGTCGCCCGGACGGCAGGGATAGGTTCCTCCGGTGTCCGGAAGAGAGAGCGTTCCCTCGCCGCCGATGATGCGCACACTCAGAAAAGAAGTCTCGACCACGGTGCCGGTGACAGCACCCGCCGCACCAGACATGGCCCCCGCCGCACAGGTATCCGCTCCGGAAGAAACTCCCGCCGCACCGGACACAGCAGCCTCCGCAGGGACATCCGCACCGACAGAGACCCCCGCCGCACAGGCATCTGATTTCTCCCCCGCGCACACCCGGTCCACCGTGAAGTACGGGCAGGCCACGAGATGCGGGGAATGATCCGTGATAACGGGGCGGGTGAGGCGGGTCACATCCAGTGCCTGTGAGATATGAAGATCGCGGGGCCGCCCCTTGGCGTCCCTACGGTCGTAGTCGTAGATCCGGTAGGTCACATTGGAA
>JAFXTJ010000106.1 GCA_017535945.1 Lachnospiraceae bacterium
ATCACTGTTCAGTTGTCAAGGTTCGGCTCGCGCCCGCGCTCCAAGCGCTCTTTTTGCGAGAGCGAATGTTAGTATATCATCGCCTTTTCCCGATTGCAAGCACTTTTTACACTTTTTTTATCTTTTTTTCAGACACGAAAAAAAGCGCAAGATTTAGTATAATACGGCTCTTTCAGACACAAAAGAGCGGGGTCGCGGAAGTCTCTGCCGCGGCGGAAAAAAGGACCACCGGAGATCCTGGATCATCCGGTGGTCTTTCTGTAGCGGAGAAGGCGGGATTTGAACCCGCGCGCCGATCTCTCGACCTACTCCCTTAGCAGGGGAGCCTCTTCGGCCACTTGAGTACTTCTCCACGTCGTCGGTTGCTCCGCTTCTGTTCGGACCTCGCAAACTCGGTCCTCACCACGCTCCGCACCGACTCCTTTTCCCCACAGATTTCGCTCTGCTCAATCTGCGGGGGCCCCTCGATTTCCCTCCGGGATCTCGCTTCGCTCAATCTGCGGGGACCCCTAAGGCAGGGTCATATCTCATATGCCGTGCACTTGATTATACCGACCCCCTTTCGCTTTGTCAACTTCCTTCCTATTGTATTTTGTGATACACTATCCGTGTTGTTCAGCAGAAGATCCCGGGAGCCGATCCCGGCAGGCAGAAAGGAACCTTCCATGAATATCAGAAAGATCACCGCCGTACTCGTCGCCGCCACGCTCATGCTCGTCCTGCTGCCCGCGGACGCGCAGGCCGCACCGAAGAAGATGAAGGACGGCACGATGTTTGACGCGGAGTTTTACGCGCAGACCTATCCCGATGTCGCGGCCGCCGTGGGGACCAAAGCCTCCGCGCTGTATAAGCATTATACGACCTTCGGGATCAAGGAGGGCCGCAAGCCCACTGCGGACGCGGCACCCGCACAGGCAGCCGCGCCGGCCGTCCCCGGCTCCACGGCCGCGCCTGTTGTCGCTCCGAAGCAATTCGTCAAACGCTTCAAGGGAAAGAAAGTCTCGATCGTCGGCGACAGCATCTCCACCTTTGGCGGCTGCCTGCCGCAGGATTACGTACCTTATTATCCCACCGATGATATGCCCACCAGCGATCTCACCTGGTGGATGCAGCTGATCCGCGCGGGCGGCATGACCTACGTGGCCAATGCCAGCTGGTCCGGTTCCCGCGTCACCGGCAACGTCAATGAGGAGAGCGGCAATCCCGGCTGCAGCATCAAGCGCGCCAGGGATCTCTTTGGAAAAGACAAAGCCCCCGATGTGATCTTTATCATGATGGGGACCAATGATTTCCTGAGCAGTGTGGGCCCCGACAACTTCGCCCAGGCCTACCGCACGATGATCGCGAATATGAAGGCCGTCCACCCGGGCGCGCAGATCGTCTGCCTGACCTGCATCCCCGTGATCAGCTCCTCCGGCACCGTAATGCTCAATGCACTGGATCTGACGATCGAGGATTACAATGCAAAGATCCGGCAGGTCGCGTCAGAGACCGGGGTTCTTCTGTGCAATACCTGCGCCTGCGGCATCAGTGCGGACAACTACGGTTCCTACATGCCCGGCGGGGTTCATCCCAACGCACAGGGGATGGCGCTGATCGCTTCCTATATCGTAAACCACCTGTAATTACTTCTTTAATATCCCTTCTCTCACCCGCCGGTACAGCCCGGCGGTGAGTCTGCTGCCCGCAAGATATGCGCGCAGGGGCTGCAGGGTCAGGATCAGATACGCGCGGTAGCGCGCCCGCTGCGCAGGCGTGTAGTACAGCGCTGTCACCGCGCGGTGCTCCGCCGCCGAGATGCGCGCCCCCTCGGGGGATTCCGAAAACCCGCCTCCTTCATAATCACAGATGATGAGATCCATCGCCCGCGGCCGGATCCCCAGCCGGAAGAAGCAGCGCAGAAAATGCTCATAATCCGCGCGGACACGGTAGGCCGTATCAAACTGCTCCCTCATAAGAAGAGATGCTTCATAAAAGATCGCCTGATGATTGGGGATATTGCGGTAGCATGCAAAGGCGTCCAGACGCGGGTTCGCCATAAACCGCTCCCCCGTGCGCCGCTCCGCGATGTCCCCGTAGAGGATCTCCGGACGGGCACCTGTCTCCTGCCGGATCCGCTCCGCTTCTTCGCGCACATGCGCGAGCACCTGCGTGTCATAGAAGAGATCCCCGCAATTCAGAAATAATACGAGACTCTCCCCGTCCAGCTCGCGGATCGCCCGGTTCATCCCGTCATAGATCCCGCGGTCCGCCTCGACGATCCAGGTGATCCGTTCGTCCGGACAGGCCGCGCGCGCCGCCTCGACAGAGCCGTCGTCACTTGCCGCGTCCTTAACGATGATCCGGAGGTCGCCGCAGCTCTGGGCGAGCGCATTTTCCAGGGTCTTCTTCAGTTTCTCCCCGGCGCGGTAAGAAACCACAACGATCGTGAAGTACGCCATATCAGCCGCCTGTCTGATAGCCCATGTCCGACAGGATCGGGGGCATATCATGGAAGAAAAAGGTCTGATACGGCAGGATCCGCATCCCGTCGTCCCCGGCGTGCCGCATGAGCAGCACGAAGAAACCGAGACAGCAGAGGACGGCCCCGCAGGCCGCGATCCGCCGCACCCGTTCGCCGGGGATCCGGCGGATGAGCATGGGCAGATAGAAGATCTGGGTAAAGGTCAGATAATACCCGATCCGCGATACCACCGGGATATAGCCGGTGAACAGATACAGGTAAAGTGCCAGGAGGCTGCAGTGACAGCAGAATCGCCGCATCCGGATCCCGGCCTCCTCTCCCGGCTCCCGGCGTCCGTGGAAGCTCCTGCGGTCAACGAAAGCTGCAAGCGCCAGCACCGCCACGCAGCGCAGGATGCTCACGAGGCTCCCCTCGCCGCCCGCGGCATACGCGGTTTCCCGATAGGTGGGATAGAGGAAGAGGACCAGCCGCAATACCTGTTCCCTGAGCAGGAACGCTCCCGCACCCGCCGCCGTCAGGACCGCCAGAAACCATTTGGAGAAGGTGCATTTCGCCAGCGGATAGAGGATGAGCACAACGAGCGCGGATTTATGGAAGCTCGCCGCAAAAAGCACCAGGAGCACAAACCGCGGCAGGTCATCCTTTAAGAGGCAGACGATCCCGCAGGAGACCACCGCCAGTGCCAGATAGTAGCGCACCGTGCTGATGGACTGGAAATAGTATCCCAGCAGCATGAACATGGCGAAGCTTTCGAAGAAATGTTCCGAGAGACGGTCCAGAGCGAACAGGAAACAGGCGACCGTCACAAAGCCCATGAAAGCAAAGCAGAAGAGGTAGTGCTCCTTCCCGAAAAAACGGTAACTCACCCAGGCCAGGAGATTGAAGCCGGGCTCCGTCGGCACATAGCCGCCGAAGCGGGCCAGATGCATGAATTCCACATATTTGGCGTAGTCGTTGCCCACATTGACGCGAAGCGCCAGAATAAGGAACAGGATCGCAAAGATTCCCGCGAGGAAGACGCGTCCGCGCAGGATCCCGCGCGGGATCATCCCCTGCGGCACGGGTGCATAGGCCTGTCTCTCCGCTGCGGAGAGGACATAGGCAGAGCAGAAGATCACGGCCGCCGTTGCCGTCAGATACAGGATCACCGCATGCCCTCCGTCAGGTGTTTCCATGCTTCGGAAAACGACAGTTCCGTAAGCCAGACCCGCCGGTTGCGGAGGAGATAGATGAAAGCAAACAGACCGGCGGCTTTGCCGTACAGCGCTTTATAGAGTTTGCCCCTGTCGTAAAAGAACTGCGCCGTATGTCCTTTGAACCAGGTCGATTCCCGCGGTGTCTCCCGTCCGATGCACACGGGGACGCGCAGGATCACAAGATGTTTCCGCAGGCAGTCCGTTAAAAACAGGGAATCCTCTCCGGCCATATAGGGCGCTCCGCCGCCGAAGAGATGGGAGAACCACACATTTGCCTCGCGCTGTCTGTCCGTACGGATCGCGATGCTGTAGGCGGGATAACGCCCGCAGTTGTAGAAACGGACCCGGCGTACATCCGTATTGCGGTAGGTCTCACGGCCCGGTGACTGTTCCACATTAAAGAGCAGTACATCCGCTTCCGGGTGCGCGGCAAAAGTCTTCGTCACCAGTTCCGCGTATCCGTCATCATATACGATGTCCTCATCGCCGATCAGGGTGATCTCCCCGTCGGAATAAAGCAGGCCCTGATTGCGGGACCGGCCGACGCCGCGCCCGCTGTCCCTGACCACGCGGATCCGGTGGCCGTTCCGGTCAAATTCCTCCCGTCCGTCGGTATCGCACTGATCCACGATCACCGCGTCGCAGGAGAGGCGCATGCACTCCGCCAGCGCCTGCGGATCCCGGTCCAGAGCAGCGATGATATGACAGATCTCCGGTCTTTCCATGGACGGCACCTTTACAGTCGATACAAGCGCTTCAGATATCTCAGATCCGCATCATACAGGATCGTGGCGCAGCGCGTAACGTCCCGTGTCTGCAGAACGGAGAGGATATGATCCACGCGGGCGCAGCCCCGTCTTCCGCAGGGGATCCCGATGACTGCCGCGTCATAGCCCTCCTCCGCCAGCTCCGCCGCGCCGGCGAGCGTCACCCATTCACAGGATCCTTCCCCGAAGCGGCTGCCCAGCTTCTCTTTCAGATCCTCCGTCAGTTTTGCGGCTGCATCCGTTTCCTCCGCGGCCGCAAAGACCGCGATCCGATGCGCCCCGGCGAGCACCTTTGCACAGGTGGCCCGCAGTTCCCCCTCGCTCCCCGCGACCAGGGAGGTGAGCCGTTCGTCCTCTCTGTCCCTCGCACGGGGCAGAAGCCCCAGTACCGGCTGTCCGAAGCGGCGGGCACACATTTCCGTATCATAAAGCGCATCATCGCAGGAATACCGGACAAAGAGGCCGAAGATCCCGAACAGGAAGCCGAGCAGGGCACCCAGGATCACGGCCGGGGTCGTGCGGTCCGTCGTCATGAGCAGCAGCGCGGGTGTCGTCTCCAGCACGCGGATGTCACGGAAATTCTCATTGGTCTCTCCGAAAGAGGAAAGAGCCGCCGTCATAGCGGAGAGGATCAGGTTCGCTCTGGCCGGATCGTGATTCGTCACGGTGAGCATCATGACCCGCAGATCGGAGGGAAGTTTCACGGTGACGCTCCTCAGCACCTCCGCGCGGGTGATGGACCCGTCGCTCAATATCGCCGGGATCAGCTGCAGTTCATCATCCCTGATCTCCGCTGTGGTCCCGTCATAGGGGAGCACCTGATTGGAGGCCTCCTGTTCGTCCGCGTAACCCGCGTCGATGAGCTGCCGCATGGCGACATCGAGGATCTCGTCGCCCGTGATGAGTTCCTTCCAGGTCCAGGCGTTGTAATAGTCCCGCGCATTGCCTGCCGCATCCGGAGAGAATTCCAGATAGAGCCTGGCACCGCCGGCATATTCCCGGGCGGGTGCATAGACCACATGGACGCAGAAATACACGACGTATCCGATGACGGCGCCGGTGAGGATGCAGAGCGGGAGCAGATACCAGACCTGCAGAAGCCTCAGGTAGAATCCCCTGAGCGAGACCGCCTCCCGGGCCTCCCTGTCATTTGCACCGGGCCACCGGTCCGCGAGTTTTGCAGGATTCATCAGGACTCCTCCTTTTGTGCGGTGGTCTGTCCGTCGTCCACACCTTCCGTCGCATCCGGTGTGATGAGGATCTTAAGCGTCAGCAGCATGAGCTTCAGGTCGAGCCATATCGAATAATTCTCGATATAGGTCAGGTCGAGTTTGAGTTTGTCATAGGGGGTCGTGTTGTATTTGCCGTAGACCTGGGCATAGCCGGCCAGCCCGGCGCGCACTCTCGTGCGGAAGACGAATTCCGGCATGGTCTTCAGATACTCCTTGATGATCTCCGGCCGCTCCGGTCTGGGGCCGATAAAGGACATCTCCCCCTTCAAAATATTGAACAGCTGGGGCAGCTCGTCGATCCGCACCTTACGGATGAAGCGTCCCACCGGTGTGATACGGCTGTCATGCCTGGTCGCAAGGCGCGCCACGCCGTCGCGTTCGGCATCCACACGCATGCTGCGGAATTTCAGGATCCGGAATTCGCGCATCCCCCTGGTGCAGCGGATCTGTTTGTAGAGCACGGGACCGCCGTCCGTGAAATGTACACACAGTGCGGTGATGAGCATGACGGGTGAGGTGAGGATGATGAGTATGAGCGAGAGGATGATGTCCATGCAGCGCTTCACAAAAAGCTGCTCCGCGCGGATGGATTGCTCCCGGACCAGAAAGATCGGTGTATCAAACAGGTGCATCTGCTCGGAACCCTTGATCACCACGTCGGAGATCTTGGGGGAAGTATAGATGCGGATGTTCCTGCCGTAGCAGTACTTCAGCAGTTCGTTTCGCGTGGTGGTGGGCACGTCCCAGATGACCATGCCTTCGTAATCACCCTCCTCGTAGAGCTGTTCCACGGCGGGGACGCCTGTCTCGATGTCCGCAAGGCGGCAGATCGTGTAGCGGTCTGCGCGGGAGGCAAATTTCTCCCGGATCTCCTCCACCGGATGGGTGCCGTGGACCAGCAGGAGTTTGCGCGGCGGGAAGGCCCGCCGGTATACGATATCGGCGATCACGAGGAAGCCCAGCGTGGCGGCCAGCTGCATGATCATCATCCCAAGCCAGGGCCAGCCGGGCATCACCCAGTTGCGCATGAGGGAGGTCTGGGCGTAGGTGATCACATTAACGATGCCGATCGCAAAGATCTGGGACAGGAACAGGTCCCACACCTTAAGATAACCGATCTTGAGACTGCCGTAGGTCCCCAGGAAGAACCACAGCAGAACGATATAAAGGAAAAGGATCAGAAGATGTCCTCTTACGTAGAATTTCAGTCCGCCGGCGAAAAAGACCACGCCGTTGAGTGAATACCGCCGCATGGTCACCACGGGATAGAAGCGCAGAAACCAGAAGACCGCGTAGATCCCGGTGAGGATCAGCAGGTCCAGAAATCCCAGAAACAGGACAACGCTTCTCTTGAAGTTTTCTTTCCTTGCACTCATCCGTTTTCCGCTACAGCCTGCGCCGGGTGGCCCGGACCGCCCAGACGATCAGTTTCACGAAGCTCTGCCCCTGGCTCAGTCCCGCCACTCTGCGGTAGAGATTCCAGATCCGCTGAATCGCCACACGTTTATTTGAAGAAAGCGATCCGCGCGGCCTGCGGTAGATCGTCAGCACACTGTCGAGTCCGATCGCGGTCCTGCCTTTCCTGAGGATCCGCCACCAGGTGGCCGTATCCTCGCTCGCGATCTTGTCCATGTAGATCTCTTCCTTGGAGATCTTCTTCAGATCGAACATCACCGTGGAGGTGAAGATCACCGTGCGGGTAAGCGCATGTTTAAAATCCAGTTCCTCCGGTGCATGGACCACCTTGCCCGTGCGCTCCGCCTGCTCCGTCCCGAATTCATAGGAGGTAAAGGTAAAGGCGGCGTCTCTGTCCCGTATAAAGGAGGTCTGCAGGAAGAGTTTCTCCGGCATCCACAGATCATCCGCGTCCAGAAAGGCCAGAAACCGTCCGGCCGCCGCCCGGATCCCGACATTCCGCGCTCCCGCTGCTCCGCGGTTCTCCCTGAGGCGCAGCAGGATCACCTCTCCGGTACCTTTCTCGCTGTCTTTTCTCTCCCAGGGATCCTCGTCGCGCTCATAGAAAGGCAGCGTATAAAGCGGTACGCCCGCTTCCTCCGCTGTCTCCCGGATCACGGCGGCGCTGCCGTCCTCCGACGCGTCATCCACCATGATCAGCTCCCAGTCACGAAGCGACTGTTCAAAGACCGAATGCATCGTCTGTCTGAGGTAAGCCGCCGCATTATGCACGGGGACGACGATACTGACCGTCGGTCCCATTCAGATCTCATCCTTTACGATATAGATGGGCCGGTTTTTGACTTCCATGTAAGTCTTGGCGAGGTATTGTCCCACGATCCCCAGACAGAAGAGCTGCACGCCGCTGATGAGAGAGATGATACACACCAGGGACGGCCAGCCGCTCGTGGGATCTCCGAAGACCATCTTGCGCACGATGGTCACGATGATCAGCACAAAAGCAGCCAGGCAGAAGAGTACTCCCATAAAGGACGCAAAGGAGAGCGGAGCCGTCGAGAATCCGATGATCCCCTCGATCGCATAAGCAAAAAGCTTCCAGAAGGACCACTTGGTCTCTCCCTTTTTGCGCTCGATATTCTCATATTCCAGCCATTTGGTCTCATAGCCGACCCAGCTGAAGATCCCTTTGGAGAACCGGTTATATTCCGACAGGGACAGGACCGACTCCGCAAAACGCTTCGTCATCATGCGGTAATCCCTGGCGCCGTCCACGATCTCGGTCCG
>JAFXTJ010000107.1 GCA_017535945.1 Lachnospiraceae bacterium
ACCATTGGGGATCTGAGGTGGCTCAGGACGTCCGGCCTGGCGGAAAGAATATGCCGGGAAGCAGCCGCGGGACTGCCTGTCATCGGGATCTGCGGCGGATATCAGATGCTCGGGCGGCGCATATCGGATCCGGATCACGCGGAATGCGGCGGGGAAGAGGCAGGACTTGATCTGTTGCCGGCGGATACCGTCCTCGGCAGCGAGAAGATCCGGACGCTGTTTCACGGCACGATCGATGGCGCGACCGGGATGCTGGGGGATCTTTGCGGGAAGAGCGTGAGCGGATATGAGATCCATATGGGCCGGACGGCGGTCGATGCGGGAACAACGCCGTTTACTTCCGGCGGGACGGGCTGCTGCAGGGACAACATCTACGGCAGTTACATCCACGGTCTTTTTGATGAGAAAGAGATCACACAGACCCTGATCGGAGCGCTCGCCGGGCGGAAAGGGAAACAGGTGGACACGCGGAACCTGCTCGACTACGCCGCCTACAGGGAGACGCAGTATGACCTGCTGGCCGCGCATCTCAGGGAGCATCTGGATATGGACAGGATCTATGAGATCCTGGGCATTCAGCGCGGCGCGCCGGGGGATGGCACATGACGAAACAGGAGCTTTTCCATATCGGGATCACGGAGCCGGATCGCGGGATCTATGATGCGGCAAAGCGCCGCTTCGACCGTCTCGCCAAGCCAATCGACGGACTGGGGGATGCGGAGAACCTCATCTGCCGGATCGCCGCCATACAGGGAAAGGAACTCCCCGATATCTCGAAAAAAGTGCTGGTGATCCTGTGCGCGGACAACGGGGTGGTGCGCGAAGGCGTATCGCAGACGGATCAAAGCGTGACCGCGGCGGTGGCCTCTCTGATGGCTGAGGGCAGGAGTTCGGTCGGTGCCATGACCCGCGCGTATCCGCTGGATATCCTGCCGGTGGATATCGGGATCGATTCGGATGTCCCGGTGCCGGGGATCCTAAACTGCAGGATCGCGCGGGGAACCGGCAACATCGTTCGTGAACCGGCCATGACAGAGGGCGAATGTCTGCAGGCGATAGAGACAGGTATCGGGCTTGCACGGGAATGTGCGGACAAAGGATACGGACTGATCGCGACCGGAGAGATGGGGATCGGCAATACGACCACGAGCACGGCGGTCTTCTGCGCACTGACCGGAGAGGAACCGGAGCAGGTAACCGGCAGAGGCGCGGGACTGACGAATGAGGGACTTGCGCGCAAGATCGACGCGATCCGCCGGGCGCTCACTTTTCACGGATGGTACGGCAAAGAAGCAGAGGATCCGGAGGAGGCACCGGAGGTGCTGAGGCGTCTCGGCGGTCTCGATCTCGCGGGGCTGGCCGGGCTGTACATCGGCGGCGCGCGGTACCGCATCCCGGTTGTGATCGACGGCTTCATCAGCGCGGTGGCGGCGCTTCTGGCGGAGCGGATCCTGCCGGGGACGGCCGCATTCATGATCGCGTCCCACACGGGCAGGGAGCGGGGAACGGCACGCGCGCTTGAAAGACTCGGGTTAAAGCCGCTCATCGACGCGGATCTGGCGCTGGGGGAAGGGACAGGTGCCGTGCTGCTCCTGCCGATGCTGGATATGGCGATGTCCCTGTATTGTCACGGGGTATCATTTGAAGAAACGCAGATTACAGCCTACGAGAGGTATTCCCATGATCAGTCTGATCATCGGTGAACCGGACAGCGGAAAATCCGCACTGGCCGAAGAACTGGCTTTGAACGGCGGGAGTCCGCGGGTCTGCTATCTGGCCACGATGCTGGTGATGGATGAGGCGGGCGAACGGCGCAGGGAAAAGCACCGGAAAATGAGAGAGGGAAAGGGATTTTTTACTCTGGAGATCCCGTACCGTGTCGACCGCGCGGTCTCGCAGATCGAAGATCCCGGGGCGTGCACGGTGCTGCTGGAATGTCTGTCCAATCTGGTGGGAAACGAGATGCATGAGGATCCGGAGAGAAAGGATCTGTGGAAGAGAGATGACGGTTCGGCGTTTACGGAGGCAATCCTCTCGGATCTCCTCGCGCTCGCGGACAGCGTCGCTCATCTCATCATCGTGACGAACGAATACCGGACGGATGCGTCGTATGACGGGGAGACCCAAAGCTACATCCGTCTGCTGTCGATGTTAAACCGGGCGCTGATCCCGCATGCACGGGAGGTACGGGATCTGCGGACCGGAACGGAGGTGCGGACCGGATGCTGAAACTGTTGCGGAGAATGGCGGTTTCCTTTTCCCTGTATTCGAGGATCCCGATGCCGCGCTTTGCGTGGGATGCGGAGGACATGAAATACAGCATGCTCTTCTTCCCGCTCGTGGGGTTTGTCATCGGCGGGGCGGTTCTTGGGATCAACTGCATCCCGGGTGTTCCGGAGCTGCCGCTGTCCGTGCGGAGCGCGGTGACAGTGCTGATCCCGATCCTGATCACCGGAGGCTTCCATCTCGACGGCTTCATGGATACGGAGGATGCCCTGCGTTCCTATCAGTCAAAAGAGAAGAAACTGGAGATCATGAAGGACCCGCACACCGGCGCGTTCGCCGTGATCGGACTCGCAGCCTGTCTGCTTGCGATGTCGGCAGCGACGGGGACGATCCTGACATACGGCAGCCGGTGGACATGGGGCGTTCTGGGCCTGATCTACGCGGCCGGCAGGGCGTACGGCGGGATCTCGGCGCTGCTGTTGCCCGGAGCAAAAAAAGACGGGATGCTCGCGGAGGAGACGCGCGGAGAGAAACGGAATCTCCTCACTGTGCTGCTCCTCTGGCTGGCGCTTGCAACGGTCATGATGATCGCCGCGGACACCTGGGCGGGGATTGCCGTGACGGTGTGTTTTCTCCTGTGCATGGTCCGGTACGGCCGTATGACGAAACGGGAATTTGGCGGCGTGACGGGGGATACGACCGGATACTTCATCACCTGCAGCGAGACGGCAGCCTGCATCGTTCTGGCACTTGTCGTCTGGCTGTCCCGGAGAGGCTGAAGATGTACCGCCGGTGCATCCTGCTGCGGCATGCCGCAACGCCGGGCAATGAGGAGAAGCGCTATACCGGCTGCCGGACGGATGAGGCGCTGTCGGAGGCGGGCCGCAGAATGGTTCTGGAGAAGAGGACGGAACTTTTGATGCGGATCCCGGCGGACGCGGCTCTGTTCAGCAGTCCGCTGCGGCGTGCTTCGGAAACGGCAGAGATCCTGTCTGACGACAGACAGATCACACCGCTTCAGGAGATGCGGGAGACCGATTTCGGGGACTTTGAGGGAAAGAACTATGAGGAACTGAAAGAGGATCCGGCCTACTGCGCGTGGATCGACAGTGGCGGCACACTTCCCTTTCCCGGCGGGGAGAGCAGGGAGGAAGTGACCGCCAGGAGCATGGCGGGGCTTCGTGAGGCACTGCGCCGGACCCCGGCGGACCGGACGGCCTGCATCATCTGCCACGGGGGCAATATCATGGCGGTGATGAGCGCATTGACAGGCGGAGACTTCTACGATTTTCAGACCGGCAATCTGACCGGATACGATCTGGAGCTGGAGACGGATGGGGAGAGGATTCTGGTTACTGCATATCATCGGCTGGGGTAGCGGTGTGCTGCTGGATCTCCTCATCGGAGATCCGCACGGGATCCCGCATCCGGTCGTTGCCATCGGGCGGCTGATCGGCGCTCTGGACGGGCGGCTGAACAGGGAGGGATCCGCCCTGACGGACGGGCGGAGATTCGCACGGGGGATCCTGCTGTGCGTGATCGTTCTGTCGGTATCCGTGGCGGTGACCGCTCTCCTCCTGGCGGCGGCATGGCGGATCCACCCGGCGTTGTTTGTGGCCGCGGAGGCTGTCCTGACCGCTTATCTGCTGGCGGCGAGGAGTCTGTACGAGGAGAGCGGCAAGGTGCGGCGCGATCTCGACAGGGGCGATCTGGCCGCGGCCCGCGCGGATCTGTCCATGATCGTGGGGCGTGATACGGCAGAACTGGATGAGCACGCGGTCATCCGTGCTGCCGTGGAGACCGTGGCGGAGAACACCTCCGACGGTGTCATCGCTCCGCTTCTGTATCTGGCTGCGGGAGGACCGGTATTGGGGATCCTGTATAAGGCGGTCAATACCATGGACTCCATGGTGGGTTACAATAATGACCGGTACCGCTTCTTCGGCAGGGCGGCCGCCCGGCTCGACGATGCGGTAAACTTCATTCCGTCGCGGATCAGTGCGCTGCTCATGATCGCCGCGGCGGGGATCCTGCGTGTGCTGCCCATGAGCTTTGCTCATGGGAGCCCGTCGGCTTTGAGACATCAAGGGAACCCGTCAGGGTTCCTACCATTGGTAAATGATCGGTTCAGCCCGGCGGACGCGTTTAGGATCTGGCGGCGCGACCGGAGGAAGCATAAGAGCCCGAACTCCGCACAGACGGAAAGTGTCTGCGCGGGCGCGCTGCGGATCCGGCTCGGGGGACCCTCCCGGTACCGGGGTGTGCTTGTGGAGAAGCCGTGGATCGGAGATGCGGGACGATGTGAGGAGAAAGAGGATATCGGCAGGAGCGCCCTGCTGATGTTTCTTGCGGAAGGGGTGGCGGTGCTGCTCCTTGCGCTGTTGATGGTTGCTGTGTACGCGGCACTCGGATGATTATGCCGGATGGCAGTCCGATCCGGTCTGCCGCGGGATACGGGGGAGAATGATCATGCACCATGGAGGAGATATCTACAGAAACAAAGTCCGGCTCGATCTGTCCGTGAGCCTGAACCCGCTGCCGGTCCCGCAGGTCCTGTCGGATGCCATGCAGGCCGGATGCGCCGCGGCCGGAGCATATCCGGATCCGGAGCAGGAGGCACTCAGGGCGGTGCTTGCGGCCGGGATGGGCGTGGATCCTGCCTGTGTCATCGCGGGCAACGGGGCATCGGAGCTGCTCCTGGCCGCTGTTCAGGCAGTGAATCCCGTAAAGGCGCTCCTCGTCGAACCCTGCTTCTCCGGTTACCGTTACGTGCTGGACAGCCTGCAGGGCTGCCAGGTGAGAGAATACCGGATGCGGGAAGAGGAGGAGTTCGCGCCCGCGGAGCGGATGCTGCTCACACTGACCTCGGATCTGGATCTGATCCTCCTTGCGGATCCCGGGAATCCGGCGGGCCGCAATATCGACCCCGCGCTGCTGCGGCAGATCCTGCGTGTCGCGCGGGACAACGGGACGGCCGTCATTCTGGATCAGAGCTTCTACCTGCTCTCGGCACAGGGGCGTGCGGGTGGGAACAATCCCGCCGTGCTGACCGGTGTATTCCGGAATCTGATCGTGGTCAGTTCCTTTACCAAGGTGCTGGGGCTGCCCGGGATCCGCATGGGCGCCGCGGTCTCCTCGGCGGAGAATGCAGAACGGATCCGCGCACGGCTCCCCGAGTGGAATGTTTCCTCGGTCGCGGAACATGTGATGCGGGCGGGGGCGGATCTCCTGTGGAAATCCTCCTTCTGCAAGGATGCGTGGGAGATGATCCGGACGGAAAAGGAATATCTCGTTCCGGCTCTGGAATCGCTCGGCTGCCGCGTTTATCCGAGTGATACGCATTATCTCCTCTTTCAGTCATCCGGGGAGCTGTACGGGCCGTTACTTGAGCGGGGTATCCTGATCCGCGACTGTTCGGATTTCTGCGGCCTTTCCACCGGCTTTTACCGGATCGCCGTGCGGGATCATGCCGCCAACGAGGAGTTTGTGGAGAACCTGAAAGAGGTCATGCATGGACATTGAATATGTGGCTCCGGCTGAGATCGAAAAGAGGAGCATGGAGATCATAGAAGGGGAACTGACAGCGCGAGGTATCCGTCTGCCCGCGGAGAACGCAGATATCATCAGGCGGTGCATCCACACCACGGCGGACTTTGACTATGCGGAAACGCTGTGCTTTTCGGAAGGGGCCGCCGCGGAATGCAGACGGCTGATCCGGAAGGGTGCGCTCCTGGTCACGGATACCAACATGGCGCTCGCCGGGATCAACAAGCGGGAGCTCGAAAAATACGGTTCCCGGGCAGTCTGCTTCATGGCGGATGAGGAGGTGGCCCGGGAAGCGGCGGCCAGAGGCGTCACCCGGGCGAGCGTCTCCATGGAGCGTGCGATGAAACGGGAGGAACCGGTGATCTGTGTCATCGGCAACGCACCGACCGCGCTCATCACACTGCGGGAACTGGCCGATCGGAACAACTGCCGTCCGTCCTTTGTCATCGGGGTGCCGGTGGGCTTTGTGAATGTGGAAGCAGCCAAGGAACTGATCTTATCAAGCGATATCCCCCATATCGTCAATCGCGGACGAAAGGGGGGCAGCACCGTGGCAGCGGCGATCTGCAATGCGCTGCTGTACGGCATGAGGGAAGAAGGAGCGTGAGGAACGGGTTCACCACCGGGAGCTGCAGTGCGGCGGCGGCCAAGGCCGCGGCATACATGCTGCTCTCGGGGAAAAGAAAAGAAACGATCACGATCGATACGCCGGCGGGTGTGAAGTACACGCCGGTTCTCGAGGAGATCCGCATCCTGCCGGAGAGGGTCAGCTGCGCCGTCCGCAAGGATGCCGGGGACGATCCCGACATCACGAACGGAACACTGATCTGTGCAGAGGTGAGCCTCGCGGAGGGGGATCCCGGACAGGTCGTGATCACGGGCGGCCGCGGCGTCGGCCGCGTGACCAGGCCGGGTCTCGACCAGGCTGTCGGCAATGCGGCGATCAACTCCGTGCCGCGGCAGATGATCGAAAAAGAAGTGCGCGAGGTCATGGATCTGTTCGACCATGAAGGCGCCCTGCGGGTGGAGATCTCCGTCCCGGACGGCGAGAGACTTGCGGAGAAGACCTTTAATCCGAGACTGGGGATCGAGGGCGGCATCTCCATCATCGGTACGACCGGGATCGTGGAACCGATGAGTACACGGGCGATCCTCGAGACGATCCGCGTGGAGCTGGCGCAGAGAAAGGCCATGGGCGATCCCGTCGCTGTCGTGTCCCCGGGCAATTACGGGCTGGAATTCATGCGGGAGCGATACGGATATGATCTGGACCGCGCCGTCAAATGCTCCAACTACATCGGGGATACGGTGGATATGGCGGCGGAGGCGGGCTTTCACAGGATCCTCATCTGCGGACACGCGGGGAAACTCGTCAAGGTCTCGGGAGGCATCATGAACACACACTCCCGGGAGGCGGACTGCCGGATGGAACTGATGGCTGCCGCCGCGGCGAAGACCGGGGCTTCCGCGGAGATGATCCGGCGGGTGCTGGATGCGTTGACAACGGAGGAGGTCTGCGGGATCTGGCAGGAAGCGGGGATCCTGGGATCCTGTTTTTCGTATCTGACCGGACGGATCGGTTACTATCTGGAGAAGCGCGCGGCGGGCCGGCTGGAGACGGCATGCATCATCTATTCCAACGGTTACGGAGCGCTCGGAGAGACGCCAAATGCCGCGGCGATGATCGCGGAGGCGCTCTCCCATATACAGGAAGGAGGCGGCAGGTGATCACCTTTGTCGGTGCGGGACCCGGAGCGGTCGATCTCATCACGGTGCGGGGGATGCGGCTGTTGGAGCAGGCGGATGTCATCATCTACGACGGGAGTCTCGTCAATCCTAAACTGCTTACGTATGCCCGGGAGGATGCCGTGGTCCGTGACAGCGCACGCATGACGCTCGAAGAGATCACGGAGCTCATGATCCGGGCCGACGGGGAAGGGAAAGAGGTCGTGCGTCTCCATACCGGCGAGCCGAGTCTCTACGGTGCCGTCCGGGAACAGATGGATGTCCTTGATGCACACGGGATCCGCTACGAATCCTGTCCCGGTGTCAGTGCCTGCTTCGGCGCGGCGGCGGGGGCGGATCTCGAGTTCACGCTCCCGGGCGTCACACAGACCCTGATCATCACCAGGATGGAGGGGAAGACCGCTGTCCCGGAGAAGGAAAAGCTGGCGCTGCTGGCGGCCCATCGGGCCTCCATGGCGATCTACTTAAGCGCCGGGATGCTGGAGGATGTGTCGCGCGAACTGATCCGCGGTGGACTGGAGGAAGAGACACCGGCCATGATCGTATACAAGGCCACCTGGCCGGAGGAGAAGCGGATCTCCTGCACGGTCGGCACGCTCGCGCAGACGGGGGCGGAGCATCATATCACAAAGACAGCGGTCGTGCTGGTGGGGGACGCGATGGGCATGACGGGATATGACAGGTCAAAACTGTATGATCCGGCATATTCCACGGAATACCGGAAGACACGCGTATGAGGAAGCTGGCGGTCTGCTTTTCCCGCAGGGGGCAGGAACTTATAAAGAAGATCAACGATGCGTGCGCTGCCCGCGGGATCGAAGCCGTCACGGGATATTGCTGCTATGACGGTGCCGAAGAGGAAAACGGGTTCCTGCGTGCCGGCGGATCCGCGGAGAACTGGGCAAAAGAGCATTTCAGCCCCGGAAACGCGCTGATCTTTATCGGCGCGGCGGGGATCGCGGTGCGTGCCCTCACAGGGCTGCCCGCGGATAAACTGACCGACAGTCCGGTGATCGTGATCGATGACGGCGGGAATTTCGTCATCCCGATCCTGTCCGGCCATGCCGGCGGCGCGAACAAGCTGGCCGCAACACTGGCGGAGCTGATCGGGGCCGTGCCGGTGATCACCACTTCCACGGATGTCAACGGCACGTTTTCGGCGGACACCTTTGCTGCGGAGCAGCGGCTTACGATTGCAGACCGCGCCGGGATCAAAAAGGTGTCGGCGAAAGCGATCGAGGGGAAAAGCGTCACGATCTCCGTCAAAGACTATCCGCCGAAGGAACCGGTGGATGTGATCGTGGCCGATGAGACGGACGCGGAGTATTCGCTGCTCTTAAGGCCGAAGCGCGTCACGGTCGGGATGGGGATGAAGAGGGATACGGATCCGGAAAAACTGGAGCGGTTCTTTCTGGAGACCCTTGCGGAGAATTCCCTGACACCGGAGGATGTCTACGCGCTGTGCACGATCGACCGCAAGGAGCGGGAAAAGGCGCTGCTTATGCTCAGGGACCGCTACCGGATCCCGGTCCTCTCCTTTGACGCGGGACTGCTGTCAAAGGCAGAGGGGGAGTTCACGCCTTCGGGATTTGTGGAACAGACCGTCGGTGTGGATAATGTATGTGAGAGATCCGCGGTGATGGGAGCCGGCGGGCATGCCGAGCTGATCCTGAAAAAGAAGGCGGCGGACGGGATGACGATCGCGATCGCGAGACGCCTGTAGAAACAGGGGAACAGGAGTGATCATGGGAAAGATCTATGTGGTGGGGATCGGCCCCGGGGATGCGGAGACGATGACTTTCCGGGCCCGGGAAGTTCTTGAGGGATGCGATGTGATCGCGGGGTATACCCTGTATGTCGATCTCGTGAGAGCGGACTATCCGGAGAAGGAATTCTACACCACCGGGATGCGCGGCGAGACGGAGCGCTGTGAGGCCTGCGTGCGGATGGCACGGGAGGGGAAGACGGTGGCGCTCATCTGCAGCGGGGACGCGGGGGTATACGGCATGGCATCGCCGCTTCTGGAGGCGGCTCAAAGGGCAGGGGTGGATGACGTGGAGATCATCCCCGGAGTGACGGCCGCACTCAGCGGAGCGGCTCTGCTGGGAGCACCGCTGTCGCACGACTTCTGCGTGATCAGTTTGAGCGACCTGCTGACACCGCAGGAGACCATTGAGAAGCGGCTGCTCTGCGCCGCGCAGGGGGATCTGTGCATCGTGCTCTACAATCCGGCGAGTCACGGACGCCCCGATCATCTGAAGAGAGCCTGCGGGATCCTGTTACGTGTTCTGCCGCCGTCCGTCTGCTGCGGCCTGGTGCGGAATATCGGGAGAGACGGGACGGAGAGCTTAACCTGTACGCTGGGAGAACTCGGCAACATGCCTGCGGATATGCTGACAACGGTCTACATCGGGAATTCACAGACCCGGATCGTGAACGGCAGACTGCTCACACCGAGAGGATATACGGGAACATGAAAAAACTGGTGATCTTTTCCGGGACCACGGAGGGCAGGACTCTCTCTGGTATGCTTGCAGAAAGCGGGATCCGTCATACGGTCTGCGTGGCAACGGATTACGGCGGCGAACTGATGGACCGGGATCCCTGCACGGAGATCCGGATCGGCCGGATGGACAGGGAGCAGATGACGGGCTTTTTACGGGAACGCGAGTTTTCGGCGGACGATCTGGTTGTTGACGCCACGCATCCCTATGCCCGGGAGGCCACGGAGAATATCCGCGCGGCGGCGGAGCACGCGGGCACCGGCTATCTGCGTGTCCTGCGCGCGCAGGAGGAGACGGATGATGCGGAGATCATCCGGTATGACGATATGGTCTCCTGTGCAAAAGCGCTCGCCCGGACGGAGGGGAGGATCCTGCTGACCACCGGGAGCAAGGAACTCGGCAGCTACTGTGCGTCCGCGCCGGAAGAGATGAGAGAACGGACGTATGTGCGTGTCCTGCCGTCGCGGGAGAGTCTGGAGATCTGCCTGCAGGCGGGATTTGCGGCAAAGAACATCATTGCCATGCAGGGACCTTTTACAGCTTCGATGAACCGGGCGATCCTGGAACAGTATGCGATCCGGCATCTCGTGACAAAAGAGAGCGGCGCGGCAGGCGGATTTCCGGAGAAACTTGAAGCCGCGCGGGAAGCGGGGGTGCAGTGCCATGTGATCAGTCGCCCGGTACAGGAAGAGGGAGTCGATGTCGGTGAAGCCTACCGGAGGATCGCCGGCAGGGAATACGCGGGGAGCGGCGTGCGCCGGATCGTGCTCGCGGGATACGGACCGGGAGCGCCGGAGACGGTCACGGACGAGGTGAAAACGGCGCTGGAGCGGGCGGATGCCGTGTTCGGCGCCGCAAGGCTCACGGACCCGCTGTGCGTGCGGCGCAAATATGCCATGTACCGGGCGGAGGAGATCATCCGCGTGCTGGAGGAGGATCCCGGGATCCGGTCGGCCGTCATCCTGTTTTCCGGCGACAGCGGATCCTACAGCGGCGCAAGGAGCATGGTCGCGGCACTGCGTACATGGGATGAGAAAGCGGAGATCCGAATCCTGCCGGGCATCTCTGCCGTATCCTGTCTTGCCGCGAGACTGGCGGAAAGCTATGACGACGCGCAGATCATCAGTATCCACGGCAGGAAAAACGGGAAGACAATGAACCGGCTGCTCACCATGGTGCGGTATCACCGCAAGACTTATGTGTTGCTCTCCGGAGAGGAGGATGTCAGGGATATCGGAGAAATGCTGAACACCGCCGGGATCGATGGCACGGTCTTCATCGGTGCCGATCTGACCGGTCCCGGGGAGCGGATCATAAAACTGAAACCCGCGGAGGCAGCAGGATATCACGGGCAGGGGAGCCTGACCGCTCTCATCGTTAATGAAGCGGCGGAGAAACGCCCGATCGTGCCGGTACGCAGAGATGAAGCGTTCATCAGGGAACGGGTCCCCATGACCAAGGAAAGCATCCGGCACGAGAGCATTCTCCGCCTGGATCTCAGGGAGGGGGATGTGGTCTACGATATCGGCGGAGGGACCGGCAGTGTCGCGCTGGAGATCGCGTCACTCGATCCGTCCCTTACGGTCTACACCTTTGAACGGGATCCCGATGCCTGCAGACTGATCGAAGAGAACGCGAAACATCTGATGGTGTCCAATGTGACCGTGATCTGCGGGGAAGCCCCGGAGGCGCTCTCCGGTGTAGAGACGCCGGACAGGGTTTTTATCGGAGGGAGCGGCGGTCATCTGCGGGAGATCCTGGACGCACTGAAAACCGGAGACCGTAAGATCCGCTGCGTGATCAATGCCGTCACCATGGAGACTACGGAGGAGGCCGGCCGGCTCATCAGGGAATCGGATGCTTCCGATGCGGAGATCGTGCAGCTGGCCTGTTCGCAGGTGAAGGAGATCGGCGGCTATCACATGATGCAGGCGCAGAATCCTGTGATGATCTACGCTTTCACGATCTGAGAGGACGGTGTGTTGAACAAAACGGCAGAGACAAAGCATATCCCCAGACTGCTCGTCGCCGCGCCGGCAAGCGGCAGCGGGAAGACGCTGGTAACCTGCGCGCTTCTGGAAATCCTCAGGCGGCGCGGGAGGATGCCGCACGCGTATAAATGCGGACCGGATTATATCGATCCGATGTTCCACCGGCAGGTGCAGGGGATCGAGAGCGGGAATCTGGATTCCTTCTTCTCGGATGCGGACGGACTGCGGCGGATCCTCTTCTCACAGGAGGAAGCGTGTGCCGTGCTGGAGGGGGTCATGGGGATCTACGACGGGCTGTCCGTGGAGGATGAACGGGCTTCCTGCCATGAGATCGCCGGGATGACGGATACGCCCGTTCTGCTGGTTGTGGACGCTTCCCGCGTGGGGAGGACCGTGCTTTCATCGATCGTCGGGATCCTGGCGGATGATGAGGCGCATCTGATCCGCGGGATCCTGTTAAACCGTATCTCTCCGGGCTTCTATGCGAAATTGTGCCCGGTCGCGGAGAGAGAACTGGCTGCTGCGGGGTACGGAGAGATAAGGCTCCTCGGCGGTATCCCGACAGTGCAGGACGTGGCTTTTGAGAGCAGGCATCTCGGGCTGAAGCTGCCGGAGGAGATCGACGATATCCGGGAGAAGATCGGGAAATTCGCCGGCGTGATCGAAGAGTCCTGCGATGTAGAAGGAATCCTTGGAATAATGGAGGAGGCCGGTGAGATCGCCGCGGCCGGGGAGACGGATGTGCCGTCGCTTTCCGGGCGGACGGGTGATGACGCCGGTAATGCACCGGTGATCGCGGTCGCAAGGGATGAAGCCTTTTGCTTCTATTACAGGGAGAACATCGAACTGCTGGAGCGCCTGGGCGCAAGGATCCGGTACTTCTCGCCGATCCGCGACCGGGCACTGCCGGAGGGTACCGCCGGGATCCTGCTCGGGGGAGGATATCCGGAGCTGCATCTGGAGGAACTGTCCGGCAACACCGCCATGCTGGATGCCATCCGGCAGGCACTTCGCACGGGGGTCCCTTCGATCGCGGAGTGCGGCGGCTTCATGTATCTGCACCGGTCCGTCAGGGACCGTCAGGGCAGGGTCTATGCGCTTGTCGGAGCGGTGGATGCGGAGTGTGCCGATACCGGGCATCCGGTGCGGTTCGGCTATCTGCAGCTTGTGGCGGATGGAGAGCATCGGCCGTCCGCCTTTGGCGGAGATCTGTCCGGGACCAGAGGGCATGAGTTTCACTATTATGATACGACTTATCCGGGAGAGGATTGTATCGCGGAGAAGCCGGGGAC
>JAFXTJ010000108.1 GCA_017535945.1 Lachnospiraceae bacterium
AGGTCACAGGAGGAGAAGGACGATCTGATCCGCGCCGCATACGGCGTGTAGCGGATCCGACCGGGGGATGTGACGGCAGATATGGTTCCTGAGATTCCGGAAAGCTATTTTGAAGAAGAGACCAGAGAGGGATTTACGATCTCCGGCAAGGTCAAGCGCTCCTGGGCGGCACAGCTGAAGATCGTCAGTCTGTTTGCGGAGGTGTGTGACCGTCACGGTCTGCGGTGGTTTGCGGAGTACGGGACATTGCTCGGAACGGTGCGGCATCGCGGTTACATCCCCTGGGACGACGATCTGGATATCTGTATGCCCAGAGAGGATTATGAGCGGGTGTGGCCGTTCCTCGCACAGGAACTGCCGGCGTATTTCCATATCTGCTCGAGACAGGCGGATCCGCACATCAACAGTCCATGGGGCAGTATCCGGAACCGCCGGGAGATCGATCTCGGAGGCAGAGATCCCCGCGAGGCTGAGATCACCAAAGAGTTTTACGGCTGGCCCTATGTGGCCGGAGTGGATGTATTCCCTCTGGATCATATACCGGCGGATGAGTCGGAGAGGGATATCCAGCAGGTCTGGTACCGTTCTATCCATGATATCCTGCGGAACCACGCCGCTTATGAGGAACAGGGCGCGATCGGAGAGGCGGCAGCCACGCTGGGGGAAGCTATGGGTGTCGATCTGCCGGATACACCGGACGGATTTAAGGCAGCTCTGTGGGAACTCGACCGGGCGGTCGCCGGCATGTATCCGAGGGAAGAGAGCATCGGCGTGACGAGTCTTTACTGGAGGGTCTACGGACATGTCCGTATCAGGCCGCATGCGTGCTATGATGATACGATCTGGCTTCCGTTCGAGATGATCGAGCTCCCGGTGCCGGTCGGATATGAAGAGATCCTGACGCTGGAATTCGGTGACTGGAATGCGCCGAGAAAGGGGACTCAGGGGCACGGCTATCCCTATTTTGCGGCGCAGGAGAAGCGCGCCGAGATCATCCTGGAAGCAGACCGTCTGGAGGCACAGGGAGAATACGCAGCCGAGCGTGCGTTTTTGGAACAGGCGCTGGAGAGACTGTCCGATTCATGGGAGGTCTATCTGATGCTCGCACGGGCTTCGCAGAGGGAGGATCTCCCGTATGCAGTGCAGTGTCTGCAGAAGGCGCTCTCCCTGTGCCCGGATGAAGCCGTCCGGCAGAACATCCGCAGCAACCTGATGTCTCTTACACAGGGAAACTCATGAAGATCATCGCATACCGATACAACAGCATCTGCGAGCCGGGGTATATCGCCGCATTCCGTGCACTGGGGATCGAAGTCATTGAGTGCCGCCATGATGACGGCGGAAGCGCCACGGTATGGGACCGCATGGAGGAACTGGCGGGCCTGATCGGGGAGCACGGACCGCTCTTTGTGTTCTCCATCAATTATTTCCCGTTCATCTCCATGGTCTGTGACAGACTGCATACCCTGTATGTGGCGGTGAGCGTGGACTGCCCGGTGTTTGAGATCTATGATGAGTCGATCAGAAGTCCGTACAACAGGGTCTTTCTGTTCGATAGAGAACAGTATCAGTCCGTCCGGGATGAAAATCCGAAAGGGATTTTCCACCTGCCGCTGGGAGCGGATGTGACACGCATGGAGGAATATGCCGGTCCTTTTGAAGAGTTTGCCGGCAGGGAGCGTTATGATCAGGACATTACTCTGGTGGGGTCCCTTTATAACGAAAAGGATTCCTATTCCTCGCTGAATCTTGCGGAACGGGATCAGGCCCGTTTTCAGACCCTGATGGACAGGCAGCGGGATGTGCCGGGACTGGAGATCATCGAGCGGGAGCTTACGGATAACGATGTGGAGATCCTGAAGAGTGCCGATCCGGGTTTCCGTCCGTCCGACAGGAGCGTGTCCGACATCTCAAAACGCTATGCCGTGGACAGCTATTTTAGTGATCATCTGACAGTGAGAGACAGACAGGATCTGCTGAATGCCCTGGCGGCAGCCCTGCCCGCGGGATCGGTGCACCTGTTCACGCTGAGTGATACATCGGCATTGCAGGGAGTTGTCTGTCATGGAGGCGTGAATTCCACGACGGAGATGCCGCGGGTGTTCCGGAGGAGCAGGATCAATCTGAATCCCACGATGCGTGCGATCCGTACGGGGCTGCCGCAGAGGATCTGGGATGTCCTCGCAAGCGGCGGATTCCTGCTGACCAATGCGCAGGAGGAGATCCCGGAAAACCTGACTGCGGGGAAACACCTGGAGACCTATGAGAACACGCAGGAGCTGATCGAAAAGACACGTTATTACCTGTCTCATGAAGAGGAACGGCAGGAGATCGCCCGGACAGGGTATCTGGAAGTAAAGCAGAACCATACGATCCTGCACCGGGTGGCGCAGATGATCCGGCAGATCGTCATGACAGAGGAGGCAAGATGAATCTCGCAGTCGCACTGAACAGGAAATATGTTCCCTACACCATTGTCATGCTGACCTCTTTTTGTGAGAACAACAGGGAGGAGCATAACGATATCTATCTCTTGCATACCAGACTCAATGAGGAGGACATCACGGTCATCCGCGATGCGCTCGCGCGTTACGATGTGACGATCCGGCCTCTCCATGTGCCCGCGGAGCGGATCGAAGGAGTTGTGCCGCATCCGGAGGTCAGGGCATGGACCATCGAGATCTACAACCGCCTCTTCCTGTCGGAGCTTCTGCCGGAGACGGTCGACCGGATCTTTTACTTCGACGTGGACATCATCGTCAATAAGAGCCTGTCGGAAATCTATCACGCGGATCTCATGGATAAGGATCTGTGGGTGGTGGAGGACTGTGAAGCGGAATACTTCACCGGGCAGATGAATAAAAAACTCTCCGAAATCGGTGCGCCGCTTCTGCCGGACGATTACCGGTATTTCAATTCCGGGATGCTCCTGCTCAATATGGAGCGGGTACGCAAGTATACCTTTGCCGATTATCTGGAGGCGATCAAAAAATGGGAATATGCCATGACGGCACCGGACCAGGATATCCTGAACTATCTCCACGGGAAGAACGCGGGATATCTGCCGGGTGACCGGTACAATCTGTTCGCGCGGTTTGCGCACCTGCACGGCATCACCTATGATGAGGTGCGGGAGCAGGTGGCGGTGATCCATTTCACGGGGGACAAACCCTGGCGGACAAGCGCGCTGCATTTTGATATCGAGCAGCTCTGGTGGGATTACGCGAAGCTGGTGCCGCATGAGATCTATCACGCGCTGCTGGAGGATTTCCAGGTGAGTACCGTGAACGATCCGGAGCTGGAGCAGACCGTACAGAAACTGGTGGATGACAACAACCGGATGGTGGAACTCTCGCAAAAACTCCTGGAGCGGTTTCAGGGGGCATAGAAAGGAAAACGCGCAATATGGACGGATCGATGACGGGATTTCTGGACAGTGTCCTGCAGGCGGTGGAGGAAGACCGCTTTAACGAGATCGTGGCGGGGCTGCAGCAGCTTCTGGAGGAACATCCGGAATTGCTGGACCAGCGTGCGATGCGGGAGATCCGGCTGATCCAGAAACTGCTGGAATATCGCGCGGATCTGCAGGACTGGGATTATTTCAGGGGACTGAAAGAGGTCTACCGGGAGTGTGAAGAACGCTACGCAACGGACGGGGTCTGCGGACCGGCGGAGGACCCGGAGGGGAGCCTGCCGGAGCCGGATGTCATCTGGTGGTGCTGGCTGCAGGGAGCGGACAACGCACCGCAGGTTGCGCGCGCATGCCTGAGATCCCTGGAAAAACTCGGCAGGGAGATCCGTGTCCTGGATCGGGATAATCTCTCCGAATATGTCACCATGCCGGATCATATTATCCGGAAATGGCAGGAGGGGATCATCGACAACACCCATTTTGCCGATCTGGTGAGACTTGAACTGCTCACTGAGCGGGGCGGCGCATGGATCGATGCGACGGCATACTGCACGGATGCGGCGCGGCTGAAGTCGATGCTGGAGGACGCTCCTTTATTCTGCACCAGAGTGGTGATGCAGGATGGCAGCAGCGATTATACCACCTATGATAACTGGCTGCTGTCGGCAACCGTGCGGAACGGGATCCTGAATGATACAAAACGCATGCTGTATGCCTACTGGGAACAGGAGGACCGCCTGAAGCATTATTTCCTGTTTCATATCTTTTTCACGCTGGCGACCTGGCGGCATCCGGATGAATGTGCGCAGATCCCGGTCTTCAGTACGGAACCCTGTCATGTGATGCAGATGGAGATGCTGCATCCCTATACGGAGCTTCGCTGGCAGCAGCTGTGTGATATGAGCTGTATCCATAAACTGACCTGGAAATATGACACCAAAGCGGATCTGACCGGTACGATCCTGGGTCATGTACTGGAACAGTGACGGTCAGGACAGATATTCGCGATAGGATCTGTCCGGATCCATGATGGCGCCCTCGTGGCGGGAGGCGCCTTTGATATTCTGCATGTAGTTTCCGTAGATGCATCGGAGGACCGCTTCATAGGACACGGGGACCGGGATCTGCATAAATTCAAAGGGCAGCAGGACCGCTTCCCGGAAGTATCCGCCGGGATAACCGGAGGCTTTGTTCTCCAGATGGAGCCGCAGAAAATCGATGCGTGCGGACGGATTGAAATTCTGCAGGCAGTAATCCTCCAGGATCATCATACGTTCCGCATCGGGCAGAGCCGCCAGTTGTTCCGCCGTGTCGGCGTCAAAGAGCATTTTGTCGGCGGCGGCCATGTCACGGAAGGCGAGCGGATCGCTCATGGCCGTGTACAGTTCCAGCTTCATCCGCCATCGCATTTCATTGCCCGGAACGGCGTCTTCCACGGAATCCAGCGGAAAGATATCGATAAAGATGCCCTGCGAGTAGGAAGCCGGGGCGGACGGGAATTCCACGGCGGCCGTACGGTCATCCCGGAGTTTTGCGAACGGAGTCACAAGCTGCATTCCCTCGGAGACGGAGGAGGTCTGAAAGGTGAACGGAGGCAGAAAATAGCCGGGAGCCAGCTGCTTCATCCTTTCGTAATCCGAACGCAGCATGGCGAGATCGACATCGTCATCCCACGGCACAAAGCCCCTGTGACGAACGGCTCCCAGCAGCGTGCCGTACGCGGCGAAGTATTGCAGGTCATGCAGCCTGCAGAAATTATCAAACAGACGCAGGAGCGTCAGTTCCGCCGCCCAGATGCGTTTTCTTTTTTCCGTGACGGCAAAACCGTCACGGACCTCTGCCTGAAAAAACGAGTCGGGTATCATCTGCAGTCTCCATGGCAAGGATGTTCGTGAAACCGGCGCTTATTGCAAGCACAGGCGACAATCATTATAATGGATAAGACGGCAGGAAACAAGGGATCGTGACGGGGGAACGGCCGGTTGTGACGGGAATACAGGAAGAACAGAAAAAAGCGGAATACCGGAAACGGATCGCGGAAGGCCTTGCTGCAGGTACGCCGGAGGCTCTGCGATCACTGGTTTCGCTGTGTACGGAGGAAGACTATCAGCTGCCGGCCGGCAACGATACCGGCCTGACTCGCTTTGCGCAGATCATGGCGATATGGGCAAGAGAAGACAGCGCTTCGTATGCGCTGCCGGACACGATCATCGGCAGGACGGCCGCTTTTTATGAAGAGCCGCTGCAGGCGGTCACACAGGAACAGCTGACAGAAGTCTATACGCTGCTTCGGTTTGCCGTTTTACGGTTACAGTCGGATCTGCCGTTACAGGATCAGATGGAGGGGATCGCCCGTGTGCTTGTCCTTGGGCTGACCCCGGTGGCGGTATACTGCGCGGCGGAGACGGAGTCTGCTGACCGTGACAGAACGCTGCATGCGTTTGCAGGGATACTGGAGCGGGAGGAACTCGTGACAGCCTATCCGCAGGCGGTGCGTATGAGACTCATCCTGCAGAGTCTGCTGGAACAGGACGAAGCATGATGAGCGGATCCCTGCAATGGCTGCAGATCCCCGAAGACTATTTCCGCGAGGAGGAACGGGAGGGCTTTCTCATTCCCGAAAAGATGAAACGCGCCTGGGCAGCGAAGCTCCAGCTCCTGTCCTGGATGGGAGAGATCTTCCGGGTTTACGGATTGAGATGGTGGGCGGACTGGGGGACGATGCTCGGTGCGGCCCGTCACCGCGGCTTTATCCCCTGGGATGATGACATCGATATCTCCATGCCGAGAGAAGACTTCGAGCGGGCGATCCCTCTTCTTGAGCGGGAACTGCCGGCGCATTGCGAGGTCTTCCGCTATGATGATGTGAATGTCACTCCCTGTGTCTATGTCATGAACCGCAGAAATACGGATCTTGGTATTGATGAAGAGGAACGGCGGCTCACGGAGTCATTTTTTGACTGCCCTTACCGCTGCGGAGTGGACATCTTTCCCCTGGATCATATGCCGGATGATGCGGCAGAGCGGGAGGACTGGCATTATCTCGGAGAAGCGGTCTACTGTGTCGCAATGGAATACGAGAACCAGCAGCGATCCGGGATCCTGGAGGAGCAGCTGCAGATCATTGAGGAGATCACGAGGCAGAGACTTCCGCGGGATCGCAGCTGCCGGAAGACGCTCCTCAGACTGTTTGACATTATTTCACAGATGTATACCGCGGAGGACGGGGACGATCTGGCTGTTTTTGCCGTCTGGCTCTTAAACGGCAACAGGCGCAGATCAGCGTGGTACGGTCAGACGGTCTGGCTGCCGTTTGAGATGATCCGGATACCGATGCCCGCGGGTTACCGTCAGATCCTGAAAAACACTTTCGGAAACTGGTGTGTGCCGTTAAAGGGCGCAACGGCACATGATTATCCGTTCTATCAGGAGGATGAGAAACGCATTGCGGAATACCGGAGATCAAAAGGAATATGATGCCATCGTTGTTGTGACACCGGCGGATTTCACCAGGCTCAGTCCGCTTCACGAGCGGATCGTGAGACTGCTGCCGGTCCGGCGGGTGATCTTCGTGGGCAGCCATGAGGTCGGGGATCTTCTGGACGGGGAACTGGCGCGGGAGGAGATCTCTCCGGAGTTAAAAAGCCGCGTCGGCTTCATGCCGGAGGATGCGATCCTTTCCTTTGACGCGGTTCAGACGGTCATGGACCGGCTCGCCGGCGACGGTCAGCCGGGCGGTCACGTGCCGCGGAGGGTGACGGGATGGTATTACCAGCAGTTCCTGAAACTCGCCTATGCCGACCGGTCCGAGGATGAATACTACATGTCCTGGGACGGTGACACGGTGCCCTGCAAAGAGTTCTCCATGTTCTCCGATGAGGGAACCCCCTATCTGGATTACAAACGGGAGTATCACGAAGAATATTTTAAGACGATGCGGACGCTGACCGGACTTTCCAAGGTCATCGAGCCCTCCTTTATCTCGGAGCACATGCTGTTTCGGTGTGATCTGGTGCGGGCACTCAGGAAGCGGATCACGGATAACGATACGGTCCCCGGGACGACCTGGTGGGAAAAGATCCTGTGTGCGATCCGTCCGGAGAAATTACTGGAGAACAGCTTCTCTGAGTTTGAGACCTACGGGACGTTTGTCGCACTCACGGCGCCCGGCGCCTATCGTCTGAGAGAATGGCATTCTTTCCGCTATGCGGCCGAATTCTTTGAGATCGACCGGATCAGCGAGCGGGATTACTACTGGCTTTCCCGCGATTTCACGGCGGCTTCCTTTGAGAAAAATATGACGATCCGCGAGGATCACCGCGGTCTTTTCGATAATCCCGCTTATCAGGAGAAGATCTCCGCAAGACAGATGCTGGAGGCCGTGCAGGCGGAGTTTGACGAAGGCTATCTGGAAAAATGGGATCTGCCGCGGGTCGTTACGAAACCGGCCGGGGAAGAGCAGCGTGAACAGGCCCCGGAGGATGCCGGCAAAGTGTCCGTGCCTGAGAAACCGGCCAGACTGCGTTATCTGGAGGAACATACCTATCGGGAATATGAGGCGATGGGAGATGTCCTGACCGGGAAAAACGCGGACCAGGCGTATCTGTGCTATGAGAACGCGGCTTTTCTGGCCCCGGAGGAGGCGGAGCAGGCGCGTCTGACAAAGAAGAAGGAGGCGCTTGCCAAGCAGTATGCGGTCGATGTGCGCAGGGTCTGCATCCTGATCCTGTCCTACAACCAGAGATATCTGACGCAGAAGTGTCTGGAGAGCATCGCCGACAACTGCGATCCCGCAAATGTGTCCGTGATCGTCCTGGACAATGCGTCCGCGGATGATTCTCCGAAATGGCTGCAGGAATACATGGATACCCACAAGGCGGAGGACGGCAATATCGAAATGATGCTGCTCCTGTCCGATGAGAATCTGGGCTTCCCCGCCGGGTGTAACGCGGCGGCACAGTATGCACCGGAGGATGCCGATCTCTTTCTGCTCAACAACGATACCCGCCTGCCGGCAGGTGCCCTGTTCCGGCTCCGGATGAGTCTCTATGAAAAAGAGGATATCGGCGCAGCCGGTGCCGTGCAGAATTACAATGCCAACAAAGACCAGACGCAGGAGGTGGAGCTGTCGCTCCCGGAGCAGTATATGGCCTACGGAGCAAAACACAACCGCACCGTGAACGATCCGCCGGAAGAAAAAAAGAAGCTCAGCGGATTTGCGATGCTGATCCGCCATGGTTTATATCATGCACTGGGCGGTTTTGACGAACGGTTCTCCCCCGGTTACTACGAGGACGATGATCTGTGTCTCAGGATCCGCAGGGAAGGCTATCGCCTGGTCGTCTGCCGCGGCAGTTTCATCTACCATGCCGGAAGCCAGAGCTTTGCGAAGAGACCGGGCGTGGAGGAACTGGTGGAGAGAAACCGTCTCAAATTCATCGACAAATGGGGCGCGGAAGCCGAAGAGGCGGACGGAAACAGGTGAATCAAATGGCATTGGATCCGTCATCGGTAAAACTCATCATCTGGGATCTGGACAATACGCTGTGGCAGGGCGTGCTCAGCGAGGAGGAGGTGACACCGGTTCCCCGAAACAACGAGCTGGTGCGGCTTTGTACCGACCGGGGGATCGTGCAGTCGATCTGCTCCAGGAATGACCTGGAGGCGGCCGGAGAGCAGCTGTCCTCCGCACGCTTTGACCATCTGTGGGAATACTTCGTCTTCCCGTCGGTTGACTGGACGCCCAAGGGGCAGCGGATCCGGCAGATGCTCACGGATATGGCTTTAAGGCCTGAAAATGTGCTTTTTCTGGATGATGAGCCCGCAAACCGCGCGGAGGCGGAGCAGACCTGCCCCGGGATCCGGACAGCGGGGCCGGAGATCCTGGGGGATCTGTATCGCGAGATCGAAGCGCTCCCCGTATCGGATCCGGCACACACGAGGCTGGAACGGTACCGTGTGCTGGAGCAAAAGACGGAGAAGAGGAAAGAGGCGGGTTCCAATGAGGAATTCCTGCGTGCTTCCGATATCCGGATCCGGATCGAACCGGATTGTGCGACGCAGGCTGCACGGATCCACGAACTCTTAAGCCGTACAAATCAGCTCAATTTCACCAAGGTGCGTCCCGCGGCAGAGGAGGTGGAGGCGCTCCTTAACGATGACCGCTATCAGTGCGGGCTGGTAACAGCGAGAGACAATTACGGGGATTACGGTGAGGTCGGCTTTTATGCCATGGAGCGGGAGGCGCCTCACACGCTGCTGCATTTTGCGTTTTCCTGCCGGGCGCTCGGCATGGGGATCGAGCAATATGTCTGGAACAAACTCGGGCAGCCGCCCTATAAAGCGGCCGGGGAGACCGCCGTGGCATTACGGACGGATGCGGCCGTGGACTGGATCCGGGAGGAAACAGATGACATCCTTCCCTCATCCGATGAACAGACAGGGGGCGTACAGGGATTGATCCTTCTCAAAGGCCCCTGCGATATCGACAGCATGCTGCCCTACTTCAGACATCCGGAAGAATTGGAACTGGAGGCTTCCTTTGTCGATCAGAGAGGGATCGTGGTCGGGAGCAACTGTTCCCTTCATCTCTACGAGGCCTGGCACACGCCTGTGGAGGAGATCCGAAAGACCATTGCACGCACACCTTTCCTCAGTGAAGCGGATTTTGCCACCTATATGTTTTCCGATCCATACCGCGCCGTGGTGTTCAGTACCCTCTCCGACGGACATTCGGGGGTCTACCGTGACCGGGAGAACGGCCTCGGGATCTGTTTCAGCAGCAGAAATTTTGACCTGACGGATCCGGCGGATCAGGACGGGTTCATCACAGGTGCCTGCGCGAATCACAATGTACCTTTCACAAAGGAGATGCTTCGGGATTTTTCCGAACGCTTCGTCTTTGAGGGAGGATTGGATCCGGTCTTTGCCGCGCGTGATCTGAAATGGATGCGGGAGAAGCTTCCCGCAGAGACACTGCTCATCCTGCTGCTCGGCAGTGAGATCGAAGCAGAGGAGAACACCCCGGAATTTGCCGGTCATGCGCCGGTCTACCGGGCACTTAACGGGAAACTGCGGGAGACCTTTGAGGGGACTCCCGGTGTGGAGCTGGTCAATGTCACGGATGAGATCACGGGACAGGACTGCTTCGCCGGCTGTACGAACCATTTTTCCAGAGTCGTATACCGCAGACTGGCAGATCGTATTCAGGACAGGGTGGCTGATTGGGAGCAAAGAAGATCCAACTGAGACCGGATACCCGGGAAAGGGATCTGGGGCGTCACCCGCACCGGTGCAGGATCTGCGGCCGGGAAGGACTCTTTGCGAGTTATCTGGTGCGTGAGATGCAGCAGGGGACAGAGGAGGAATTCGAATACTTTGTCTGTGACGGCTGCAATTGTCTGCAGATCGCGGAGATCCCGGAGAATCTCGGAGATTATTACGGAGAGGGATATTTCAGTTACAGGATGGAGGAGGAACCGGATAAGCGGTATGAGGGGCCGGTAAAAAACATGCTCCGGATCCTGGACGTGGGCTGTGGCAGCGGAGAATGGCTTGTGCGGCTGGCGGAGGACGGCTGCGGATACTGCCGGGGCTGCGATCCGTTCATCGAAAAAGACCTGCGCTACGGAGAGCGGGTCCTCATCAGAAAGTGCTCCATTCATGAGATGCAGGGGGAACATATCTACGATTATATCCATATGGGGGATTCCTTTGAACATGTCACGGATCCGCAGGAGACGATGCAGAGCGTCGCGCGTCTTCTGAAGCCCGGGGGATCTATTGAGATCACACTGCCGGTCTTTCCGAATGCGGCGTTTGACCGCTACGGGGCGCATTGGTATCAGATCGACGCGCCGCGGCATATCTGCCTGCATTCCGTGGACAGCCTCCGTTATCTGGCAGACCGGAGCGGGCTGGTCATCGATGAGATCCGGTACAATGCCACGATGGCGGAGTTTCTGGTCAGCTATTTCTATCAGCAGGGCGTGCATTATCCCGATGTATCGACCGATCTGGTCTACGAGTACTTTACGCCGGCACAGATCGATGAGATACAAAAGCAGGTGGAGGAAAACAACGCGAAGGGATACGGAGACCGGGCGGTCGTGTTTCTGACCGGCCGCGAGACGGGGAAAGCAGGCTCCGTTCCGGGAGGGAACTGATTGGAACCGAGGATACCGGAGAGTTACCTGCAGGAGGAGGAAAGAGAGGGCTTTGTCATCTCCGGGATGATGAAGCGTTCCTGGGCGACGAAACTCAAGATGATCGCCACCATCGATGAGATCCTGACAGGACACGGGATCCGGTGGTATGTCGATTACGGGACGTTACTGGGCGCGGCGCGCCACAGGGGATTTGTTCCGTGGGATGACGATCTGGATATCTCTTTGTTCAGGGAGGACTATGACCGGGCCATGACGATCCTGGAATGGGAACTCCCGAAGAACTATAAAGTCGGACTGTTCGGCAGGAACCAGTTTGACCAGCCGCTCTCCGCGATCAACAACCGTCACTACATCGATACCGGCGATGATCCGGCTGAGGCGGCGATCACCGCGGAGTTTTACGGGAACCCCTATACGGACATCATCGATGTCTATCCGCTCGACTATGTCCCTCGGGATGAAGAGGAGCGGGAGAGTCTGCTCATCATCTACGATGTTCTGATGCGCGCGGTCAGGATCGGCAACGGAATGCGGCAGGTTGGAATGCTCTCCGAGTATGCGGAACAGATCCGTTTGCTGACCGGACAGGAGATCCCGACGGATGAGAGATTCCTCCCGTCTGTCTGCGGGATCATGTCCATGCTGGGGAGGATGTATACCGTTGAAGATGCGGTCGGGGTCGAAAATCTGAGCAACATGACGGCATACGCCCGTAACCGGTGGAGACCGCTTGCCTGGTATGACGATGCAGTGAGGCTTCCTTTCGAGATGATCGAGGTCCCTGTGCCGGTGGGATATCGGGAGATGCTCCGGGCCAATTACGGGGCGGGCTGGATGACGCCGATGAAGAACACCGCCGGTCACGGCTATCCTTTCTATGCGAGGCAGCAGCGGATGATCGAGAAATACCGGAGAGATAAAAAGGTGAAAACGGAATGATCACGGGTCGGAAGGACAGGCAAGATGGATGAGAGGCTGAAACTTTATATTGTATCCAGTCATGCGGATAAGCCCATAGAAGAGGGAGCATTGCACAGTTCGTATGATGTGCCGATCCAGGCGGGAGCTGCCCTTACGGATCAACGGACCTGTGCGATCAACGATCATGACGGTTTCCCGGAGAGCATTTCCGACAGGAATATGCGTTACAGCGAAGGGACGGCCATGTGGTGGGTTGCAAAGCATCTCGACACGCCGTATGTCGGGATCGCCCATTACAGGCGGCGGCTTGATCTCACGGAAGAGGAGATCGCTGCTTATCTCGATGCGGATACGGATATCATCACCTCTGTCCCGCAGGTATCGGAGGTTTCCATCGAGGAAGATTACAGGACTATCCATCACGCGGGGGACTGGGATCTGTTCCTGGAGATCCTGCGCACATACGCGCCGGAGGATGTCGGCTTTGCCATGGAGTGCTTTCGGGGAAATACCCTGCACGGCAGCAATGTGAACATCATGAAGTCGGCTCTGTATACGGAATACAGCGACTGGGCATTTCCCATGGCAGATGCTTTTTTCCGGAGAAGCCCGTTAAAGACCGATCTGTATCAGCGCCGGGACTGCGGATTCATTCTGGAACGTCTCTCCCATGTGTTTGTGAGGAAGCAGATCGCGCGCGGGAAGCGCGTGGTCGAAGCGCCGCTGATCCACCTGAAGTCCGTGAGCGGCTATATGGCGGAGGATATCGTCTGCGACCGCAGAGATCCCGAAGCCGTCCGGAGGGAATGTGACAGGCTCTACCGCGAGCATAGGATCGTCAAGGCGGTCTATCTGCTGGCGGAAGCCAGGGAACAGGATGCGATGGATGAATATCTGTGCGAACTGGAAGAGGTTTTCGGGGTCGCACAGATGGAGAGCGATCACTATTCCGAGACGATGCACGAGTATCTGCCGGAAGCCATGCGGAGCGATTGCGGAACGCTGATCCGGACCTACGGAGAGCTGCGCGGCAGGATCCGGGAGTATCTTGGCGCGAGGACACCGGAGGCGGCGGACCGGCTCAGAGAATATCTTATGCAGACACATTTCAGCAGGATCGTCACGGCCTGTATCTGCGGGCTGGACGGTGTGCCACAGGAGGAGACGGATCAGCTGATGAGGGTGCTCTATGCATAACACCGACCCTTCCGGGATCGCCTTTATCGTCTGCACGAACAATGCGCGGTATATGGAGGAGTGCCGGTATTACATCGACCGTCTGCATGTCCCGGAGGGAATGCATGTCACGGTGGAAGAGATCCGCGGCGCGCGGAGCATGACGGCGGGCTATAATGCGGCCATGCGCTCGTGTGACGCGAAATACAAGGTCTATCTGCACCAGGATATGTTTCTCATCAACAGGGAGTTCATCCGGGATCTCCTTGCCTGCATGCAGGGGACGGATGCTC